>JAZFTJ010000043.1:0-6801 GCA_036446635.1 Hydrothermarchaeales archaeon (SeqCode) | reverse complement strand
GATGAAAGAACCGGTCATTCTTGCAGGGGAGGATGGAAGATATCTTGTAAGCCTACCCTCTATATTCGAAGGATTGAAAAAATCGAAGGATTCAGATAAAAAGAAAAAATAACACACACCAGCCTACTCTGTACCCCTATTATAATCGGTAAACCGTTTTAACCCATCTTCCAACTCGACTTTAGGCATCCAATTTAATATCCTACTTGCCTTGCCTATGTCAGGACATCTCCTCTCAGGATCATCCTCAGGCAGAGGATAAAAACCTATCTTGGAGGTTGAACCTGTAATCTTTTTGATCATTTCTGCAAGATCCAATACACTCGTCTCTTTGTTACTACCAATATTCACAACCTCCCCCTTAGCATCAGGGGACAAAGCAAGCCTCAATATGCCCTCCACTTGATCCGTAATATAGGTAAAAGACCTTGTCTGAGAGCCATCACCAAACACCGTTATCTCCTCTCCCTTTAACGCCTGATCAACGAACCTGGGTACTACCCTGCCATAGATATCGTCAGCCCTCATTCTGGGGCCATATGTATTGAATATCCTGACCATCCGGGTATCCATGTCATGCTGCAATTCATATGCTTTAACAAAGGCCTCACCAGCGCGTTTCGCCTCATCGTAACAACTTCTGGGCCCGATGGGATTGACATTTCCATTATAGGTCTCAGGCGTAGGTATGAAACGAGGGTCTGGATTTCCATAGATCTCGCTCGTAGAAGTATAGAAGAATGTAGCATCATATTTTTTTGCAATTCCCAAGGCAATCCAAATGCCAAGGGTGTTTGCCTTTAAAATCTGAATAGGATGTTTCTCGAATTCAAAGGGGGAGGCACGGCTTGCAAGATGCATGACAAAGTCAAAGGAACCGTCCAAGATTATGGGCTTACTAATGTCATGCTCGATGAATGTGAAGTTCTCTTCACCCATCAGATCTGCAAGGTTAGTTTTAAGGCCACTTACCAGATTGTCTAAACATGTAACCGTGGCATTTTGCCGAATCAGGACCTCACAGATCCAAGAACCAAGAAACCCTGCACCACCGGTTACAAGCACATTTTGATCTTCAAAACTTAAGCCATCTTTTTTAATGGCGTTTCCTATGTTCTCTACATCCTCTTTGACTATGGACAACAATAAACCACCCTATTTTTTACATACATTGTCAAGATATTCGATGAGGTCCTCTTTCACATCATCATTTTGAAGTGCAAACTCTATCGAACTCTTCAACCAGTCAAGCTTAGTACCTATATCGTATCGTTTACCCTCAAACTCAGAAGCATAGATCTTCTGATCATTTAGAAGGAGTTTTAAAGCATCAGTCAACTGTATCTCACCACCAACTCCCGGGGCAACCCTTTCCATGGCATCGAATATCTCTGGCGTTAAGACATATCTCCCAATTATCCCAAGATCTGATGGCGCATCTTCAGGCTTTGGCTTTTCCACTAAGTCCTTTACCTCATAAATGCTGTTGATAGGAGTGCATCTAATAATGCCATAGCTTTCAATCTTATCTCTTGCTACCTTTTCTACAGCAATAACCGAGGAATTATACTCCTCAAAGATGTTCATCAACTGTTTTGTGCACGGAACATCATTGATGGTTATGGTATCCCCCAACAATACCGCAAAGGACTCATCCCCCACAAACTTTCTTGCACAGTAGATGGCATCCCCCAATCCTCTCTGCTCCTTTTGTCTGACATAATGAATATCTGCCAAGTCAGATATCTCCTCCATCTGCCTCAGATACTCCTCCTTGGCACTGTTCTTTAAAACCATCTCCAACTCAGTGGATTTATCAAAATGATCCTCTATAGCCCTCTTTCCCCTGCCAGTAATGATCAGAATATTGTCAATTCCTGACGCCACAACCTCCTCAACCACATATTGGATAGTGGGCTTGTCGAACACCGGGAGCATCTCTTTTGGCTGAGCCTTTGTTATCGGCAAAAACCTCGTTCCTAATCCTGCAGCAGGAATCACCGCCTTCATTTTTACCAGCACACCCCGTCATATTCGTCTGCAATCCGCGCCTCTTCAATGCGCCGTCCGTCTATTACAACCTTCCCCTTGTAAAGATCAGGTCTTTTGAACTCATCCCACTCAGTTACTATCAAGACATATCTAGCTTTTTTTACTGCCTCATCTGCTGATAAATAATATTTTATCCTTTCATGTTTTCCAAGTATCTTTTTCGCCTCATCTATAGCTTCTGGATCGGTTAGATGAACCATCACACCTTTCTGTAAGAGACTATGAATTATCTTCAACGAGGGTGCCTCACGCATGTCGTCTGTACCCGGTTTGAATGCCAAGCCAAGTATTGTAACATCCAGGTTTTTTAATGGGCCTGCTTTCCGCTCCAAAAGCTCAACCAGCCGCAATGGTTGAAGCTCGTTAAGTTCCAGAGCGGCATTTAATATGATCGGCCTGTAGTATGCCTCTTTTGCTTTGCCTACCAAGGCCTTGACATCTTTTGGGAAACAGCTGCCGCCAAACCCTATTCCTGAGTTTAAAAACTCTGGTGAAATCCGAGAATCCATGGCCAATCCCCTCGCAACCTCGAAGACATCTATCCCTAGCTGTTTGCATATATTCCCTATCTCGTTTATGAAGCTTATCTTGGTTACCAAGAAAGAGTTCGTGGAATATTTGATCATCTCAGCTGTCTTTGGATCGGTCTCCATTATTGTTGACTTAAATCCTCCATAGAGTTGTTTTATCCTTTGAGTTGATCTCTCGTCTATACCGCCTATGACTATACGATCTGGGTGGAGGAAATCGTCTATAGCTCTTCCCTCTCTTAAAAACTCTGGATTCATGCATACACCAAAGTCTGCGCCGCACTTCTTCCCTGAATATTTTTCTAATGTTGGTACGACGCTATGCTCTGTTGTCCCTGGAACCACTGTGCTTTTCACAACGACAACGTGATACGCCTCCTTCTCCTTTAACGCCTTTCCTATCCCCTTACTTACCTCCTCCACATGCTTTAGATCGATGTAATCCAAGAGCCCGGATGGTGTGCCGACACAGATAAAGGATATCTCGCTTTCAAGAACTGCCTTGCGAAGATCTATTGAAGCCCTGATCCTCCCTGCTTTTAAGCCTCTTTTAAGCATCTCTTCAAGTCCCGCCTCATAGATGGGTGGTTTGCCCTTGTTAATGGCATCTACTCGATCCTCGTCTATATCCACGCAGGTTACAGTATTTCCTAGATCTGCAAAACACGCGCCGGTTACAAGGCCGACATATCCTGTGCCGATAATCGAGACCTTCATCGCACCACGTTCCATTTGTGAAAAAGTATTTTGCTAGACTTTTATAGCTTTCTGAATTACTTGGTTCTAGATAAACTCGCGATATTCTTCTCTGTCGATGCCTGCTTTTTCCATCTCTTTTTTAAATTCCTCAAGGGTTTTTGAGGATCTTTTGATGTCCCTTATTGTCTCGTTTACCTCCCATGGAAAGATCACCCAAGCACTGGTTTCTCCTGCAAAAATATCGGGTTCGAATTTCGTCTGAGGCTTTTTCATCAGGGTTGCCACGATAACACGTCCTGCCCCCTTCTCTTCAAGATGTTTTTTTGCAACGATAAGGCTTTCTCCTGTATCTGAGATGTCGTCTACAAGAAGTATGTTTTTGCCTTTGATATCTGCTTGAATGGGACTGGCTATCTTGGGCTTTTTAGCTGTTTTCCCTACTGATTGGTAGAATTTTATTGTTATTGTGTAGATCTCGTTGTTGTCAAGCATGTCCGAGAGTATCCTGGCAGGTGCCAAGCCGCCTCTTGTTATACCTATTATTGTGTAATTGTCATACTCTTTCTTGACGATGTCCTTTGCAATAACTGCGCACTGCTTTTGTATGTCATTCCATGAAAGTCTAAGATACTCCATAACCCTCTATCTCCAGCTTACTTTTACTCCTTAGATAGATTACAGGTACATGAATCTCTCTGAGTCTGTTTTTTAATGCTTTGTCGTTTGTGCATACTATCGTATCCTTTCCAGCGAGTGTGACTATAGCCTCATCCGCCTCCCCATCTCCACCTGCAATCGTCGCAAATCTTTTTGCATACTCTAACGCCATCTTAGCCGTTTTTCTATCTTTCTGTTTTTCAGCCTTAATGCTGAGGTAATTCAGCTCATTTAGTATCTCTTGAGGAACGTATATCTTAAACCCCCCCTCCAATATCCTGCTGATTTCGTCCGAGATATCTACATTAAACTGAAAAGGAAGCATTAAAAAATTGGAATCCAAGATCACTCTTTTTTTCTTCAGTGGCATTATTTAACCCTTTATGATCCCGTACCCGATCAGTCTCCATCTAGCACCTATTCTTCGACTTATGGCTACTCTGGAGCCATTCTCCGCAGAGATGGGTAGTTTAAGCCTGACCTCTGCCTCGTTCTCTCTGGCACTTGAGACAACGCCTATTGTAGTGGCAGTCACAACATTTAACATAAGAGGCTCATTGGTCCTGATGCCCTCCACCTCCAACTCCTCTTTTGCCCCAACGACCCGGTCCAATAGATGAACTTCAAGCAATAACTTGTCTAATGTATCTGGAAGTGTTCCCGGGATTCCTATGATATTCCCGGACAGGCCGTCTGACTTGGTCAACGAAGGATCTAGTGATGTCCCTACTGCTATCAATCCACCTGGATGGACCTGCTTCACCTTCTTACCTCCTGCCATCAATGTTGTAACATTGGTAGTTATGGGCTTCCAAATAACTTTGTTCTCTTCTTCTTGCCTGACACCGGGTCTTATCTCTATCTCTTCACCGAGCTTGATCTTTCCTTGTGTCAGTGAACCACCAACAACACCCCCTACTAAATCCTCCGGCTTTGTACCGGGCTTATTGACATCGAATGAACGGGCAATATACATCCTGAGCGAGTCGTCTTTGCTTCTTTTTGGTGTAGGAATCCGCTTTTCAATCGCCTCAATTAATATATCAAGATTTGTGTCATGCTGTGCAGCTATAGGTATGATGGGAGCCTTCTCGGCAACAGTCCCCTTGATAAATTCTTTGATCTCTTTGTAATTCTTTATGGCATCTTCTTTTGAGACTATGTCTATCTTGTTCTGGACAATCACGATATTCTTCACGCCTATGATATTTAAGGCCATTAAATGCTCTTTGGTCTGGGGCTGGGGGCAGGTTTCGTTTGCTGCAATGACAAGCACCGCCCCGTCCATCAACGCTGCGCCAGAGAGCATGGTCGCCATTAGGGTCTCGTGGCCGGGAGAGTCCACAAAGGATATCTCACGCAAGACCTCGGTTTTTGCGCCGCAGTTTGTGCACTTTGCTTTAGTGGTGTAACATTGGGGGGTGGAACATGAGGGGCACTTCTGGAACATGCAGTCTGCATATCCTAATCGGATGGAGATACCTCTCTTTATCTCCTCACTATGGACATCGGTCCATATGCCAGATAATGCCTCGGTAAGTGTTGTTTTTCCATGGTCTACATGTCCTACCATTCCTATGTTTATTTCAGGATGACCTATTATTATCAACTCCGTTTACTCAGAAGCGCCTAATAGAGCGTCTATGCTCTTTTTTCCTTTCTTTACAATGATGGAATTTACCTGGATGATGTCAGGGGTTATCACATTGCCTCTAACCCTTTTTCTCCTGACAACTCCTTTTTCTTTTGGTTTGTATGCCGGACCCTTTGATAGCTGAATTTTGGGTCTGACTCTGCCGTGGACATCCCGTCTCATGGGGACTCCGGTTTTGTCACTTCCTCCCGTTAGTTTGAGTTTATAGCCGCTCAGGCCTAATGGGGTGCCATTAACTTCATCTCCCAGCTTGCTTCCTATTAAACTCTTTGATTTTATTTCATCTAGTTCAATGTTGTATGCCTTTCCGTTTTTTGTATCTGAGATGACAAGCTTCAATCGTTTACCTCCTTATCTCATGGCCCATAGCGGTGTTTCTTTCCGCTTTATGGCCTTTATCTCATTGTATGATTCTTCCTCATCATGGGACAGGAAACCTTTGTATTTGGTCTCGAATAGTTTAGCATGACTTTCGGGGATATCTGTATACAAGATGTCATTCGCATTTATTTGTCTTCCTACCGTGGGGCCGTCTATTGAGACTGCCACTTGGTCGCCTATCTTTGCTTTATCAACAGTCTTATTCTTTTCTTGAATCACCTTTACAATGCCCAATGCAGTGCCCTCTTTGTTCATTATTTTTGAGCGGGGTTTTAATGTGCCAGATATCACCTCTACACCGACTATAGCGGGTTTGCTGTTTCTGAATATGCAGTCTGGCAGTATCTTTATTTTTCCCGGTTTTATCAGTGCTTCGAATTCTTCCTTCTTTTTTCGTTCTCTAGCTTCTTCCACCCACTTCTGATAATCTTCTATTAACCTGTAGATTATGTCTTCTTGGAATATCTTTATAGATGAATCAACGGCAGCAGATTCAGCGTCTTTTAAAACCCCGGTATTAAATGCCAATATTGCTGCGCCTTCAAAGTCGGCCTCTTTAACAGCGTTAGCTGCCAATACGTCTCTTCTTGTGACCTCGCCAATATCTGCTTGTCTTATAGGTATTGACTCTTTTTTGAGCATGTTTATCAATGCCTCTAACGAGCCCAGAGTGTCTGCTCTAACAACCACCCCCAATGCATCGGTTTCTATCCTCACCTCTTCTATCTCTTCTTTAACCTCTGCCTTTATCTCCTCAATTCTATCTCTTGCCACTTTTATTGGGGCTCCGGGGAGTGCGTCTTGCAAATTGGGAGCTGAGATCTTAAC
>JAZFTJ010000042.1:0-2226 GCA_036446635.1 Hydrothermarchaeales archaeon (SeqCode) | reverse complement strand
CGTATTGAGTTTTGTCTTCTTGCTTTCTCTTTTGGTGTCCTAAATTTATTGTTGGCGGGGGTACCCGAGCCAGGTCAAAGGGGACAGACTTAAGATCTGTTGGCACAGGCCTACGAGGGTTCGAATCCCTCCCCCCGCACTGATTCACCCGTGATTCCGCATTTAGTTTTAGATGCAGTTTTGGTTCAATAAATGCCTTTATTTTGTCTGTTTTCTAAGATGAAAATAGAATTAATATTAAATATGATGAAGCGTTAATAGGGACTGTAATATGGGATATATAACAAAACTGCGCAAAGCGGCGAAATAATTTGAAAGGATTAATGGTGGTGATTTAAGATGGTTTCTGTAGATGTTTTGATTATTATCGTAGGGATAATCTACGGCTATGTACATCCCGGGAAAGAGGACAGAATGCATATCCTAAAAAAAGGCCTAAGATATGGATTTATTATTGGGGTGATCTTCGGGTTCATCGGCCTCTTTACAGGCAGCGTTTCGGTTGCTCTTGCATCAGGTTTTGTGGGAATAATCGGATTTGTTATCGTGGCCTTAATAATAAGCCTTGAGTTTGTCATCGGTACTTTCGTCGGTGATTTCTTGGAAGAAAAGATCAAGAAGTAGACGCTTTGAGATCCAGGTTTTCAGATACAATTCGAAAATTGGCTCTGGGTTGGCAATCAAAAGTTATCCATTTGGATATTATTTTTTGCTATCCAGTGTCTATCTTATTGGAAGAGCAGAGATACTTTCAGAGTTTTTAGAAAGCCTCTAATTTTTCGTTTTTTCAGCTAGTCTTAGAAAACGTTCGATCATAGATGGGTGGGACAATACGTGCAGGTGCAGATAGCTTGCTAGGGTGTTCTTTTTGAGTATTCCGTCGTATTCGCCGTCGACACCTCTGCCTCTCTGGGCCTTGTAGACGAGGTCAACTCTGTCTTTTAGCTTTATCTTGGAATAATGGAACTCATGACCAACAAGGGAGTCCCCGACTTTGCTTATGGGGTTGTCTTTTATGACGTCGTATCTGGTGTAGCCAAGGGCCTGGAACTTCTTCTGCATCTGTGTTTCGATGGGCAGGAAGCCCACCATCTCATAACTTTTTCCATCCATGGTTGTCGCCCTCTCACCTAGATACATGAGTCCTCCGCACTCGGCATAGACCGGCCGGCCTTGGGAGCAGAAATCATTTACATCCTCTCTGAAGTTTGTATTATCTTCCATCTGTTTTGCGAATACCTCCGGGAAGCCGCCTCCGATGTAAAGTGCATCCACCTCCGGGAGCTTTGGGTCGTTAAGGCTGTCTATGTACTTTATCTTGGCCCCGTTTGCTTTGAAGGCGTCTATGTTGTCTTGATAGTAGAAGGTGAAGGCCTTGTCTCTGATGATCCCCAAGTTGATGTCAAACTTCTCTTCAGGATGAAAGAGGGGGTTTTCTTCTTGTTCCTCTAGTTCAGGTGCCTTGCTTGCTATTTCTATGATCTGGTCCACGTCGAGATATTCCTCGATGAATTCGGCCAGTTTTTCAAACAACTTCTCGAGTTGGTCTCTCTCATATGCAGGGGTCAGTCCTAGGTGTCTCTCCGGGACCATGACATCCTCGTCTCTTGGCATAACACCAAGGACATTCATCTTGGCCAGTTTTTCAACGGCAAGCCTGGCCTTCTCGGAGTGTCTCTTGGAGCCTGTGCGATTCAGTATGACTCCCTCTATGTTCACATCCCGGTCGAACTCTTTGTAGCCCATGACAAAGGCTGCTGCTGTCCTGGAGATCCGCTCAATGTTCGCTATCAGGATAACGGGGGCTTCCAGGATCTTGGCCACCTCTCCTGTGCTCCCCTTCTCATCCAGGCCGTTGTGCGAGTCATAGAGCCCCATGACACCTTCGATGACAGCGATGTCTGCGTCCTTGGCGTTTCTCTGGAATGATTCCTGGATGTTCTCTCCTGTCATCATGTAGCTGTCAAGATTTCTGGAGTAGGTGCCTGTTGCAAAGAGGTGGAAGCTTGGGTCGATAAAGTCCGGGCCGACCTTGAATGGCTGAACCCTGTATCCCCGGTTCTTCAAGGCGCGCATAAGGCCTACTGAGATTATTGTTTTGCCGGCCCTGCTGCTTGTGCCTGATAAGAGAATTCTTGGAATCCTAACTGTCATGGTATGCTATTTTTCAAGATGTCCATAAATAGATTAGGCCATGGGGCAAGTATCCTATCTTCTCTTCTTCGG
>JAZFTJ010000041.1:0-10705 GCA_036446635.1 Hydrothermarchaeales archaeon (SeqCode) | reverse complement strand
ACAATACAATGTTACACACATATTCTACTCAGACAACATGAAAAAATACGGCAACCTACTCTCCTATTACAAGAGCGCAGCACTCTTCGGCGTGGATACAGACAGAGAAAAATTCGATAACCAAAAATATTTCGAGGTAATATATAAAGAGCCGTCCCCATATGGCGAAGTCACAATAATCAAGGTAAAATGAAAAAAAGACCAATTAGTCAATGCCAGATAACACAAAGGTCAAGAGATATCTTACCATAAACAACGCCGAGACAACAATCAAAAAGGTAACAAAAACCTCGATAAAATCAGGGATCTCAGCAACCACCCACCCCTCCATTATCTCCAAGAATACAAACGCCAAAACCGCTAAAAGGCCTAGATAAAAAAACTTGGGAAATTCATATTGTTCAAGCATCAAGATATATGCTATCACTATTTATTAATAAACTTATGTTAAAAAAAAATAAACCCGAAGTTTTTATCCACACCGCTATGGTGTGAGCCGTTTCCTATCCCGGGGGAAGATGACAACCTCCCGAATGTTCCTGACACCTGTTAAGACCATCATAAGCCGGTCAAGACCCAAGCCCCAGCCAGCGTGAGGAGGCATACCAAATCGGAAGACGTCCAGATAAAAACTGAAGTTTTGAGGATTTAATCCCTTCGCCTCAATCTTCTCTTTTAGAAGCTTATAATCATGAACCCTCCTAGTCCCAGACGACAACTCAATTTCACAGTACATCAAATCAAAGGCAGAGCAAATATCCCCCTCTTCCTTGGGCATAGTGTAGAAAGGCTTAATCTCAGTAGGCCAATCAGTAATAAAGTAGAAACCAGGATGCAGCTCCCCAAGCTTCTTCTCAGCAATCGACGGGAAATCCTCGCCCCATTGAATGCCAATGTCATGAGACTGCAGCTCATCAATCGCAGCACTATAAGAGACCCTCTCAAAAGGCAGCGAAGGAACCTCGATATTTTTTAAAAACCCAAACTCATCTTTATGCTTATCAAGTATCTTCTGATAAACAGAATGGAGAAGATTCTCCAAAATCCTCATCACATCCTCCTCATCACAAAAAGCAGCCTCGGCATCAATCGAGACGACCTCATTTAGATGCTTTCGAGTATTATGCTCCTCAGCCCTGAATATCTGAGCTATCTCAAAAATCCGGTCCAACCCCGAACCCATAAGCATCTGCTTATACAACTGCGGGCTCTGCCCCAAAAACGCCTCACGCTCAAAATAGCTAATAGGGAAAAGCTCAGTACCACCCTCTGTAGCCGACGCCACAAGCTTAGGCGTATTCACTTCCACAAAATCATTTTCAAAAAAGAACTCCCGGACAGACGCAAGGACAGTAGACCTCAGCTTGAGTATGTTAAGATTATCAGGCCTTCTAAGATCCAAGATCCTGTTATCCAGCCTAGTATCCAGATCAGCAGGCACCTTGCCACAAGGATCCAAGGGAAGAGGAGAATCAGAGGGATTCAAAACCACGATCTTTTGAGGAAGAATCTCATAGCCATTCGGCGCCTTATCCATCGCCTTGACAACCCCCTCAACCTCAACAACCCACTCCCTACCAAGCTCCTTGCTCTTTGAAAAAACATCAGAAGAAACCTCAGTCTTAGGAAGAGTGACCTGGATTAAACCATCCCTATCCCTGACCAGTATAAACCTCAGCTTTCCAAAGTCTCTTATATCATGAACCCAGCCAGCGACCTTTACACTTTCACCATCCGCTTGAGGAGTGATATCAGTAGAATAACTTCGTCTCATCTCTTCACTCTCTTTCTAACACTCTCAGCATGGGCCAACAGCCCTTCAGCCTCTGCAATCGCAATAATAACATCGCTCAAACCTTCCAAAGCCTCCTTGTCGAGGCTTTGAACTGAGATAAGCTTCAAAAAATCGTATACGCTGAGGCCGGAGTAGACCTTCGCATAACCCATAGTAGGCAACACATGGTTTGTCCCAGAAGCATAATCCCCACAGGCAACAGGAGTGAAATTACCAAGGAAAATAGAGCCAGCGTTTCTAATCCTCTTCAAAACCCCCTCATCATCTGAGGTTACAATCTGCAGATGCTCAGGAGCATAGGTATTAGAGAACTCTACTGCCTCATCAATATTATCCACCAAGACAATAGCACCATTCTCCTCCAGCGCCTTCTCTGTCTCAACACGTTTAAACTCAGAAGCTTCCAAGACATTTTTCACCCCATCAGCTACCTTCTGCGACGTAGTGACCAAGACACTGCATGCATTGACGTCGTGCTCCGCCTGAGCAACCATGTCAGCCGCAATAAACCCCGGGTTAGCAGTCTCATCAGCAATTATAAGAACCTCACTTGGACCCGCAGGATTATCAATCGCGACATCGCCAAAAACCAGCTTTTTCGCAGCAGTGACAAAGACGTTCCCAGGGCCAACGATCTTTTCCACCTGCGGTATCGACTCTGTTCCATAAGCAAGAGCTGCGACAGCCTGAGCACCCCCGACCTTATAAACCTCTTCAGCCCCAGATATTAAGCAGGCCACCAACGTGTAATCATTCGCAAAACCATCCTTATTTGGCGGAGTCACACACACAACCCTCCCCACTCCTGCAATCTTCGCAGGGACAACAGTCATCAACACCGTTGACGGATAATTCGCCCCACCCCCAGGGATATAACAGCCAACGCTTTCAATGGGACGAGTAATCTGCCCGAGTCTTATACCGTTTTTCTCGTAAAACCAATCACCCCTGAGCTGTTTCTCATGAAACTCTTTTATGTTATCATAAGCAGATTCTAACGCATTAAAGACCTTGTCATCAACCCTGCCTCTGGCATCCTCAAACTCTTCCTCTGACACCCTAAAATCCTGCAGAGAAACACCGTCGTATTTCTCTGTAAAAGACCTTAGAGCCGAATCACCATGTGCCTTGACATCGTTTACGATCTTCTCAACACTACTCAAAACATCCTCAGCCTTCACCAACTCAATCCGATCAAACATCTTACGCTTCTGATCCTCATCCAACTCATCCAGTCTAGAGATCAACATCACAATCAACTCTAAGCTTCTCGGGATGAATTAAAAATCTTTCTACAATAGGATAAAGGATCCCAAAAAAAAGGCGTGTAAAGACAAATAATAACACAAAGAGAAATTATTCAACGACCCTTCTCACCCTGATCGTCTGGAGATCATACCCATTCTCACACTCAATCTTACCCAAAGTATCAACGATCTCACATTTATCACCCTCATTTATTCCCTCAGGGTTACAGAATTTTGAATTCTCACAGAAAACATTGATACAACCAACAGGCGTAAAATGGATCGACGACCCAATAAATGCATACTTAGGATCCACCGCAAGAAGATGATCGCTCTCTTTAACTTCAACGACCCTTACAGTACCGTAGAGTTCGCACTCATGCTCCAGATCCTTTAAACCAATAACCTCATACTTTCGCCCCTCCTCAAGGTTGTCAATGCAAACCATCCGGAAATCACAGTCTTCACACTCCTCTGCAGACCCATAATGCACAAACTGATAGCCCTTCTGCGCACGCTCAGGATCGACCAAGGTTATGATCTTTTTCATCTAGTCACTCCACATTTCCTACAAACATCGACTGCGTCTTTCTCAGACAACTTAACCTCGTCAAGAATCGTGTATCTTGAAGGCCTAATATCCCTAGCCTTGACCAACGCCTTAACGATAAATTTCTCCTCAACCCCAAGCTCTTTTGAATTTGTGGGGGCCCCTATCTTTCTTAATGCCTCCATGATACCTGACCAATCCCCCTCATGTAGATACATCATGATAATAGTGCCCATACCGCACTGCTCGCCATGTAACGCAGGATTTGAAGCTATGGCGTCCAAAGCATGGCTAAACTTATGTTCAGAGCCCGAGGCAGGCCTTGACGAGCCAGCTATACTCATCGCCACACCAGACGAGATCAGGGCCTTCACCACCTTCCTAACACTATCAACAGACCTATCCTTTATCCGGTCACATGAATCCATAATAATCTTCGCAGTCATAAGGGAGAGAGCAGACGAATACTCACTGAACTCCTCACCCTTGACATCCCGCGCCAACTCCCAGTCCTTCACAGCAGTATAATTAGCAATAATATCACCACAGCCGCTCGCCATCAACCTATAAGGCGCGTTTCTTATCACACTAGTGTCTGCAATCACACCTATCGGGGCTCTTGCACTCACAGAAACATTGCTATCATCATCTTTTACAGAAGCACGAGACGAGGCTATGCCATCATGAGACGCCGCAGTGGGTATGCTTAAAAACTCAATATCACTACGCGTCGAAGCAAGCTTTGCAACATCTATGACCTTCCCCCCACCCACAGCGACCAAGAAGTCAATATCCCCAGTACCTATCAAATCCTCAACCCGCTTCACCTCATCCATGCTAGCCTCTTGAACTATCGAAAAAACAGCCGAATACCCAGTTTTAATGACCTCAAGAACCCTCGCACCCACAATATTATACGTATGTTCGCCAGAGAGAACAAGTGCATTGCCATCAAGTTTCAGATCCTGGCACAAATCGCTTGTCTTCTCAACGACACCCTCCCCCACAAGTACACTGCGCGGGAGCTGCATGAGCTTGGTTTTCATAGCACTAGCATTATGCCCAGTAGTAGAAAAACATTTTGTACCCGATTTTTACCCCACAATATTCCTTAAAAAAAGCAATAGTAGGGATTAGTCATCTAGAGAAGAGCCTTTAGATGAATGAGGTTTACTCTCAACTGGGTAAGACTCCTTTTGAACCCTTCGCCAAAGAGAAATATTGCATACCACCAACATCATGAATAATAGCAAAACACCCAAGGATGTATGGCTTTTCAACAATGCTCTCATAACAAGGATAGCTGTTACAATCCAGAGAATAGTCATAGAATCCAGATCCAGTCCAAGCATCTGGCACACCCAATTTTGTTAACTTTCCTCATTGATTTTCTAAGTAGGGGTAAAAGATAAAAAAGGGTTTTTTCAAAAAATCTTGAACCAGAACCAAAACCCCCAAAATCAGGATTCAGAAGTAATTCAACGGTGCTAGGTGAATATTTAAAGATCGAAAGTTATGCTCAGTGATAAGAGGAGAATAAGAAATGGCAACATACACATACTTGGACTACCTGATAGCAATAATAATCCTCCTTGCCATCCTATGGTTATGCTCAAAATATCTCTTTAACCTAGTACCATTCGATGAAAAATTCCTCCTCATTTTAACCCCCTATGTCGTGTTTGGAATTGTCTTTAGAATGATGGTCGACATAGACGTTTTTGAGAAGAGCAAATACTGGAACGTTACCCCCGGGGTTCACATTGTCTCGGTATTATTTGCAGTCTTAGCCATAGGCATCGGCCTCCTGATCAACAAATACACCGGCAGAGCGTATTGGCACTTCCCATTGATCATAGGGTCTATGGGGGCAGCATATTATCTCTTCAAGCTCATAAGCCACATGACCCATCCAGAGCGGCTATTATACCCCCTGATCCTCGCATCCTCAATAACCATGGTCATCTATGTAGTATCAGATTTTTTTGAAGCATCAAAAGTCTTCAGAACAAAAGAGAATATAGTGATAATCTTCTCACATATACTAGACGGCTCCGCCACCTATGTAGGCATAAACATCTTCCATTTCACAGAGGAGCACATACTGCCAGAATTCCTCATCAACCTGGCAGGCGGCAACGCCATAGTAATGATACCGCTTAAAATAGTCGTGATATTGCTGGCCCTATACATAATCGAAGAATGGTACCAGGAAGAGATGGAAACAGGAGAAGACCGGAAGAGTACAGAAAACTACTACAAGATGTTCAAATTCATATTCTTTATACTAGGCGCAGGCCCCGGGCTTAGAGACGCCCTCCTACCAACCGTCATTTAAGGAAGATTTTTATTTAGGATACTAGAATGGTAATCCCTATGGCAAGAGACACGTGGAAAAACAACTTCAGCGAATGGTTCAACCAGATCATTGTAGATGCAGAGATACTGGATGTCAGATACCCTGTCAAAGGCCTCTACGTATGGTTCCCCTATGGCTTCAGGATCCGAAAACACATCCTTAAACGCCTAAGAAGTTATCTTGACGAGACCGGACACAAAGAATCCCTTTTTCCACTACTAATACCAGAACAGGAACTGTCCAAAGAAGCCATACACGTGAAAGGATTTGAAGACGAAGTCTACTGGGTTACACACGGCGGCTTAACAGAACTTGAGGTCAAACTCGCACTCAGACCCACCTCAGAAACAGCCATCTACCCCATGTTCGCTGTCTGGATCAGAGCCCACACAGACATGCCGCTGAAGATATATCAGATCGTGAACACCTTCAGATATGAGACAAAACACACAAGACCCCTGATACGGCTAAGAGAGATAACCACATTCAAGGAAGCCCATACAGCACACGCAACCTACAAAGATGCCGAAAAGCAGATAGAAGAAGCAATCTCGATCTACAAGAAATTCTTCGACACACTAGGCGTGCCCTACATTGTAAGCAGAAGACCTGACTGGGACAAATTCCCAGGCGCAGACTACACAATCGCCTTTGATACGATATTCCCTGACGGCAAAACACTTCAGATAGGCACAGTACACAACCTCGGTCAGACATTTGCAAAAACCTTCGAGATACTCTTCGAAAACATCAAAGGGGAACAAGAATACGCATACCAAACATGCTACGGCATATCAGACAGAGCAATAGCCTCAGCACTCGCTATACACGGAGACGACCAAGGACTCTGTTTAATGCCAGAAATAGCCCCCATACAATGCGTCATCATCCCAATAATCTTCAAAGACAGCGAAAAAGAAGTAAAAAAAGAGGCGTCTAAGGTAAAAGAAGAACTTGGTGAATTAAGGACCCACATTGACGATAGAAATCTTAGGCCGGGAAAGAAGTACTACGACTGGGAGATCAAAGGCGTTCCCCTAAGGATCGAGTTAGGACCACGGGATATAAAAGATGGCAAAGTCACAGTTGTAAGAAGAGATACCAACGAAAAACAGACTATTCCAAGAGAAAACCTGAAAGAGCGCATATCGACAATCCTAGGAGAAATAAACAAAAGCCTCAGAGAAAGGGCCAGAGAAGAATTCGAGAAAGACATTCACAAAGCCTCAACATCAGAAGAAGTGAGTAAGATCATATCAGAAAAAGGAGGCATTGTCAAGGCAGATTGGTGCGGATCACAGGCATGTGGTTTGGAGCTAGAAGAAAGTACTGGAGTTGACATCCTAGGAATAATAGAAGAAACTCCAGGAAAAACATGCTTGGGATGTGGAGAGAACGCAAATAAGAGCATATTACTAGCAAAAACATATTAGGATCCTGTAACAGATGCTTGAATTTCAATAAAACCGAAGATGTTATAGACCAATCCATCTATAGGTTAATTTATAGGATCACCCTGTAAAATCAACCTTCAATTCATGGGAATATCTTAAAACAAGACAACTGGGATACCCAGGGATTATAACTGAATAACTCCTCTTACCCAGTGATTATCTATTAGGAGAAAACCGTCAACTGAATATAATCAACTAATAAAAAAAATAATGTAAAAAAGACTGCTTTATAAAGCAAATTTTCTTGAAAACCATACCAGAAAAATTTATATATAAGATTAAAAAAAAGAGTGAACGCTTATTTTGTTAGTAACTTCTTACTAGTTTGGAGGCAACTAATGGACGCTATTGAGAAGACCAAAGAATATATGAAAGGAACAACAACAGTGGGCTTAGTGTGCTCAGATGGAGTGCTCTTGGCAACAGATAAAAGAGCCACAATGGGAACATTGATAGCGCACAAATTTGTCCAGAAAAGCTTTATGATCGACAAACACATCGGCGCCACAGTAGCCGGAATGGTCTCAGACGCCCAGATGCTGATCAGATGGATACAAGCAGAAGCTAGACTCTACAAAATGAGAAAAGGGGAGGAGATGAGTATTGAAGGCGTAGCAACATTGATGTCAAATATCCTCCATTCACAAAGATACTATCCGATGATAGTCCAGCTCATCGTTGGCGGCGTAGATAAAAAAGGGACTAAACTATACTCCATTGACCCCATGGGAAGCATGATCGAGGACACAATTATAGCAACAGGATCAGGATCACCAATCGCATATGGAGTACTGGAAGACAATTATAAAGACGGCATAACCCTTGAAGAAGGCCTGAAAATAGGGACCAGAGCAATGAAAGCCGCTCTAAAGAGGGACGCCATGACAGGCGACGGAATAGACATCGTAAAAATAACAAGAGACGAAGGTTTTCAAAGAGTCTCCGTAGACGAAATAAACTAAGGCTCCAATAAGAGCCTTTTGAAAAATTAAATTCCAATTATCTTAACGACAAATTTTGGTATCAACCATCTTTCTAGATCGTATTACTTAAACCTAGTATAATTTTCCAATAAATAGGGGGTAGATCGGTGTTAGGAGAAGACACCCTCACTTCAATAAAGAAAGCAGTTAAAAAGAATATTCCAGAAACCTCTATGGTAACTAGGGTAGACTTCGAAGGACCCGGTGTAGTTATTTATTCAAAGAATCCTTCGATTTTATTATCCAACGGCGAGGTAGTGAAGAACTTAGTCAAGATCATCCGTAAAAGGGTAGTCATAAGGCCAGACCCATCCATATTAATGGACGCTGAAGAGGCGGCTGAAAAAATCAAGAAAATAGTGCCAGAAGATGCGGGCATAACCGATATAAAATTCGACACAACCTTCTGCGAAGCATGGATAGAAGCCGAAAAACCAGGCTTGGTGATCGGCAAAGCAGGCAAGACACTGAATGAAATCAAGCTCACAATAGGCTGGGTACCCAAGGTCATGAGAACCCCGCCCATCAGATCAAAGATAGTTGAAAACATCAGACAGATAATGCTCAAAAAGAGCGCTGAAAGAAAAGAAATCCTACGCAAAACTGGCAAACGAATCCACAGAGGCACACACACAAAGGATCCATGGGTAAGAATCAGCATAATGGGAGGTTTCAGAGAAGTAGGAAGAATGGCCCAATTCTTACACACACCCGAAAGCAAGATCCTGATAGACTGCGGAGTAAACGTCGCTTCAGGCAACAAGATAGGAGCCTATCCCTATCTGAACATCCCTGAATTCAGGATCAACGAACTAGACGCAGTAGTCATCACCCACGCCCACTTAGATCATTGCGGATTTTTACCATATCTCTACTATATGGGATACGAAGGACCGGTATATTGCACACCGCCTACAAGAGACCTAATGTACCTCCTTCAATGGGATTACCTAGACGTTGCAGAAAGAGAAGGCAAAGATCTACCCTATCCTAGAAAAGAGATCAAACGGATGATCACATATTCCCATCCACTGGAGTACGGAGAGATCACCGACATATCCGCAGATATACGACTAACCCTTCACAATGCAGGCCATATTCTAGGCTCATCCATTGCCCACTTCCACATAGGCGACGGCACATATAATCTGGCATATACAGGAGACTTCAAATATCAGAAATCCAGACTATTCGAGGCAGCCAACACATCTTTCCCACGGCTGGAAACACTCATCATGGAGAGCACATATGGAGGCGCCAGGGATATACAGCCATCCAGAAAAGAGTCTGAAAGAGACGTCATAAATACAATCAACAAAACCACTGCAAGAGGCGGAAAGGTACTGATACCCGTGTTTGCCGTCGGAAGAGCACAAGAACTCATGATTGTCCTAGCCGAATATATGAACCAAGGGGCCTTAAATGATGTACCTATATATCTAGACGGGATGATATGGGAGGCTACAGGAATACACACAACATATCCTGAGTACTTGAACAAAAACCTCAGAAACCAAATATTCCACAGAGGCAGAAACCCGTTCCTAGCAAAGGCATTTGAAAAAGTAACCGGAGGACAAAGCCAAAGAAAAGACATAATAAGCGGAGACCCATGCGTAATACTCGCCACATCAGGCATGCTATCCGGAGGACCCTCTGTAGAATATCTAAAATTCCTATCAGACGATGATAAAAACACCATGATCTTCGTAGGATATCAGGCAGAAGGATCTCTTGGCAGAAGGATTCAGAAAGGCTGGAAAGAGATACCCACAAAAGAGAATGGCAAAACAAGAGTCATCAACATGAAGATGGAGGTCCACACAATTGACGGTTTCAGCGGACACTCAGACAGAAACGAGCTGATTAATTTTGTAAAAAGACTCAGCTCCAAACCCGAACGGATAATCACCTGCCATGGTGAAGAATCAAAATGCACAGAACTAGCGTCCACGCTCTACAGGATGTTTAAAGTAGAGACAAAGGCCCCTCAGAACCTTGAGGTTTACAGGGTTAAATGATCCACTCACAAAATGTTTATAGTCCATCTAACATAAATTGAGCGTTAAGGTATCTAACACAGGAAAAAATTTGCTCACACATGACTCGAAAGACTAAAAAATATGGTGAAGTTGTAGGATAGGTTAATAGTGCCCATAGGAAGTTGAATTGACTATAATAAAAAAGAGACAAAATATTGATAAGTGTATAGGAGGTATCCTAGTGACTACAAAGGTTGCAGCAATAAGAACATTAAAAGTAGGAAGACACATTGTCATCGATGGCGAGCCTTGCAAGATCGTGAGCTATCACACCG
>JAZFTJ010000040.1:0-12304 GCA_036446635.1 Hydrothermarchaeales archaeon (SeqCode) | reverse complement strand
GTGAAGAACTATTTCGATTTCTCCTCCTCTGCCTTCTGGAAAGGCGTGTTTCAGGGAATTAGAGATCAGTTCATTGATGATTAATCCACATGGAATAGCTGCATTGATCCCGAGGGAAACATCCTTGACATCTATCTTCAGGGCAATTTTACTTGCATTCGCTTCATATACCATAAACAAGTTGTTTGTCAGATCCTCGATGTAATCACTAAAATCGATGTTCGCCAGGTCTTTGGATTGGTAAAGTTTTTCGTGGACAAGAGCCATCGACTTTATCCTGTTCTGGCTCTCTTTTAACAGCCTAAGATCTCTTTTGTCCTTGATATATCCTGACTGAAGCTCGAGCAGACTGGAAACGACCTGCAGATTGTTCTTGACCCTGTGATGAATCTCCTGCAGAAGCACTTCTTTTTCTTTAAGATCTGCCTTGATCTCTTCTTCAGCCTTCTTACGCTCGGTGATTTTTCCCAGTCGCTCGGCAATGGCGTTGATCAGACTTCTTTCTTCCTTAAGAAATGGGTCCTCATCGCTTGCCGGTTTTTTCTCTAGATAATAAACTTCCACAAAACCAACTTTATTGCCATGTACAATGATATTGCTGGAGTGTTTCCATTTGGTTTTCTTGAAATTCTTTGTCTTGTATTCTTTATCTTCAAAAACGATCCTAGCACACGTAACCTCTGGATACTGCCAGGAAGGCGGGATAAGCTCAGCTGTCCCTTGGAATATCTCATCTAGCGAGATCCCTGGTTTCTCAACAAGATCAGATATGCCATAGAGACAGTTAAGCTCCTTAACTCGCTCGCCAAGATCATAAGTTCTCTTTTGCAGTGCCTCCTCCGCACGCTTGCGCTCGGTGATATTCTCGAATACAGCGACAAAATATTCTTTTTTTGGACTGTATACGGAGATAGAGAGCCATATTTCTAAAGGCTCAACGTAGATGTCGAATTTGGCTTCTTTTCCAGTTAGAGCAACTTTTCCATAGATATCGAACAATTCTGGATTGGCTTCTTTAATCCCTGGTATTGCTTCTGTAACCTTTTTCCCAACGACATCTTCTCTTTTTAATCCGGTCAGTGTTTCAAAAGCATCGTTGACATCAAGATAAACAAAATCTATTGGCTGATTATTTTCATCCAACACTATCTTACAATAAGCAAAACCATCAAGCATATTCTCAAACAAGGAACGATATTTGGACTCGCGCTCTCTTAGCGCCTTCTCCGCCTTCTTGCGCTCGGTTATATCCCTTGCGTTTACAACGAAGCCTGTTATATTGTTTTCATTATCAAAATATGGGTAATAATTTATCTCCATATACCTCTCCACCTCATAGGCTGGGAAATCAAACCATTCTTGATAATTGACTTTTCCCCCTGCCAAACAACGTTCTGCGTTAGGCTTAATAACTTTATCAAAAAACTCTTCTCCAAACACTTCCGACACTGTATGACCAATTATCTTGTCAAGAGTTAGATTAAATGCCTCTACATATGCTGTGTTAGCGGCAATATATACAAATCTATTATCCAAAAGTGCCAACATATCAGTGGAACTGGATACAATATACTCGTATTGCTGTAGATATTTCTCCACCTTCTTGCGCTCGGTGATGTCTTTTGCCATACTCAGTGTCAAACGCCGACCATCTGTCAGGACTCCTAGGGGAGCACTGCTGAAATCCCATGTTATTTTTTCGCCACTAGACGTTGTGATAACATATTCACCCCAGTCTTTTCGAGTATCTAATTTGAATGCATCATCGATATCTTCTTTTACAACATCCATCCGTTGTCCATAAGCCTTTTCGGTCCAGTCTGCGATGGTCGGAATATCTTCAGGAGCATATCCTGTTAATTCTGTCCACACCCTGTTTATCTTTAAAACCTCCCCATCTTCTGCATGAATCATCATGGGAAAAGGCGCATCATCAACAGCGTGACGAAACCAACTCTCACTTTCCTTTAACTTATTCTCCACCTTCTTACGCTCTGTTGTGCCTTTAATCATACCGACACACTCCTCTTATCACCAATTATAACAGCCCTCCTGTAGCAACTTTCAACCACACCCTTTAAGTCTAAATTAAACAATGTCTTATTTAAAATCTTTTGAAAATTAGAGCAGATTAAAAAATAGAAAAAAGGATGAAATGGTACACAATTCTCAAATCATTCTCTTTTTAAATCAAGTTTAAACTGATGAGTAGCACACGAGATGCAGGGGTCATGATTTCTTACAAGCTGTGCACACGTCAACCTCAATTCTTCAGTAGGAGCATCAAGTTGAGATGGAATAAATTTTAAAATATCATCTTGAATCGTTTTCTGATTCTGAGATGTGGGGGGGATGATGTTAGCATCATTAACAACCCCATCGCTACTTAGCTTATAACGATGATATAGAATACCCCTGGGAGCTTCAGTGCAGGCAGAGCCTGAAGAGGAACAGAGCTCAACATCCAAAGCTGATTTATCAGGCTCAACATAACTATCTACAATACGCAACGCTTCATCACAAGCATACACCAATTCAACACCCCGCACAATAATGCTTTTAAAAGGATTATTACAGCTAGAAGTAAGCCCCGCTGAGACCGCTGCCTCCTTAGCCAATTTAGAGAGCTTATCAAAGTTCAAACTGAAACGCGCAAGAGGACCAACAAGATATGGGCCTCCATCCTTCAGAGTGGCATGGAGAGCATTTGAGTGTTTTACATGCTCCTCCTTAACATAGCTTTCAAACTCATCTGCCACAATATCAAGCCCCTTATTTGAAATAATACGCCCCTCATTAATCGGATACTCATCTGGATGCGTAAGAGAGACAAACTCATAATCCCGCTTAAAATCAGGAAAAGAAAAACTTGAAACCCAACGAACAGTTTCCAAAGCAGCCTCACAAGCCCATTTAAGCCTCTCCACCAAAGGAAGAAGCTCTTCTACCGTCGGAACCCTGTAGAACCCACCCACACATACATTGATTGGATGAATTTCCCGCCCACCAAGCTTCGAAACGATCTCATTTCCTATCTTTTTCAGTTTAAGACCCCGCTTAACCACCCCCCCATGATCCCTTGCCATCCCTATAGCATCCGAATATCCTAAAAAATCAGGAGCATGAAGCAAATAAATATGAAGAGCATGGCTTTCTATCCACTCCCCCAAATAGATTAGACGACGAAGAGCCCGCAGCTGTCCATCAACCTTAATTCCAAAGGCATTTTCGATCGCATGAACCGAACTCATCTGATGTGCTACAGGACATATACCACAGATACGCGATGTTAAGTCAGGAACCTCATTATAACTCCGACCCCTAAGAAAAGACTCAAAAAAGCGAGGAGGCTCAAAAATATTAAGCTTCACATCAACTACCTCATCATCTTTTATCTTCACCTGCAGTCCTGCCTCCCCTTCTATGCGCGCAAAATAATCAATTTTAAAGGTTCTACTTTTCTTCATGAAATTCCCTCACTCTATGAACAGCTTCAACATTAAATTTTCTAAGAGACCTTTGGATGTCATCTTCCAAAACCCCGAGTCGACGCCAACATTGGATCAGAGATTCGATGTTAGGAGTCTCTTTGGGTCCGTAGCATCCGTAGCATCCACGATTGTAAGTTGGGCAAATAGCGTTGCACCCAGCATGTGTTATCGGTCCAAGGCATGGCTTTCCCCTTGCCACCATTAGACAGACGGTTCCTCGAGTCTTGCATTCTATGCAGACACTATAAGATCGAATATTCGGCCTCCTCCCATGGAGAAAAGCAGTCAGCGCTTCAATTAGTTGTTGTTTGTTTATTGGACAGCCCTGAAGCTCAAAATCAATCGGGATATGATCAGAAATAGGGGTTGATTTTTCAAGCGTACTAATATACTGAGGATTTGCATACACTATAGATTTGAACTCGTCAATGTCGTTGAAGTTTCGAAGAGCCTGTATACCACCAGCTGTGGCGCAAGCTCCAATAGCTATTATAAACTTCGAAGCATTTCGGACTTTTTTAATATATTTGGCTTCATAAGGTGTGGATATCGAGCCTTCAACTAATGATATGTCATAGGGGCCTTTTATCACTGCACTTGTGGCCTCTGCAAAAAAAGCTATCTCTACCTCCTCGGTTAACTCTAAAAGCTCATCTTCACAGTCAAGAAGACTAAGCTGGCAACCATCGCAAGATGTGAACTTCCAGACAGCAAGCTTGGGTCTGCGATGTGCTTCCATATCATACCTCCCTCTTACCAAATAAGTTCATAATTTTGTCAAAACGAAACACAGGACCGTCTTTGCAGATATGATAAGGTCCAAACTGGCACCGCCCACAAAACCCGACTGCACATTTCATATTACGCTCCATAGAGAGATATGTGCGGTCAGGTCCCACACCCCTCTTCTCAAGCTCCTGAATAGTGAAGTGCATCATGACCTCTGGACCACATATCAGAGCAGAGGTTTTTAAAGGTTCAAACCCAGCTTTGCCAATAAATTTTGTCACAACCCCCACATTGCCCCTCCAATTACCTCTAGCTGTGTCTACAGTTACTTCAACCTCAAGGTCGAAGCGGCCACGCCATTTTTCTAGCTCCTTCCTATATAATATTTCTTTAGGGGATCTAGCTCCATAGATGATCACAACATGCCCATAATAGTCTCGATTTGAGATGATGTGATATATCAAAGGACGGAGTGGAGCTATTCCAAGACCTCCTGCCACTATCACTACATCTTTATTCTTTGTCTCTTGGATGGGCCAACCAGTTCCATAAGGGCCGCGTACACCTATCATATCCCCCTTTTTTAACTCGCTTAAAGCATTGGTAACAGTACCTACGTTCCGAATTGTATGGACAACTCCGTTTGACACACACGGATCTCCACTGATTGAGATCGGAACCTCACCATGGCCGAATGGATACAACATATTAAATTGGCCCGGAAGAAAGGAAAACTCGTTTTGCCCATCTGCGGATTCGAGTATAAGAGTAAACGTGTCACTTGTTTCCTTCCATCTTTTCCTAATACGAAAAAGGCTTGGGACCATCGGGTTAGAAGTTTCTGTGACCATTTTTACCTCTAATCCCGAGACATCCCATAGACATCAAGAAGCTGGAGGCTTGTTGCGTGGAGCCTCTCCATGATTATATTGGCAACCCTTTTAATCAATTCATAGCCTAGATCATGTTCTTCCTCACATTTTATACGAAGGCGTCTTCCATCTAAGACTAGTGCAGTTGTTTTTTCAAGAGCCCTCGCATCAAAGTGCCAGCGGTAAGGTGGAAAGATCCATGACCATCCAAGTAAGTCTCCTTTTCCAAGGGTCTGGATTATAATAAGGCCTTGTTTGTGGTCATGTGTCTCTA
The DNA here is from genome assembly GCA_036446635.1 of Hydrothermarchaeales archaeon (SeqCode). GTDB lineage: Archaea > Hydrothermarchaeota > Hydrothermarchaeia > Hydrothermarchaeales > SZUA-236 > JAZFTJ01. Next base: position 6,938 of record JAZFTJ010000040.1, on the reverse strand, counting down.
CCGATACTTTTCCATCCAGTATTATGTAGAAATAGTTTGCATCCCCCCCTTCTAGATGAATAATCTCATCGATATCAAAGCTTGTTTTTCTTGTACCTTCTATGATGAACTCCAAATATCTATCTTCGAAATCTTTGAAGAATGGATGGTCTGATATGATCTCTTCAATTTTTTCCATTTTATTCCTCCTTTTCTCCTTCATTTATTCTAATGGCATCTGCTTCCTCTGTTATGTCTATCCCTGCGGGACACCATGTAATACAGCGCCCACACCCCACACAGCAACTAGTACCGAATTGGTCTATCCCGGTTGCAAGTTTATGATATATCCATTGACGATATCTTGAGGAGGGAGAAGAGCGGATATTTGTGCCATGGATATAAGAGAAATCATTTGTGAAACACGAGTCATGCCTTTGAATGACAGTGGCCCTTTCGCCTTTTAGATCTGTTTCGCCCTCAATAGTGGTGCAATAACAGGTTGGACAAACGAGTGTGCAGTTGCCACATGACAAACATCGATTTGCTACACTTTTCCACCTCGGATGCTCATAGTTACGGTAGAAAAGATCTTTTATGTCTGTGATATCAATGGAACGTCCCATCTCATTAGCAGCTCTTTCAACGATTTGTTTGGCAATTTTTATGTCTTCAGCTGTTGTTTTTGAGTGGCGGACAGTCTTCATAACCTCTTCACCCGCTCTTGTTCCAACTTCAACTATGAAGCGGTGGGATTTAGAATGGACAATTTCTGTGAGTGCTATGTCAAAACCAGAGTTTGCCTTAGGGCCGGTATTCATTGATGCGCAAAAGCATGTCCCTCCGCTTTGTCCACAGTTTATTGCGACAATAAATAGGCTCTCTCTTCGGGATTTGTATAGGGGGTCAATGGGTCCTGATTCTATGAATATGTGGTCTTGAAGGGCTATGGCGTGAAGGTCGCATGATCGGACTCCGATAAGTGCAATTTTAGGTGTTTCCGGATTTTCTGTTATAATTCTAAATTTCTTGTCATGGCGCTCTGCATGCCATAAATTGTTTGGAAGAGGCCGCATGATTTTCTTCCAAGAATGTTGGCCAACAGTGTATCCGAATAAGGCGTTATCATCTCGTTTTATCAGTCGGTAAGTTCCATTTTTCTTCTCTTCTGCCCATCCAGTTGGCAGGTCCTCGATAGAGTCAAAAAAGTCGTATACTATAGCGTCTTCGCGAATTATAGGTCCTAGAAGTTGAAAACCTTGTTGACTCAACGCCTTGAAGAGTTTCTGTAAATCCTTCTTTTCTAATGTCAGCGTATCTCTTTTTTGGGGTGGCTTAGTACTCAGATCCTCTTTGGTCAGTGACTTATCCCCCCCATCATCCACAATTTAAGTCGATATATTTTTCAAGTTCTTTTTCATGTATCGCTGGGACGTACCAACCCTTCTTTTTTACAAACCTCTCTACCAGCAGTTCCACTTCTTGCTGATTCAAGTGTGTTAAGTCTGTAGTCTGTCTTTTTTCCATACCATCCGCTGCCTTGCCCCCCAATTTCTAAGCCGCTTCAGCCATTGACACGAATAAACGACGTTTTATAAGGTATCCTCCCGTTGGTGATATAAAAGTTATTTTTCGATTCATGAAAGTCAAGGACGCCGTGGCCTGCGATAGACGCTGAGATAGGAAGCCCAAGAGACGATGGCAGAGAAAAAGGACGAGGCAAAGCCTATAAAGAGGGGTGATGTCCTGATCTTTTTTGACCAGCTTTATCGCACTATCTAGGGAGCGACTGTCATCTCGAAGACATATCTCAACCTTCAGGCTCATGTCCTGCCACCCCCCCTGCTATATATAATAGTATAATATATGGAGTGTTCCCTAGAGCATTGCAAAAGTAGTGTAAGAGATGGAAAAAAAATCGACCGAGATAGTAGCGGGGGGTCGATTTGAACGACCGATCTCCGGGTTATGAGCCCGGCGGGATTGACCTGGCTACCCCACCCCGCTTCCATGAATATCCATTCCAGGTAAGATAACGTGAAACAGTATTTAAGTTTTTCTTGAGGAATGGGCCCGGAGGGGTTCGAACCCTCGACCTTCCGGTTATCAGCCGAACGCGCTACCAGGCTGCGCCACGGGCCCTTATGAAGTGAGAACATAGGAAAGTTATTTATTTAAAAGTTTTCTTCAGATATAGAGTTATCTTAGATGGGCTCGTAGCTCAGCTTGGAAGAGCGCTGCCTTCGCAAGGCAGAGGCCCCGGGTTCAAATCCCGGCGAGTCCACTGTAGAGTCCACCAAAAGGATTATAAGACCCAGAAAGTCAACTTTCTTTGGTGACTCTATGAACAAAGCGTGCATAGCTATCTTGTTAATTGTGTTATTAGCAACTACTGGGTGCACCATAGGGAATACAAAAAACCTGAAATTGAGTGGGGAGGTTGTGCCGAGTAAAATTAGCCTTGATAACACCCAGCCCATATCCCTTGAAGCAACTGTTAAAAACGACGGGACTGCCACAGAGACTATAACCATCGATGTGGTAAAGACAGAGGGTGTCGATGTAAAAAGACCTGATAGGACACAATTTACACTGAAACCAGGGGAGAGCAGAGTAATTACCTTTGAGGCGTCACTAACTTCTGACGCGGTGCCGGGGGATTATATCCTTGAGGTGACTGTGCAGAGCCAGAGTGGTGAATATGTGGGCGATAGGGCAAAGCTTAGAGTGGTAAAAAGCAAAGGCTTGTTCTAGTTAATTTTATCCTAAAATTTTTTGTATGCACTAGGGCCCGTGGTCTAGTGGTTATGACGTCGCCTTGACACGGCGAAGATCGGGTGTTCGATTCTCCCCGGGCCCACTCCTAATTAACTTAACAAATCCTGTGGCCACATTTTTTATATTTCCTATCCCCTTTAGGATTAGTGGTTATGCTGTTCGAGATTTCCCCCTCCCCAGAGAAAGCGCTCCAGCTTATGAGAGGATCGGGCTGGAGGTCAACGATATTAATTATCGGTGATTGTAGGGTAACCTACCAAGGTCGTGCCAAGAGTTTTCTTGACTTTGGGGAGCGTCTTGTCATCATTAAAAAAGATGGTTCTGTATTGGTTCATCAGGGGGAGAAGAGAGAGCCTGTCAACTGGCAGCCGCCAGGCACAAGGCCCACATACCACACCCTAAAGGATAGGCTTGTTGTTAAGGCCCTGCGTGTCAAGTCGCATGAGTTTATGAATGTGGAGTTTAGGAGTATAAGCCTCTTGGTTATTAAAGAGCTCATCGACAAGGCTGAGCTTCAGCTTGTGGGGATGGAGGACGATATAGTTTTGAGCATAATGGAAAACCCCTCTATGATAGAGGATGGTCTTAGGATATCCAAGAAGGAGAAGCGGACAAGCTCAGGCAGTATTGATCTTTTCTGCAGAGACCGGGATAACACGCCAGTGATACTGGAGGTGAAGAGGAGTCCGCCGGGTATTTCTGCGGTCTATCAGCTTGATGCTTATGTAGCTGATTTTGTGCGGAAAAACCCACGGTGCAAGATCCGGGCCTTCTTGATAGCGCCCAAGATCTCTCTTATGGTGAAAAATATGTTAAAAGAGAAAGGCTTTGAGTACAGAGAGATTAAAGTCCGCCTGGACCTTGCTGATGATAATCAGAGAAGCCTGAAAGACTGGGAATAAGAATCATTTAGCCTTATTAAAATATGGAGTCATATGGGGGTTGGAGTTAGCTAAAACTTTTTTAAACCGACCAGACATACCTGGATACATGATTTAATGGGCCCGTAGTCTAGTGGTTATGACGTCAGTCTCACACACTGAAGATCGGGGGTTCGATTCCCCCCGGGCCCATCATTAAATCCCATCCAGAGCTTTACCTGTGATATGACATCCAGGAGAGTAAGAAGGAGAAGGTTCTATGAAGACCATCTACTCAATGATGCTAGGAATGTTTATCTTCTTTCTACTCCTCTATGGTCTATTCCAGTTCTCAGGATATTATATGGAGGATTCTTCTGAATTGTTTTCTAGAATCATCATCACCACTCCGTCTCAACCCCCTATCGCAACGCCAACAATTACACCTGAGAGCGCAGTGGTTAAAATCATCCGTTGGGAGAGATACCTCTCTGACTCTGGAGCGTACATTAATGTTGAAGGCGAAGTGGAGAACATTGGGGATACAGATGCGTTTTACGTCAAGATAACAGCTAAATATTATGATTCGTTGGGCAATCTCGTAGGTGTTGATGGCAACTTCGCGGATGAAGCTATGCTGGCCCCTAACACGACGTCTAGATTTGAGATTAAATCACCTAACAAACCAGAGATTGATGATGTAGAGCTCAACGTTGTATGGAAATAAAGAAATGGTTTCCAAGAAAATATATTTATTAAATACTTTAATAGAGAAAGGGTTTTGAAGCGGCTATAGTCTAGCGGTAGGACTCAAGCTTCCCAAGCTTGCTGCCCGGGTTCGAATCCCGGTAGCCGCACTCTCCTTTATATGATAGTATTACATAGGATATTATATGAAGCTAGAAACAAAACTTTGGAAAAGATCTCAAAAGTCTTGGGCGACCACCATTCCACATCCATTGTTGTATAATTTGGACATGGAAAAGGAATATAAAGTTATCTGGCAGTTTGACGATAAGATCGGAAAGTGGACAGTATCTTTTGAAGAAATAGAATAGTATCTATCCTGGGAGATAAATAAGGCCGGTCTGCTGCAATTGGTAGAAAAATAAAAAATATTATCTTTAACCCCAATCACAATCTAAATATATCAAATACTAAGCATAAACTAATGCGGGACTACTATGCTCTACACATGGTATGGTCATTGGAACCTTCACTTCCACCCCTTTACTGAAGAAATATATAATGAAGATAATATAGTTGTTATTTAGTGATTGTTCTACTATACATTTTTTTAAAGTTAATAACATCTCCTCAGTGTCGGTTTCTTTAGATAATTTTTTTAAAAATTTTGTTGCATTCATAATCTCTATGCCGACAATTTTTGATGTTTTATCAAAATCAAATATTAAATCTCCAAATTCTACACTTCCTTTTGAATGACCTTTTTTATCAAACAAAAAAAGGTCGTCATTATCAACATCATAATTAAATTCAAATTCTTCCATGTTTCTCAGCCTTCCGTTGCCATCTACGGTTTATTTTTATTACAGTTACTATTATAACCTTTCTGTTAACCACAATAATATATCTATGGGCATGTGTTTTACTATAACCAAAGTAACAATCATATTTTGTTTCGCTTTTTTTATCTGCGTTAATTTTATTGGCAAATACTAATCTTTTAGGGTCTAACAGATTATTTTTAATTTCTTCTAAATCTATCCTCCGAAACTGAGCTCTTACCTCAGCATGTTCAGTGAATATTACATCTTTACTTTCGTATTGTTTGAGCTTTTTTATGAGATCAGTCTTATAATTTTTAACCATCTTTTAGACTTTGGTTCAATTACATATAAACATGATTTGTTAATAACCCTATAAATCTGATTATACTATGTTTCATATTTGAGTAATAAGGCCGGAAGGCTAGAGCTGGTTGAAAAGACAACAACACACATAAAAAAAGAATATAGAGGAAACAATAAAAAAAGTCAGCTATTGTGTTTGAATTCTTCCAATAACTCCTGGACAGCGCTGAGGATCTCATCCTTGATTATGGGCTTTGTAAGATGCCTGTCCGCCCCCGCTTCCATGCTTCTCTTAATATCCTTCTCGGTACCTTTGGCAGAAAGCATTGATACGCATAATTGAGGCGTGGTTTCCTTAATTCTCCTGCATACCTCCCAGCCATCCATGCCAGGCATCATAATGTCCAAGATAACCAGATCAAGATCTGTTTCCTGGATTCTTTGAAGACATTCTCCGCCATTAGCCGCCTCTATTGTGGTGTATCCATCTTTTTTTAATATCATAGAAAGTATAAATCGGATGTCGCTTTCGTCATCAACCAGCATAATAGTGCTCATAGATATGCAAAGTGGATATCTTGGAATATCAAATCTTGTTTAAGAAAAATTGAAAAGAACAACATAAATATGCCGGACTAGATCCAGAGGTGAAAAAATACTTATCCTATTAAATTATTTTTGGACCCATGACACATATTAAAGCTTATAGCTTGAAATTGCCCATGATAAAAAAAGGAGACCCCATCCCAGAGCTGATCCTTGCGTCTCTTGAAAAAGAAGGCCTAGATTTAGATGAGAACGACATTATAGTAGTTACTGAAAAAATAGTCTCAAAGTCTGACGGGAGATTAATCGATCTAAACACCGTGACACCGTCAGAAAAGGCCAAAAAGCTAGCAGAGAAGACAGATAAAGATCCAAGGCTCGTTGAACTTATACTAAAAGAATCAAATGAGATCCTAAAGGTTGGTGAGAATTTCATAATAACCGAGACAAAACAGGGCCTCATATGCGCCAACGCAGGGATTGACTCCAGCAACATAGAGGAGGGTAAGGCTAAGATCTTGCCAGAAAACCCTGACAAAACAGCATCAGAGATCAGAAAAACAATCAGAGAAAAAACAGGCAAAGACATAGGCATAATAATCTCAGATTCTTTTGGCAGACCATTTAGATACGGCTCTATGGGGGTGGCAATAGGCGCTTCAGGGGTCAACATGTTATGGGACAGAAGAGGTGAAAAAGACCTCTATGGCAGAGTTCTTGAGACAACACGAATCTCTGTGGGGGATAGCTTGGCCTCGCTAGCAAACCTAGTCTCAGGCGATGCCGATGAAAAAACACCTGTTGTCTTAATCAAAGGCGGTGAATTTAGAGGTAATGGGAAGGCCTCTGATCTTTTAAGAGAAAAAGATAAAGATATTTTCAGACCCAGGGGAGAGAAATTGTGATTACAGTCTTATCCGGAGGCACAGGAACCCCGAAGCTACTCCAAGGACTTAAAGAA
>JAZFTJ010000039.1:0-13808 GCA_036446635.1 Hydrothermarchaeales archaeon (SeqCode) | reverse complement strand
TGAGATTATTGTTTTGCCGGCCCTGCTGCTTGTGCCTGATAAGAGAATTCTTGGAATCCTAACTGTCATGGTATGCTATTTTTCAAGATGTCCATAAATAGATTAGGCCATGGGGCAAGTATCCTATCTTCTCTTCTTCGGCCTGGGCCTCCTTATTATCCTCATCTTCTTAGGCGCCGTGGGATATGATTTTTTTATCTCATCAAGCCTTTTCAGGAAACTCTCTTTTAGGGCGTCGCCTACAAACTCTCCGTCATATGCGTCAACTCTTGCGGCGATGGCTGTCTTGCCCGCAAGGGCTCTTGATATCTTGCCTCTCTGCCACCATGGGGACATGCTTATTGAGCCGTGTTGGAATATGACTCCGTGTTTGGGTGGGCTGGCTCTTTTTTTAAGATGGGCGAATAGGGCCTTGTTTGCTCCTAGGACTTGGATCCTGCTGGCCGGCATCCTGGCTAGATCTTGAAGTCCGCCTGTAATGGATATCAGCCGTGCTCCGAGGGTTGGGCCTATCACTGCTCTTAGGTTGGGGGCTATGTCCTCCATGGAGGTGTCTATGTATCTTTCAAGCTCTGATCTGAATTTGAAGAGGCCGTCTATCTTCTCTGCGAATCCTCTTAGTATCGCTAGGTCGTCCTCTCCCAGGTCCGCCCCCATGGAGTCTTTTGCCAAGTTTGATAGCTCATCTGTGTAGGAGTTTCTTCTGCCGAATTCTCGGATTAGCTCTGTGTATTTTTCGTTGTCTTCAACGGCGTTTGTCATCTCTGGAAAGTGTATGGAGTACCATTCTCGTATGCGTTCTGAGAGGAGGTTGAGGCTTTCATCTGTGTCGTCTAGAGCTTCTATCGCCTGTGCGAGGAGTTTGTCTTTTTCTCTATGTTCTGCTTTTATTTTTTTCTTGGAGAGGAGTATGTTGACTTGGTGTGAGAATTTCTTTAGTTCTGTGTCTGAGAATCCCAGGTCTGCTGCGTAGTCTTTGAGGTTGGATCTTAAAAGCTCCCCCCCGGGGTTCGGGTTTTTGATTGTTAGGCCTTTTATGGGTGTTTCTTTTTCTATGAAGGTCTCGTAGTCCTTTAGTCTTTTGATCATCTCCTCTTCTTCAGGGATCAGGATATTCTCTGATTCTGCCAGTTTACAAGCGACTTCCTCGGGGTCCTTTGTGAATGGGATGCTGTCTATGAGTTTGTCTTCTTCGTCAAAGGCGAAGACGCCCAGGACTGATTTTGCTATGTAGGCCTTCATATGGGTCATTTTTTGGCCATCATATTATTTAAACAAGTGCACTACAGTCACAGTATATTGGCTCCCGCCCCCTTTGATTAGGATATTTATATTGTTCCTAATGATTTGGATAAAAAAAGAGTGGCCTGTTTATAGTGCCTTGTGTTTTTTGGGAAGGACAGCTTTTTCTATGCTCCCTGCCGGTGGTGCTGGTATGAAGTCTTTGATCTTCTCTATTAGGCTCTTGTCGTCTCCTGGGACAAGGGCCTCCTCTAAGACTGTGCTGAGGGTTTTGGCTGGTATGATCTTTATCTTATCTCTGTTCTTTTTATCTAGCATGACGTCTCCCATGTTGCCGTAGGGTATTATGACCTTCTTTATCCCTGCGGCTATGGCTGCTTCGATCTTTGCTGTCACGCCTCCTACCGGGAGGACTTCTCCTCTGACGCTGACGCTTCCTGTCATTGCGACGCTCTGGTCTATGGGAATGTTTTCAAGGGCGGATATGACGGCTGTGGCGACGGATATGCTGGCGCTGTCTCCCTCCACTCCCTCGTATGTCTGTAGAAACTGGATGTGTATGTCGAAGTTGGAGATGTCTCTTCCTGTGTGTTTTTTTATCAGGGCGCTGACGTTCTGTATGGCTTCTTTTGCGATGGTCTTAAGTTTTCCTGTGGCTATGATCTTGCCTTCGTTTCTGCTGTGTGCTGGTGCTCCTTCGGAGACTATGGGGAGTATGACGCCGCTGTCTCCTATGACTGCTAGGCCGTTGACTCTTCCGATTTCTTCTCCTTCTGTCTTGTATACGTCGTAGTCTTTTTTCATGCTTATGTATCGGTCGGCTATCTGTTGTTCTAGTGATTTTGACAGGTCTTTTGCCTTTAGTACGTGCTCTTTTTTGACTATGTCGCTTTTCTCGTTTTTGGCTACGTCGCCTGATGCTCTTACTAGTCCTCCGAGGCCTCTTAGTTTTAGGGTCAGCTTTCCTTTTCTTCCGGCTCTCTTTTGTGCCTCTCTTATGATCTCTCCTACTGCTGCTCTGTCGAAGTGTGGGATCTTTTTGTCTTTTGTGACTTCTTGGGATATGAAGCGTACGAGTTTGTCCCTGTTTTCTTGTGTGTCATCCATCAGGTCTTTCATGTAGATCTCGTATCCGTATCCTCTTATCCTTGATCTTAAGGCTGGGTGGACTCCTTTCATTGCGCTTAGGTTTCCTGCTGCCACCAGGACGAAGTCTGTTGGAACGGGTTCTGTTCTGATCATGGCTCCAGATGAGCGTTCGCTCTGTCCTGTTATGAAGTATTCGTGGTTTTGTAGTGCTGAGAGCAGGTCGTGTTGTGATTCTATTGATAGTGTTGCGAGTTCGTCTATGAAGAGAACTCCTTTGTGTGCTCTGTGTATTGCTCCTGCTTCCACAAGTTCGTGGCTGGGTGTTTCCAGTCCTCCGGATTGGAATGGGTCATGTCTTACGTCTCCTAGAAGTGCTCCTGCGTGTGATCCTGTGGCGTCTATGAAGGGTGCTTCCTTTTTCTTTGAGTTATTGACCAGGAGTTTTGGGACTAAGACGTCATCTTTGATCTTGATGTATTGTCTGCCCATGAGTAGGAAGACTGAGGCGATGATGCCTCCGAAGAGGACGTAGGGGTTCCCCATGATTATTGTGGAGTAGAGTGTTAGGAATATTATTGATAGGAACAGGATCTTGAACATGGTGTTTATGGGTGCCTCGGCTCTTTTTCTCTGTTCTTTGAATTTTGCTACGATCTTCTCTCCCTCTCCGGCTTTGACTGCCTCTATTCTGGGGGTGTTTTTGTCGCTTAGGTTTGGGTGTACCAGTATGTCTTGGAGCTCTTCTATTGGCAGTAGTTCTGACATACCCAGTCCTAACATGCTTTTGCCGGTTCCGGGCGTTCCTATGAGGAGGATGTGTCTTTTTTGCAGTGCGGCTTTTTTTAATGTGTCAACTGCCGGCTCTTGTCCTATGACCTGGTCTATGATGTTCTTTGGTACTTCTATATCTTCTGTGGTCTTGAATTTCATCAGTTTCAATTTTATCTACCTGCAATGGGCGGTGTATAGTGTGGTTATTATTAACATCGAAAATCGCTGGCATCTGTTTTTGTTGCTTAGATACCTCATAGTTTTGGTGTCTTCTTTTATGGTTGTTTCATTTATATAAAGCTTCTAGCTGGATTTTTTATAAATTTATATAGTATTTTGTTAATTCAGTTTAATCGAGGTATGTTTTGTATGTTGATTTTTGGTGGTTCGTCGTGTCAGGTGCTTGGTAAGGAGATCGCTGATGGTTTGGGCGCGGATCTTGGGAGATTGACTGTGAAGAAGTTTCCTGATGGCGAGTTGTTTTTGAGGGTGGAATCTGAGGTTAGGGGCGAGGATGTTGTTGTGGTTCAGTCTGTCTGCAGGCCTCATAATGATAATCTGGTGGAGATGTTGTTGTTGCTGGATACGTTGAGGGATCTTGGTGCGGGTAAGATAACCACCGTCGTCCCCTATTATGGTTATGGCCGGCAGGATCGGAGGTTTGAGGCGGGTGAGGCTTTAAGTGCTAAGGTGGTTGCGAAGCATATTCAGCTGAACTCGGATGAGTTTGTGACGATAAATCCGCATGAGACGCATGTTTTGGATTTTTTTGACATTCCCTCCATGGAGTTGGATGCGACTACCTTGCTGGGCGAGTATTATGAGGCGTTTGGGCTTGATTGTCCCTTGGTCATAGCCCCTGATAAGGGTGCTTTGGCTCTGGCAGAGGGGGTATCTAAGGGTTTGAATACTGATTGTAATCATTTGGAGAAGACGAGGCTTGCGCCGTGTGAGGTGGAGACAGAGTCTAAGGATGTGGGTGTCAAGGAGAGAGACGTTATTATTGTTGATGACATGATCGACTCGGGTGGGACTATTTTGGAGGCTTTGAAGATACTTAAGGGTCAGGGTGCTGGCGATGTGTATATCGGCTGTGTTCATCCGATTTTGACTGGGAATGTTGTTACCAAGTTGTTTTCGAATGGTGCGGTTGATGTTGTGGGGACAAATACTCTGGGTTCGCAGGTGAGTTTTGTTACTGTGGCCCCTCTTTTGATCGATGCTCTGGGATAAAATAGGGAGGGCGGATATTGTCTGGTTTTCCCTCTTTTTGTGGGAAAATTATATAGTCCTGAAATGTTTCAGTTGGGTTTTGTATGTTGAGTTTTAGAGGTGCCTTTTGGACTGGGGTTTTTATTATTGGGAGTCTGACTATTATCAGGCGGGATGTGGGTGAGGAGCATAGGCGTTTGGCGTATTTTTTCTTTTTTGTCACTCTGTTTGTTATTGCGTTGATTGTTTTAGGTTGATGAGGCGTGTTTCCCCCCGGGGGGGATGGTGTGGGTGTTTTTAGTCTTTCCATCCGTGTTTTCCTATTAGTGGTACGAAGACGCATCCTCCTAGGTTTTTTTTCTTTATCCCCCCCGCTTGTGTTTTTGTGACTTTTATGAGGTTTTGGTGGTATCTGGGTCCTATGGGTATGAGCATCTGTCCTCCTGGTTTGAGTTGTTCTATGAGGGGCGGGGGTATGTCTGGTGCGCTGGCTGTGACGGATATTCTGTCGTATGGCGCTTTTTTTTGGTATCCTTGTGTGCCGTCTCCTGTTATGACTTCTGTGTTTGTGTATCCTGTTTTTTCGATGTTTTCTCTGGCTTTTTGGGCGAGTTCTTCTATCTTTTCAATGGTGTAGACGTATCCTTCTTTTACTATATGGGCTACTACAGCGCTGTGGTATCCGGTTCCTGCGCCTATTTCGAGTACTTTTTCGTCTCCTTCCAGTTCCAGGGCTTCTGTCATTATGGCTACCATGTGTGGGGCGGATATTGTCTGGTTTTTTCCTACTGGTAGTGGTCGGTCTTCGTAGGCGTGTGTTTTTTGGTCTTCTGGCAGGAACTTGTGTCTTGGTACTGCGGTCATGGCTTCTTCTACTTTGTCTGTTTTGATATAGCCCCATGTTTGGAGTGTTTTGACCATCTCTTGGCGTTGTTCTTGGTATTCTTTGTCTGTTTTTTTTCTATGCTTAAACATCTGGTTTTTCGTTTCCTCTCCCTCTTTTTCCGGGATTTTTTTTGGGGATAAGTTTTTTTTGTCCTTTATGGGATTTAATGTTGTGGTTGTTTTGTTTGAGAAGGTTGTTGCTCGTGGTCATGAGAATATTACTGCCCGTCATCGGACGACTATAGAGGTTACGATGGATCCTGAGGTTACTCTGCGGGGTGATTGTATCATTGGGGTGGGTGCTTCTAGGGGTATCTGTGACTTGAGCCGTGAGTTTATGAGCCTTGCTAGGCGGAAAGGCAGTGTCATTAGGGCTGTTTTCAGGGTGGGTGATCTTGAGGAGGTTGTTACTGGGCGTGGGCATCCTGATCTTAGCTTTACTCATAGGACTGACTTTGTTTTGAGGAAGAGTGATTTCATCTGTCCCCGTACTCTTATGATCGGTGCTGACAGGGCTTCTGTGGATCTGGGCCGTGATTTTGTCGATAGTCTTAAGAGCAGGGATTGTAGGATTGAGATGTGTCTCTATGTCTTTCCTGAAGAGGGCTGAGTGTTTGGGTTTTTATCGTAATGTTTAATAAAAAGATGGGAGTATTCTTCAGGGATATGTTTGGAGTTTGTGCCGCCGTAGCTCAGTTGGCCGGAGCGGCTGATTCGTAATCAGCAGGTCGCGTGTTCGAATCACGCCGGCGGCTTACCTTAGGCTTTTGATGTGGAGTGACTAAGTCCTCCCCGGGCCTTATTTATCTCCCACTGATTTTTCAAATAAGATACTTTTAAATTGAGGGGAGGTGTATTAAACAGATAAACAGCAGATCCTGTGAGATAGGTGATGATCATATGGGGAATATAAGAAGCGCCAATCCCATACCTGAGCCGAAAAATATGGCTTCAGGGATGGAGGGCATGATCCTTTGCGGCGGGAAAGGGAGGAGACTCAGACCCTTGACCCAAGGGTTTCCAAAGGCACTTATAGAATTCAAAGACGACTACTGTGCCATATTCAAACAGCTCCTGGAGTTCAAATATCTGGGCATCGAAGAAGTGACCCTGCTAATAGGCCACTATGGGAGGGAGATAAAAAGAGTATGTGGCAGAGGGTTTAGAGGAGTGAAGATAAGCTACTTAGAATCAAAAAAGGGCACTTTGGATGCCATAAGAGAAGGTCTAGCCTCAATCGAGAAGACTGATGTGATCATAAGGAATGGTGACATAGTTACAGATGCAAACATAAAAAGGATGATAGAACTCAGCAAGGAGTCCGTAACCCTCTTTGTCACGCCCCTGGAATCACCCTTCGGTATAATCGAGCTCGGCGACACCAAGATCCTCTCCTTCAGAGAAAAGCCCATATTAGAACATTACATCAATGGAGGCATATATCTGGTAAAAAAAGACTCCTTTGACCTGTTTGAAGGATATCCATCCGGCGATGTGGAGAGGAACGTCTTTCCCGTGCTTGCAAAAGAGGGGAAGCTGGGCTACTATAAGGAAGATCAAATATTCTGGAGAAGCCTAGACACAACAAAAGACTTAGAGGTTATAAAGGAGGAGTACCTCAACAGAGCGGATAAGCCCTGGGGATATGAGAAGATTCTCATAAGTACGGATAAATATCTGGAAAAGCAACTTTACATAAAAGGCGGATACCAGACCTCCTATCACTATCATATGAAAAAAGATGAGACCTTGCGCATAGAGAGAGGAAGAGGCGTAGTATACTACAAAGACGGCCGCCGGGAGAACTACTCCCCGGGGGATAAAATTCGACTAAGACCCCGGGTTACCCATGCTATAGTTGCCGCAGAAAATACGCTCATAAGCGAGATCTCCACTCCTCATCCGCGGGACACCGTCAGGATGAAGGATTTTTATCAGCGATAATCTGTCTTTCTTGCCAAAATTCAGGGTTTTGAATAACAACACCTTGAAAGCATAATTTAGCAAAGAAAAATGTATCTTTAAATTAGTAAAAAGTCTTAAAAAAAATCCAGGGGCTTCGTGGGGAGATTACGTCCGTCAGCGGCTTTTATTTTTGCCTTATTTTGTTTATCAGTGGCTGTTTTATTCTCTGTGTTTTTTCTGGATGCTCTGCATCATTGCCACTTGAACGACTCTTCGAAGCAGGTATAGCATGCCCAGGACGATGATGAGAAACTTAACTGCGTCGTTCACTTTTATTCCCCGTGTCTTTTCTGCCTCGTTTAATGATCTCCCGTATTTTTATGATTACTATATTGTTCTGGAAATTATAATGGGGGTTATTTTGCGCTGTCTTTTACGATCTCATACCATGTCAATGTGAGGAAGCCAAGAGATGCTATAAAGAGTGTTTTTGTGGCGGCAAGCCATATGCCTGTGTTTATCCCCATGTATGTCTCGAGGGCCCATGTGAGTTGGTGTAGTAGAAATGAGGTGCCTAGGATGGTTGAGTCCATCCAGAGGATGTTCATGCCTTTTTTTGACATCGCTCGTTTTTTTAGCTTTTCCAGGTCCAGATTTCTGATGTTTATGAAGATGCCCAGTCCTATCCCCAGTATTACCAGTGTTAATAGTAAGTCCACCTGGTTGGCGATGCCTTCTATTCCCATCTGTGTGTCTCCTGTCAATGTGTTGTTATGTTGTAAAGACAATGGCGGGTATATAATAGTTTATCTTTTTGAATTGCTTATTCCGGGCAGTCCCTCTTCCATTTTAAGGTTTTTTTTATCTGAAGATTAGGTTTGTGAAGTATCTGAGGGAGATCCTGTAGAGCAGGGGTTTGTTTATATCTTTTGGTGGATGTTTTTTTTGGTCTTTTTTTAGGTGATATTCTCTGTTTTTTTCTATGATCCCTTTCTTTTCCAGGTATCTTAGGGTTTCTTGTATGGTTATCTCGGCTATGGCGTCGTTTTCCACTTCGCGGGTGCTCTTTGTCTCGTTTAGAAATGTCTTTATCTGTTCGGGTGTGAAGCTCTTTTTTTCTTCTATGGCTTTGAGCGTGTCTTTGTAGTATATGGGTGTTCTTTCCCTGAGGAAGTATCTTCTCCAGTAGATGAATTTCTTTATGACTTTGATGTTTGATCTGGCTATGTTTTGGATGCCGGTGGGTGTTTTTAGGGGGCTTATCTTTTTTACCTTATTTTTTTTAATGGCCTGTAGGAGGTCGTCTTCTGTTGTGATGTTGTCGAATTCTGTGTAGGCGGTGCCTATTTCGTTCCAGTTGTGTGCGTAGGAGCATCCTATGGGTGTGAATCCGTGGGTTTTGATTATGTTTTTGAAGGTCTTGTAGAAAAGTAGGTGTCTTGTGCTGAGGAGGTGGCAGGCGTTGATCTGTTTTCTGTGTTTTGTTATCCTGGGTTCGCAGATGGAGGATTCTATTGAGGTTATGTTGGGGTGTGGTAGGATCACTGTTCCGTCGTTGTCTTTGGTTATGTCGAGGACCTCGCTGAGTGGGATGTTTTTTGGGATCTTTGTTTCTACTCCTATTAGGACGATGTGTCCTTCTTTTGCGCTGATCTCGTTTCCTGTGATTACTAGGAAATCTGGTGGTGTGTGTTTTTTTGCTTCTTCTGCGCCTTTTTGTGTGTCGTGGTCTGCGATGAGTATTCCGTCAAGGCCTCTTTTTTTGGCTATCTTTATGGCTTCTTTGGGTGTTGCGGGGTTTTCGTCTGGGTGTTTGCTGTGTGTGGTGCAGATGTGCATGTCTATTTTCATGGCTGTTCTCCTCAATCTTTTCAAGTTGGGCTTCTTTTGTAAGCCGGGTGATAATAAGCTTTATATATTGGATATGTATTATTATTATATGCCCGTGAGGGGAGTAAAATACTTTTTTTATTTGTCCTCATGGGCTGTCCCCTCCCCATTTTTTTTAGTTGGTTTTCAATTATAGTCCATTTAACTTATATTGAGCATTAAGGTATACATCCCTAAAAAAATTGTTCATCCATTGACTCAAAAGACTACATGTTACATTTATCAGATAAGTGGATAGTGCTCAAGAAGTATTGAATTGACTATAATTTTAAATATCATTTGGTGTTGATCTATTTTTTTGGTGGTTTAGGTTTTGAGGTTTTTTTTGTTGTATTAGGTAAAGTTTTTATAATGCTTCTTGGGGAGTGTTAAGGTGAGGTGTTAAGGTTGATTGAGGAGATTAAGGCAGGTGAACTGGATCCTGAGAGTTTTATATCTGATAAGGTTGGGGAGATAAGGGGTGTTGTGGGTGATGGTCTTGCTATAAATGCGCTCTCTGGTGGTGTGGATTCTTCTGCTGTGACTATGCTGGGTCACAGGGCCTTGGGTGATCGTCTTTTGACGTATTTTATTGACCATGGTTTGATGAGGGAGGGTGAGCCTCAGCGTGTTGTTGACCTGTTTAAGGGCTTGGGTGTTAAAGTTGTGCTTTTGGATGCGCGGGATGCGTTTTTTGGTGCTTTAAAGGGTGTTGAGGATCCTGAGGAGAAGCGTGAGGCTATTACCCGTACTTTTTATCGTGATGTTTTTGGTGGTCTTGTTAGGGATACTGGTGCTAGCTTTTTGATGCAGGGTACGATTCTTACTGATGTTGATGAAACCGTTGCTGGGATTAAGAGGCAGCATAATGTCCTCTCTCAGATTGGTATTGATACACAGAAGGAGTTTGGGTATCATGTTTTAGAGCCGCTTATCCAGCTTAGGAAGGATGGTGTGAGGAAGGTTGCTGAGGCGCTGGGTCTTCCTGAGGAGGTCTACAACCGTATGCCTTTTTTGGGTCCTGCCCTTGCAGGTCGTATAATTGGTGAGGTAACAGCTGATAAGGTTGTGACGGTCAGGGCTGCTACGGTGATTGTGGAGGAGGAGCTGTCTGATTCCGGTGCCTTCCAGTATATGGCGATCCTGCATAAAGATCGTGTGACTGGTATGAGGGATGGAAATAGGGAGTTTGGCCAGCAGATAGAGGTCCGGTGCTGGGAGAGCGTTGATGCCAGGGTTGCTACTCCTACGCGTGTTTCATATAGGGTTTTGGAGAAGATAGCGTCTAGGGTTACAAATGAGGTCCCGGGTGTTGTGAGTGTCACATATAACATAACGCCTAAGCCGCCATCTACCATGGAGGCAGTTTAGAAATTATCCTTATTTTTTTTTAGAAGTCTTTTTATATTCTTATTGAGTGATCATATCTTTTCTGGAGATGTTTTGTCGTGTCTGTTGATATATCAAAGGATTATCTGGATCTTTTTTCTAAGAAGGCGTTTGCCAGTCTTGCTACTCTTATGGCTGATGGCAGTCCTCAGGTGACTCCTGTCTGGGTTGACTATGATGGTGAGTTTGTTCGTGTAAACTCTGCTCGTGGCCGTGTTAAGGATCGGAATATGCGAAAGAGGCCTAGTGTCTCTCTTTCTATCCAAGATCCTGATAATCCGTATCGTTATCTTGAGGTTCGCGGCTGTGTTGTTGATATCACAGAGGAGGGTGCTGAGGCACATATTGATGGTTTGGCTAAAAAATATCTTGGTGTGGACAGTTATCCTTATCGTGTGGAGGGTGAGGTCCGTGTGATCTATTGTATCAAGCCTTTGAGGGTTGTTGGCTGGGGTTGAGGCGGGTGCTGATCCTGGTATTGTGCGGCTTCCTGTTGCAAGCTGATATGATGGATATATGTGGGTGGGCCGCCTGATTCTTCATAGGTGGAGGTTTTTTTTATTGTTTAAATGATGTTTTTTTTAGAGAAGCTTTTTATGTTTTGTAATGTCCGGGGGGTGTTCTACTTGTATATCTTGTCACGGGAACCGATTCGTAAGATAAGTACTCCTTCCTTGGTTTTGGCATAGATAACGCGATAGCTGCCTATTCGGTATTTGAATAGTCCTTTGAACTGTCCTGTAAGAGAATCACCGTGGTTTGGATTTTCGGATAGAGCTTTTTCTAGTTGCAGAAGGATCCGGTTGGCCGTGTTCTTGTCCAATTTTTTTAGGTCGCGGATAACTGAAGATTTATATTCGATCTTATGGGGCAAGACGTTCCCTCATCTCTTCTGTTGAAATGATCTCGTCATCTTTGTCCCTTAATCGTTCTAGGGCGACTAGATAGTCGGCGTATTCTTGGAGATATGAGTCTATTGCTTTGCGGATGATGTATGTTTTGGAGCGTTCTATGGTTTTGGCGAGGTCGTCCAACTTATTTAGGGTCTCATTAGGTAGCCGAATTGAAACTGCAGCAGGCATCTTAATCACCGATGTAATGTATTGCACTACTAGTATATCAATGTATTGCAAAAGCGGATGTTTGTGATGTAATATTGAAATAGCGTTATTGATCTATTACTCTGTGAATCATTTTTTTAGGAAGCTTTTTTTATAATTTGGAAAGGTTTGTCATTATTGTGGTGTGAGACCATAAATTATAATAACCATACGGGGGGATGATTGATTAGGTTAGTATCTATGAGATCTGGGGAAGAGATTCTAAAAGTCCTTGATGATTTAAAAGGTGAGATCAAGGAGAAATATAAGGTCAAAAAGATCGGTCTTTTTGGTTCTTATGTTAACGGGGGTCAGAAACATTCGAGTGATATCGATGTTCTTGTCAAATTTGATGACGGTGCAGACCTCTTTGATTTTGTGGGTCTTGGCCTTTTTCTTGAGGAGCAGTTGGATCTTAAAGTTGATGTGGTTCCTGAGAATGCCTTGAGATCTGAGTTACGGGATTCTGTTTTAAAACAGATAGCCTATGTATGAGGGACTTTAAATTATATTTAAGATCTAGATTGTTTGAGTAACTTTTTTATACAACTGTATACATTATTTATCCAAATGAATTCGCTATTTGGTTCAAAATCGAGGGTGAAAATTCTAACCCTGTTCCTCTTAAATCCGGGTAAGAGATTCTATGTGAGGGAGGTAGAGCGTCTTACCGGTGAGAACATAAATTCCATTAGTAGGGAGCTTAAGAATCTTGAAGCTATTGGGCTTTTGAAAAGTGAACGGAGTGGTAATCTCAGGTATTATGGTGTTAATAAGGATATGAGCATCTATCCTGAACTAAGAGACATTTTTCTTAAGACACAGGGATTGGCTGAAATCCTTGGAGACGGCATATCGGCCTTGGTGGGCGTCAGTGCCGCTTTCATATATGGATCTTATGCCCGGGGTGAGGCGGGTCTTGAAAGTGACATTGATATGATAATTATAGGTAAGGTGGATGAGGATAAGTTGATTGTGAGATTAAGGGATGTGGAGAAGAGGCTTAGGAGGGAGGTTAACTATGTCCTTTATACGCCTGAAGAGTTTCGTTTGAAAATAGAGAAGGGAGACCCTTTTGTTAAGAATGTTATGATGGAGGAGAGGATCATGGTAGTAGGTGAGGTGCCTTGAGCTTTGAGGACCTTGAGAGGGAGGGTTTGATAAGAAGGCTTCCTGTGGACAAGAAGAAGGTGATGGATTCCTTTGTTCTATCACAGAGGGATCTAAGGACTTCTAAAAGGCTTTTGGATGATGACTCTGATTGGGCTTTCTCCATTGCCTATAATGCCCTTCTGCAGGCTGGAAGGGCCTTAATGTTTTCCTTGGGTTTTCGACCTGTCGGTAAGGCGCAGCATGTTTCGGTTATTAGGTTCGTAGAGGCTGCTGTGGGTGAGGATGTTTCGGGTCTGGTTGTAGCCTTTGACCGGATGAGGCGCAAACGGCATAGGGTGGTCTATGATACTGCTGGGTCTGTCTCCTTGGTAGAGGCTGAAAATGCTATTGGAAGGGGTGAAGATTTCCTGGAGATTGTGAAAACGAGGCTGAAGGACGGCGGATTTTTGGTATAGGCGGGGTTTTTTTTATATAATAATATTTTCATGTATTCCCTTTTTGGTATTAAACCATCCTTTTTAGAGGAGCTTTTTTATAGTTTCAACTAATATCTATTTTTTTAAATTCTTTGATGTTTTTAGAGGGATTGGTTGGATATGGGTATGCCACCGTTATATAGAATTTTTTTACGCTTGTCTGTTTCTGCCTCAAAGATTCGTGCATCTTCCCCTCTTTTAAGCCACTTTTCCTCGATACCTATAATGTCCAATGTCAATCCCGAATCAAGAAAGGACTTTGAGGATTTAAATATTACTGGGGGAAGAGTTTATCCCAAAGTCTTTCAGCCCATCTTCATGGAGACGTAAAGATCAGGCAATCTATGGGGGTAGGATAAACTTAGCACTATGATGTTCTTCAAAGGAACAATCTCTATTTTCATCCCTATTACACTTATTAGGGGCCTTCCAATCCTTCCTTGGTTAACAGCAAGATTCAGGTACTGAGCAATTTTTGCGCTTCAGATGTTGGAGATTGGTGACCTTTGATAAATCTAGACTATCCAGATATCTTAGGCCACCATCTAGTTGTTTTAGGCAGTCACCCTTCACCTGTAGATAGGGTTTGAGAGTATGCTAGTACGTCTACAACGTCCTGCATGCTCCATCCGCTGGCTATTGCTGAAGGCATTTGACTATCTGGTTGGCCTGCCCTTATCTTGTGGAGGGTCTCCCAGGGGTTGCTGTTGGCTACGGTGCCAATGTAGTCCGGATCTTCTTCAGAGCCGAAGTTGAT
>JAZFTJ010000038.1:0-6137 GCA_036446635.1 Hydrothermarchaeales archaeon (SeqCode) | reverse complement strand
TGTGGCTTCTTCTCCAGGGAATATTGAGGGTTTGATGAACCTCACAAGAGACCTTATGGACGATGGTGTTGAAGAAATCGTCTTGGACATAGGCACATATCTTGACGGGGAGAGATTTGGCGAGATGCTTGACAACTTCGCTATGATCAGGCGCATGGGTATAGAAAACGAGGTTAAAGAGCTCGGATTCCCCATCCTATCTGTGCCGATGACAGCATGGATCGGTGAGAAGGACGATATAAACGGGAGCTTCAATGAGGTGGTTCTAGGAGCTAGTCAGATTCTGCGCTATTCCGACATCTCCATTATCCATTCTAAGGATATGTGGGCTCTTCTGCCTCAGCTTACAATAAGGCAGAACATTTATACTGACCCAAGAAAGCCGGTTGAAGTCGACGCGGGTCTTTACACTTTCGGCACTGTGGATGAGAACTCGCCTGTTTTTATGACCACAAACTTTGCTTTGACTTATTACACTGTGGCAGGTGACATAGAGTCCGCTGGCTTGTCCTGCTATCTGCTTGTGGTAAACACCGAGGGCTTGGCTGTTGAGCCTTCTATGGCGGGTGGGAAGCTTGTCTCAAGCATTGTCAAAGACGTGATAGACTCAAGCAAGATCGAGGAAAAGGTGAAGCACAGAAACCTTATCATCCCTGGTATGGCGGCGAGGATAAAGGGTGACATTGAGGACGAGACAAAATGGGATGTCAGCGTTGGGCCGATGGACTCCTCCCGAATACCTGCTTTTTTAGATGAGCGAGGGTAAATAGACAACAACTACCCCTTTCACGCTCAAAGAGATGCCGGCATTATGGACCGAGTTTACTACCTCGTTCACATAGGCATCCAGGGGCCTTTTTTTGCGATGCATCAAACGGAATCGGACTCTATTTTCTTAGGGTTTAAAACTATGCCCTCCCGTGTGATGTATATCTCCACCTGATCTTTCTCCTTTATTCCAAAGGACTCGACTATATCTTTTGGAAGTCTTACAGCCAAAGAAGACCCGAGTTTGATAACACTTCTCCTAAGCTTTGTAACGTTCTGAGTGACAAACTCAGCCATTGCACGTTCGTGCTCTTCTAGGTCAAGCCACTCCTCGCCGCACTTGGAGCAAAACTCGGCCCTGACATAGATTCCCTTCTTCCACTCAACCATCTGCTCTTTCATTTCATCATTGCATGTTGGACACTTCATTTTACTCTTCCTCAATTGTTAATATCCACAAGACTCCTGCCCTGACTGTAAATTTTGCCCTAAATCTACCTTTCTTTATAATCCCAATCTCTCCGTTCTTTTGTATATTCTTGACAATCTTTCCCTCTTTTATCAACCTTCTAGCGAAGTATATCTTTTCTCCAGGATCCATGGTATTGTTGACCCTTTCTGCTATCCGACGGGATGCATGAAGACTTATTTTTACTGGAATATTGTGGATATTGTATTTCATATAACACCCAATTTTAACTTTTAGCATCTTTTTAGTATATAAAAGATACTACTTATTTTCAGATATAGCCAGGAACACTCACCTATTTCGTTAGAATATATTACCCCTTCGCCACGCCCATAGGAACGAGTTTTGCCACTCTCAAAGAGATGCCAGCATTATGAACCGAGTTTACCACCTCGTTCACATCCTTATAGGCATCCGGAGCCTCCTCAGCCAATACTTTCGGGCTGGTTGCCCTTATCACCTCGCCCTGTGATTCTAATTGCTTTTGTACATCCTTACCATAATGCATCTTAATCGCCTTCTTCCTGCTCATCGTCCTTCCAGCGCCATGACATGTCGAGCCGAAGGTCTCCTCCATCGCCTTCTCAGTCCCGACCAAGACATAGGACGCAGTACCCATGGAGCCAGCTATAAGAACCGGCTGGCCCACACCACGATAGGCCCTTGGAACATCCTTGTGCCCGGGGGGAAACGCCCTTGTAGCACCTTTCCTGTGAACATAGAGCATCCTCTTCTCACCATCAACGACGTGCTCCTCAAGTTTGCAGATATTATGGCAGACATCGTAGATGGTACGCATACCCATGGTCTCCCAATCCTGTTTGAAGACCTGCTCAAAGCTCTCCCGGATCCATTGCGTTATCACATGCCTGTTGCAGAAGGCATAGTTTACAGCAGCCTTCATAGCCCCGAAGTAGTCCTGGCCCTCTCTTGAATTCGCAGGGGCGCAGACCAGTTGCCTGTCCGGAAGCTCTATATTGTATTTTTCGACCGCTCGTCCTAATATTTTCAGATAATCAGTCGCTACCTGATGACCAAAGCCCCTTGATCCACAGTGAAGCATTATTGCAACCTGGTCTTCCCGGTCTATTCCAAACGAGCTTGCCATCTTTTCGTCAAATATCTCTGATACCCTCTGGACTTCCAGGAAATGATTGCCGCCACCCAACGTTCCTAGCTGCGGCCGTCCTCTTTTCATAGCAAGATCGCTCACTTTCGATGGGTCCGCCTCCGCCATACAGCCGTCCTCTTCCATGTGCTCAAGGTCGTCCTTGACACCGTATCCGTTCTCAACTCCCCACCTGGCACCGTTGGTCAAGACGCTCTCAAGTTGGCTTAAATTTACCCGTAATTTGCTCTTTGACCCTACGCCCGAAGGGACGTTTCTAAACAAAGTCTCTATCAGTTCTTTTAGTTTAGGTTTTACCTCTGTATAGGTTAGATCTGTCCGTATCATGTGTATGCCGCAGTTTATGTCAAACCCGGTCATGCCAGCGCTTATGATGCCGTCCTCTGGATCGAATGCTCCTACAGCGCCCATTGGCAGCCCGTATCCCCAGTGTATGTCGGGCATGCCGATGCTGTACTTTACTATGCCGGGCAGACATGTAACGTTTGTCAACTGCTCTATGGCCGTGTCCTCGGCGGTGTCTATGATCTTTTTGTTCGCGTATATCCTTGCCGGGACTCGCATCTTGAGTCTTCCGCTTCTTGAGCCCATAGGTATCTCCCAGCGGTTATCGTCTAATCTTATCAGTTTCTCTCGCAGTCTAATCACCTATATGTCCAAGGTCACTCTGCCCATTATGTAGTCATTTTTGTCTTCTACTTTAAGTTTATAGTATGTCACACCTTTAACTACGGTATCGCCTTTTTCCGGTGTCATGGGCTCACCATATGCCTTGCCTTTTAAATAGAATCTGTCCTCTAATTCCAGTTGATCTATCTTGAATTTTGAGAAGAACATCTCTCTGATTTCTGACTCTGTTAATAGGAGGGATAACCAGTCGTAGAGGAGTTCTTCTATGTCTGTGGATTTCACCTCAAAATCGACGGTTTCTCTTGGTCTGACTTTTTTTATTTCACAGACCACTGAGAATAGTGCCTCCGCGGCGTTTTGGAGCATCTCTTTCTCATCCAATCCGTATGCCTCAAACATTACATCGGAGGTGAAATCGAAGAACCTATACTTTTCCATAGACAAGGATATTGTGTTATAATTTTATAAAGATTGACCGCGGTTGAAAGAGGGCTTTTTTAAAAAGCTGTGTTTTATTAAAAAATATAGTAACTACATCTACAGGGCTGATTGACTGGGTCATCATCCGGAAAAAGGCTTTTATATCCTCTAAAAGAAACTTGAATTAGATAAGGTGGAAAGATGCCAGACTGCAAGAAATACGTCGAAGAGATCAAAGAACTGGAAAAAAAGCTTGACGCGATAGAGGAGTTCAAAGACATACTTACTGTAAACAAAGACGAGATTGCTGAGATAAAAGAGAAGATCAGAGCCGCCCTAAGCAGTAACATAGACGAGGAGCTCCTTGAATGTCTGACCTACAAAATAGCGGGGATAGGTATTTTAACGCCCTTCATGTTTGATGATGACTTGGAGGAGGTGATGGTGATAGGCTCAGATACGCCAGTATACACCTTCGACAGAAACAGGGGAATGATCACAACAGATGTTGCTCTGGATAGAGATGAGCTAGATTATATCATCCAAAAGATAGCGAAGTTCTCTGGAAGAACGATAAACGCAGATAATCCGTTGCTTGACGGCAGATTACCGGACGGGTCCAGAGTAA
Organism: Hydrothermarchaeales archaeon (SeqCode); assembly: GCA_036446635.1. Classification (GTDB taxonomy): domain Archaea; phylum Hydrothermarchaeota; class Hydrothermarchaeia; order Hydrothermarchaeales; family SZUA-236; genus JAZFTJ01. Next base: position 2,093 of record JAZFTJ010000038.1, on the reverse strand, counting down.
ACGCTACCTTACATGGAGTAAGCCCTCGGGGCGTTACAATAACGATAAGAAAATTCAAGCGTGAGCCATTAACAATATTAGACCTGATAAGACTTAAGACCATGAACTCAATGGTGGCAGCGTTTCTATGGCTTGCTGTAGAGGGGTTGGGCACTAAGCCGTCAAACATTTTGATTATAGGTGGAACAGCCAGTGGTAAGACTACAACCTTAAACGCCTGCTCGGTTTTTATTCCAAAAAAAGAGAGAATATTAAGCATTGAGGATACGCTTGAGATAAATCTGAAGCACGATCATTGGGTGCCTATGGAGACCAAGCCCCCTGATCCTGGAAGTCAGAATGAAATAACAATGGACGACCTGCTTAAAAATGCCTTGAGAATGAGGCCTGACCGTATAATTGTTGGTGAGGTAAGAAGCAGTGAAGCTCTAACTCTCTTTACCGCTATGAACACAGGGCATGAAGGCTGTATGGCAACCCTTCACGCGAACTCTGCTAGAGACGCTATCTCCAGATTACAAAGCCATCCCATGAATGTGCCTGACATAATGATTACTGCCCTTGACCTCATAGTTGCTCAGACGCGTCTGATGGAGGATGGCAAGCTTGCTAGAAGGGTTTTTGAGATTGCTGAGATATCTGGGAAAGAAGGGGATACCTTCTTGATGAACACACTCTTTGAATATAATCCAAAAACAGGGGAGATAGATACCAAAATCCTTAATGGCCAGATTATCCGAGAGCTTTCCAATCTTAGCGCTCTCACCATTAAGGAGATCAATCGTGAGATAGAAAAGCGAAAGATGCTCTTGGAAACGATGATGGACGCGAATCTAGGGCACAAAGAGCTTTACGATATAGTTCAGACTTATTATAAAGACCCGGATAAAGCCTTGGAGAAATTGTCTCAAAGCGTGGAACATGGGTTGTAACATTCTTACATGGATACAGCTTTAATGTTGTTTATTTTATTAACCTTCTTTAGAAAAAAAATTTTATGCTGCGTTGACATGAATTGAAACGTTTTTTAGTTGAAGAGGTATTTTTTTGATTCCGCGGATGATGTTTTTAACCAAAGGTGAAGGGACACATAGGGAGAAGCTGAGGTCTTTTGAGCTTGCTCTTAGAGATGCTAAGATTGAGAAGTTTAATCTGGTCAGGGTCTCAAGCATTCTTCCCCCGGGATGTAAGATCGTCTCAAAAGATATAGGTCTAAAGGAGCTGAAGCCTGGTCAGATAGTTTACTGTGTCTTAAGCCAGAATACAGACAATGAACCGGGGCATATGCTATCAGCCTCTATAGGGGTTGCGATACCTGCTGATATGAGCCAATATGGCTATCTAAGTGAGCATCATAGTTTTGGTCAGACAGAAACTGATGCAGGTGATTATGCTGAGGATTTGGCAGCAACAATGCTTGCAACGACGCTCGGTATTGAATTTGACGACGACGTGAAGTGGGACGAGAGAAAAGAGGTCTGGACGATGAGTGGCAAAATAGTTAAAACCACAAACATTATCCAGTCAGCGGTAGTGGGTGAATCAGGAGAGTGGACCACAGTTATTGCAGGCGTTGTATTCATATTATAGGAGTAATAAATGGGGAAGATCATGAAGAAAGTGGGAGCTATAAAGATAACGCTGTCTATGACGGCCAATGACCTCGTTTTGGAATTTAAGAAGGCGGGGGTGCTCAATGCAGGCGCTGTAGCCGATGGTGTGGACATCATAGAGACCATGGTAAAAAACGATGCTACAATATTCCTGGGTTTAAGCGGGGCCCTTGTGGCGGGGGGCATGAGGAGGGTTATACGTGACCTGATAAATGATGGGCTTGTCGATGTCCTGGTAACTACCGGAGCCAACCTCGTTCACGATCTTATAGAGGCTTCAGGTGGCAAGCACTTCGTTGGGAGTTGCATGGTTGATGATGTTGAGTTGAAAAAGAGGGATATAAATCGTATCTATAATATCTTCCTCCCGGAGAGACATTATACTGAATTTGGGGAATATATGAAACCCATATATGCGGATATAGCAGGGCATGACAGAGAGTTGTCTATAAGGGAATTTCTGTCTCTGATAGGGGAGCG
>JAZFTJ010000037.1:0-5182 GCA_036446635.1 Hydrothermarchaeales archaeon (SeqCode) | reverse complement strand
TAACCTATTTTAGATAAAAAGCGTAAGGTCAGAATCAGCCGCAAGCTCCAAGAACCCCGCGACACCAATACAGTCCTCCACCTCAGGAATAAGATCCTCCTTCGGACACTGCAACAGCTCCATAGTCGGCGTGCAAGCATGAAAATGCACACCCATCTCATGCGCTGACTTAATCAACTCAGGCACAGTGGCCATGCCGATCTTCTTGATCTTACCCTTCATCATCCAAGTAGCCATAGGAGTCATACCCGGAAGAACAGAAACAATGTTAGGCATCGAAAAAGGCAGAAAATCCGGCTTCGGCATCTCAGGCTTTCCCACAGGCGAAATCTGAAGAGACTCAGCACCACCCTTCTTCAATAGGTTAAGCCCCCAGAAAGTGCAGAAAATGTGCACCTCAGAACCCGAGGCTGCGGCGCCTGCTGCGATCATAAGCGGCGGATAAGCCATGTCCAACGTCCCCTTCGTCACAATAAGACAAATCTTATTAATCTTCTTATTGGCCAACAAAATCACCCCTAATATACTTTATGTAGAAAATCTTATTCTTATATATTACCCAAAGAAACTCTCATCATAAAGCATATATCCTTGAACAAGTTAAACCAAGTTAAGAAGAAAACCTGGATCTTGACCATGAGGCTGAATAGATGAAAAAGAAGATACTAATAGCACTAAGATACCCCCTAACAAAGAGAGGTAGAAAAACACTACACAAGGCAACAGAGATGATAGAAGGAGACAACGTCAACGTCACATTCTACCATGTAAACATGATATATAATAACAAGAAGATCTCAAGAAGAAGCTTCAAAGAAGACATCTTCAAGAACGAAGAGCAATTAAAAGACAGGAAAGGCCTGAGATTCTCAGTGGACGAAAGCTATCTACTCGACGAATCAATACTAAAAAAGATATCAGAGAACAACATCAACACCATAATAATCGGCAAGACCATGGAGTCAAGATGGAAGAAATTCCTAAAATTCTGGGGAGACTACAACCTAAGCGAGGAGATAAAGAAGGCAGCCGAATGTGAGGTAATAGTGGTGGAATAGAAAATGGTCATCAAGCCAATACTGAACTCTCTGAGTCAAACATTCTCCATCGAACTTCAGGCGATGGTGTCAGCTTTTGTATTATACCTCCCACGGGTCGTACTATCCGCGATACTGCTATGGGCGGGGTGGAAAATCTCAAAGATCGCTGTAAAGAGATCAGGACCCATCGTTGCAAGGGGTATAAGGCGGCCGGCGCTTATAAGACAAGTTTTAAAGCTGATCCAATACTTGGTATTCTTCCTCTTTTTAATGGCCATCCTGGACATTCTAATGCTCCTCAAATACTTCACTCCAGTGCTAGCAGGAGCCGCTGTTTTGAGCGTTGTTGTCGGCTTTGCTATAGCCCCTCTAGTCTCTAGCTACCTGTCCGGGTTTTTTGTCTTAAGCGACCGACCATACGAGATAGGGGATAGGATAGAGGTCCTGGGGGTAGACCCCCCCATCAATGGATATATCGAGGATGTCGCAATGCGGTTTACAAGGATCAGGACCTTAGAAAATAACATACTAACCGTCCCCAATGCCAACATGTTAGAGAAGGTCCTGATAAACTACACCACACAGGATAAGAGAACCCGAGTGGAACTGCCGATAGGGATATCCTACGAATCCGACCTGGACAAGGCGATAAAGATCATAGAGGGAGTGGCAAAAGAGACCACTGATGTTCTGCACAGAGGAGAAATGAACATAGGAGGCATCGACTACAGACTTGCACCCAATGTATTGATAGAGGGCTATGGATCAAGCAGTATTGATCTATTACTTCTAATATGGGTAAAAGACCCATTTCATCTGAAGGCAATAAAATCCCACATATACCTAAAGGTCTTCGAAGAATTCAAGAAGAACAACATAGAGATACCCTACCCACACAGAAAGGTGATCATAGAAGAGAAAGAAGAGGGGAAGGGAAAATAATATCCCTATTTTGAAAAAGACTTTCCCACCTCAACAGTCCCCCATGACTCCAAGAGATACATCATTTTATGAAAAAAAAACGAAATCAATCAACCTTTTTTTTATCGGTTGTAGGTTCCGATCAATTCATCCTCTGCTAGGATATGACCTTGCATTGCATTTTCTAGTTCTTTTTTGCTCGCACCCTCAGGAAGATCTAACATGGTATCTAATGCATACGCCTTGAATCGATAATGGTGCGTACCTGAAGGGGGGCATGGTCCCTTATATCGCAATACTCCATAATCGTTCCTCCCTTGTATCTCTACATTTGCACCTTCAGAAAGCTCTTTTATATCTGGTGGAAGATTCCATGCAATCCAGTGGTCAAATGTCCCTACTACTGCTTCTGGATCATCTACAACCAGTGCCAAGCTTTTAGCTTCTCGGGGTACATCTACAAAAGTGAGTGGTGGCGAAATATTCTTTCCATCACAGGTGTATTTCCGCGGTATAGGTCGGTTTTGCTCAAACGCATTGGATTGAACTTGCATCAAAACTACCTCCTTTTCTTATTTTACATCTGGGGGTTAATTATGACTTTGAGGGAATCTTCGGCTTGGGAAAAAATCTGAAATCCTTTTCCGGTTTCTTTCAGACTGAGTCGATGTGTTATCATACCTTTTACATTTATCTTTTTATTTTTAATAAGGGTCATTGCCTCCTTAAGGTCTTCTTTTACCGCTCCATAAGATGTGGCTAGGGTTATCTCATTCATCCAGAGCTCATCCACGTGAATGGGGATCTCCACTCCCGCCTCTGTTGGTGCAAAGAACAATATTGTTCCACCCCTATCCACGGATTCAAACGCTTGGTTTATTGCAGAAACCGCTCCAGTGCAGACTATCACTCGATCTGCAGGCTTCCCCTCGTTTTCTTCTATAACCCTTGATGGTACATCATCTTTTGCATCAATTACAACATCTGCTCCAAGGGCCTCGGCCGATTTAAGGCGATTAGGACTTATGTCTGTCGCAATTACTTTTCCAGCCCTACGAACCTTTGCAAGTTGTACATGTAAAAGCCCTGAAATCCCAGACCCTAAAACAAGGACTGTCTGTCCCTCTTCTATTCCAACACTCCTTTGTCCTCTAACAACACAGCCAAGAGGCTCGATAAAAGTCCCCTCTTCAAATGATATCTCATCAGGCAAATACAGGGTTCCCTTTTCCACATTTATTTCAGGCACCCGGATATATTCGGCAAACCCGCCGGGATAGAAATTCGTTGTCCTCAAGGTCTCACACATTGTCCCTCTATCGCTTTGACAGTATTTGCATGTATCACAGGGGACGTGATGGGTGACAACTACCCTATCTCCTTTGTGGAAATCCACTATACCCTCCCCCACTTTCTCCACAATCCCTGTTATCTCGTGACCGAGGACAAGAGGGGCCTTTTTAATCCTGTACCATTCCATCACGTCAGAGCCGCATATGCCGCTGGACATAACCTTAACTAACAGTTCGCCGTCCTGAATTTCAGGTTTCGGCACTTCTTCTATCCTAATATCACTGTTGTTATAATAAACCGCGACTTTCATATTAAAATCTGAATATAAAAAAAGATTACACCTTCACCGAATCATCTGACGCAACACCTGATTTCTTTTTCTTTGCAGGCGTCTCTTTTTCAAGAAGCTCTTCGAAAAGTTGGAGAGCCTCTTTAGGCGTCGCATTTTCATGAACCACAGCCCTTACTGCCTGAATCATTGCAACAGGGCTTTCTGACTGAAATATGTTCCTGCCCATATCTACTCCCACAGCGCCTCCCTGGATTGCATTATACGCCATTGTAAGAGCATCCAGTTCTGGTATCTTCTTTCCCCCCGCCATTACAATCGGCACAGGACAGGTATCAACAACCTTTTCAAATCCTTCGCAGTAATAGGTCTTGACCATGTGGGCTCCATGCTCTGCGGCCATCCTAGAAGCAAGGGCGAGGTACCTGGCATCTTTTACCATATCTTTCCCCACAGCGGTAACTGCCATAGCGATAAGCCCATATCTCTCGGCCTCATCAACGTACTTTGCAAAATCCAAGATTGTGTCCCTTTCCCAGTCAGCACCGACCAGAATAGAATAGCCAATCCCAACAGCATTAAGCCGTATCGCATCCTCAACTGACAACGTAACTCCCTCGTGCAACAACTCTTTCCCGACTATGCTTGTCCCGCCCGAGGCCCTCAACATAATGGGGATCTCCGTATTTGGATCCACACTTGTGCGAAGCATGCCTCTTGTCACAAAAAGCGTGTCCGCGTAAGGTAAAAGCGGCGTTACAGAATCCTTGAAATTCTCAAGCCCCGATGTAGGCCCAAGAAAATATCCATGATCCACTGCCAGCATCACCGTTCTACCGGTTTTAGGCTTAATTATTTTTGATAACCTGTTTCTCATACCCCAATCCATATTATACACCTCCGGAAGAATCATCCAACATCTCTGGTTTGACTAATAAAAAACCCTGTTCAATCAACCAATGATGAAATTCATATGTGGTGTGTGCACAACTTTTTTTGCATAATTCCCTTATTTTTTCATATTGTACTGATTTCGGCTCCTGCTCATTGAGTAAAAGCTGAATCTCGCATTTGATATTGTTGCAATACTCTCTTCTCTTGTAGTCTCTGTACCCTTTGATTTGCATAATTTTAAAAAACAATAGCGATTTATTTAAAGTTTTTCTGAACGATGACCGTTTTTCTATGTTCAGTTCTCATAGTGATAAAGTCTTTAACGCGTTAAACCCGATCTAAAAACCGAAAATGTTTAGCGAGAAGATATACGCTGACTGGATGAGCGACATACAAAGAGAGAAGATCAAGGGGATTTTAGAGTTCATAACGCCACGGGGAAGAGTCCTTGACGTGGGATGCGGAGCGGGATTCTTGGAGAACCACATCAAAGGCATGATCGCCTTAGACATTGACCTTTTAAATCTGAAAAAGACAGATAACCTGAAGGTTCTAGCAGATGGAAACAACCTACCATTTAAAGGTGAAACCTTTGACCTAGTTTTTTGTATCGACACACTGCATATATTAAAGGAAGAGAGGGAGATCAGGCGGGTTTTATCCGACAAAGGAGAAGCAGTCGTCTCCCTATTCTGCAACAAATACAACATCGGCGAGAAGTTTAAGACTCTAAAAAAGATGTTCA
>JAZFTJ010000036.1:0-3520 GCA_036446635.1 Hydrothermarchaeales archaeon (SeqCode) | reverse complement strand
GCCGAAAGCGCATCCTATGACACATTTTTTACATCTATTGCACTTTTCTAGGTCCCTTAGGATCTTGAACTCCGGAGGAAAAGTTCCCATTTTTTTTCATTCTCCTATTTTTGCTTATACCTCTGCGTCTTTCTCCAGCTTAACTATTACTGGCGAACCCGCCTTTGGCGCCCAGACTTTTTCCACATCCGGGGATATCTCTCTTATCGCTGCCTCTTCGCTTGCTATATAGCTGACGTCGTCGTTTTTCGCGGCTATTAGAGGTCTTAGTTTTATCCGGTCGTTTAAACCTATCAATGTATTCTTATTTGTGACAATTATGCCAAATGGACCGTTGAGCATGGCGGGTGCGTAGGTCATTCTCAGCGCCGTGTAAATCTTCTTCTTTTCTTCAGGCATCCGGTCTATGTGCGTCCAAAAAGGGGGGGTTAAAGCTGTGGCTGTGGTTTCTATTGATAACCCTTGCTTTCTCACTAAGAGGTCAAAGAGATAAGCAACAACCTCAGTGTCGGTGAATAGGTTGCATCGGTATCCATGCATCTCTAAGTAGCGCGCGTTAGTTCCATAAGAGCTGATCTCGCCATTGTGAACCACGCACCAGTCAAGGATGTTGAATGGGTGGGCTCCGCCCCACCAGCCTCGTGTGTTTGTAGGGAACCTGCCGTGTGTGGTCCAGCAGTATGCCTTGTAGTCTTTGACTCTGAAGAAATTTGCCACATCACAGGGTAGGCCCGTTGCTTTAAAAACGCCCATGTTTTTTCCGCTTGATGCGACAAATGCGCCATTTATTTGATCGTTGATGTGCATTACTGTGTCGACTATGTAGTCCTCCTCTGTGTCTCTGTACTTCTCAGGGACCTCAACGAAATACCTCCAGGTGTCGTGTACTTTTGGTATGGCGTCGCACTTTGTTGTTGGCACTTCCTCGTCTTTCTCTATCAACACCCGATCCTTTAGGTATTCCTCGGTTCTTTCCTTGGCCAGTTCATCGTCCAAGAAGATATGAAAGGCGTGGTAGTCCCTATGCCTAGGGTATATTCCGTAAGCAGCAAAGCCTCCTCCTCTGCCATCATAACGGTCTTCCATCATGTTTGCCATGGTTATGATGTCTTTTCCGGATATCCGTTCTCCGTACCTGTTTATTAATCCGCCTAGACCGCACATTTTAGAGCCTCAATTGTGTTGGCTGTTTGAAGTAGTAATATAACATCGTTAATACTTTTAAGCTTATTTGAACTTTGGAATATTAAGTGCTGGAATTAGTTCGTATTCTCCTCCTTTTTTTGACTTTAGTCTTTATGAAACTGCCTTTAGAAAGTGATATGTCTGTCATGTTTATCCGTTCGATGCTTTTGTTTTATCAAGTTATTTAACTTTCTAAGTTTTTAACTCACTCTTTTTTAGCAGGGGTTTACAGCCATTCCAGTTGATCTCTATTTGATACTTTAATGGATCGACTATGTGAATCTCTTTAAATGCTGCTATTCGCTCCTTACAGGCATCGCATTTTCCACAAGCGGGTCTGATTCCCATGTAACATGAATGGGTCAGTTCGTATGGTACCCCTAGACTCAGCCCTTCTTTTATCACCTCTGCCTTTGTTTTATCTATGTAGGGTGTATGGATTTTGAATACGGTATCATCTTTAGCTCCCAGTTGCAGTGTTTTCTCTAGAGAGTCGAAAAACTCTCTTCTGCAATCTCGATATGTCTGGTAATCCTCCAACACAGGGGAGATGAATAGTTCACTTATCTTTTTAGTTGATGCAAAGGCCGCTGCAAACAGAACAAAAATAGTGTTTCTAAAGGGAACCACTGTGTCTATCTGTCTCTTCTCCTCTTGTTCTGGTATTCTGATATTCGGGTCTATTAGTGAACTACCTTTGAACTGTCCTAGATCGATCTTTATGATCTTGTGATGAATTCTCAGTCTGTCTGCTATCGCTTTTGCGGATTCCAACTCTACCTTATGCTTCTGCCCATAATCGAAACTAACTGCCTCTACCTCGTAGCCCATATCCAGCAGTTTATAGATCATGGTTGTGGAATCCATGCCTCCGCTAAGTAAGCATAATGCCTTCATCTTTTATCCTCTGTATTTGTTCGTTATCGGCATCCGTCTACCAGATCCGAATGCCTTTGGGGTGATCTTTATGCCCAATGGTGCCTGCTGTCTTTTGTATTCGTTGTGGTCGACCCTCCAAATGATCTCTGAAACCGTTCTTTCATCCAGGCCTTGACCTATTATCTCTTCTTTGCTCTTATTCTCCTCTATGTATGCAGACAATATCTGGTCTAATACGTCATATGGGGGTAGTGTGTCGCTGTCTTTCTGTCCCTCTCTCAGTTCCGCTGACGGCTCTTTTTCGATTATCGCTTGAGGTATCATCTCTCTTCTCTTGAGTATGTTGATGTATTTTGCCAGTTTGTAGACTGTGGTTTTCGGCACATCTGAGATGGCTGCCAGGCCGCCCGCCATATCCCCATAGAGCGTTGTATAGCCAACCGCCAGCTCTGATTTGTTGCCTGTTGTAAGCACGAGGTATCCGAATTTATTAGATATTGACATTAGTATATTGCCTCTGATTCGCGCTTGGATATTCTCTTCTGTTACATCCGATTTTGTGGCTTTAAATTCGTGTGACAGCATCATATTATATGCATCTACTCCTTCGGATATTGGGATTATCTTGAGTTCAATGCCAAGGTTTTCTGCCAGCTTCTTGGCGTCTTCCTTGCTGCCTTTTGAGGATATCTTGCTGGGCATTGATACTCCTACAACGCTCTGGGCGCCTAGCGACTCAACTGCTAAAGCAGCGGTTAATGCAGAATCTATTCCGCCGCTTAGTCCTATGATGACTTTTTTGAAGCCGTTTTTTCTGACATAGTCTTTTATGCCTAGCGCTAGGGCGTGGTATATCTCTTCTATTGGATCCCTTTCTTCAACAGTCTTACCAGTACTGCTTAGATCACATGCCAGAAGGTCTTCTTCGAAGGCTTTACACTGGGCTATTATCTCTCCTTTTTTGTTGAATATGCAGCTCCTGCCGTCGAAGACCAGGTCATCCTGGCCTCCTACAAGGTTGTTGTAGACTACTATAACGCCGTTCTCCCTGGCTCTTCTTGAAAGTAGTTCTTCTTTGACCATGATTTTTCCTGCGTGAAATGGCGATGCGGAGATGTTTATTATGACCTCGGCTCCTTTTTTTGCATGCCTTTCTGTTGGGCCGTCATCGACCCAGATGTCTTCACAGATGTTGACCCCCAGTTTCATATTGCTGAGTTCAAAGATGTGTGATTCATCACCGGATTGGAAATATCGTTTTTCATCAAATACGTCGTAGTTTGGAAGGCATATCTTGTGTTGAACGCCAATTAGGTCTCCGTCTGAGATTATGGCGGCGGCGTTGTACATCTCACCTTTTTCCTCATTGACAAACCCGACAATAGCATCAATGCCCTTTGAGTTTTTCACGATCTCCTCCAGCTTCTCTTTGTTTTGGCTGACAAAAGAGGGTTTT
>JAZFTJ010000035.1:0-4623 GCA_036446635.1 Hydrothermarchaeales archaeon (SeqCode) | reverse complement strand
GTGTACAGAGACAGCGCCGATTGGGTCATCAACCTTTAACTTCCACTCGAAGAACCAAACGCTCAGAACTACCAATACACCTGCTATCGCCCCTATTATAAAGGCAGCCATAGGACCTACGAAGGCGACGGGTGCGGTTATGGCCACAAGGCCTGCAAGCAGCCCGTTTGCGCACATACCGGCATCTGGAAAGCCATTCTTCCACCAGGTGTAGAGCATGGCAAAGAACGCTCCGGTTGCGGACGCTATCATGGTGTTTACCGCGACCAAGGCTATCCTTGAATCCACCGCTGCAAGGGTGCTCCCGGCATTAAAGCCGAACCACCCAAAGGCCAGTATAAATGTTCCCAAGAAGGCCAGTGGTATGCTGTGACCTGGGATAGCTGTAGGTGTACCGTCTTCCTTGAACTTCCCGATCCTCGGTCCAAGTACTATTGCTCCTGCTAGGCCTACAAGTCCTCCAACCATGTGTACAACCGAAGACCCTGCAAAGTCCATGAAGCCGTTTCCGAGGCCAAAGTTTGTTCCCAGTTGGGATAGCCATCCCCCGCCCCAGACCCAGTTTCCAAAGATGGGGTAGATTATCATGGAGATAAAGAAGCCGTATATGACAAAGCTCTTAAACGTCCATCTCTCTGCCATCGCTCCGGTTGGAATGGTGGCGGCTGTATCCATGAACACCATCTGGAAGAGGAACAGTGCAAATATCCCTGCTGCTGAGAAGCCAGCAAGCCCGAAGCCCGTCGTACCAAAGAGTCCGAAGGGTTTCCCAAAAAGGGTGATTGTAAACTCCTTGTTTAAGGCTGCTGTACCGCCGAGTCCTGCAAAATCTCCTGCCCCGCCCATCATTAAGGCAAAACCTGCCAGAAAGAAGCCTATTATCCCTATGCCGTAGATCATGAAGTTCATCATCATGGTATGGGTTGCGTTCTTTATGCGGGTAAAGCCTGTTTCTACACATGCGAATCCTGCCTGCATGAACATGACCAGAAAGCCTGTCATTAATACCCAGACAAGATTCATTGAAACTACCAGTTCTGCTACTTGTACTACCAAGTTTATACCTCCTTTATTTTGTTGTAAACGACGTTATTACAGCCCAAAAAGAGAGAAAGGACGTATAAAAGAGTGTTTGAGATGTTTTAAGATGTGTTCATACAAGTTCATAAGATTTCAGATAAATTTTTTGGTTTTTCAACATCCGGGATTGATGGTTTTTTGAATGTGCAATTAATGTCTTTATGGTCAGGAAATTCAATTTTAGATCCTTCTTTGCCCCTACATTTCCGTTAGGTCATTTTGTCATAAATTTAAATACTACAAATACGAGTCAATAATATGAAATCCCCACAGAGAGTAACCATCGCATTAGATAGGGAAACAAGTGAGTTACTTGACAAACTGAAAGAAGAATCAAAGCTCTCACAGAGCGGAGTTGTGAGAAGGGCCATCAAATTTTACTCAGAGAACAAGGAAGTCATAGACCAGCACGGTAGCGAGAGGATCAAAACATATTGTGAGATGCTGGCCCATGGAGAGCACATAATCTTGGATGTGGACCATTTCCTCCTGTTTTTGAAGCTTATCGAATCATCTCCTGAGAAGGATAAATTCTGGGAAGATCATGATAGGGTTGCAAAGTCTCATTCAGAGCAGCTGCCGGGGAAAGTGAGCAATGTGGAAGACTTTCTAAGGCGGTTGGAAGCTTGTAACTTCTTCAAACTCAGCGTGGACAGCAAAGATGAGTTTACCTTGATCTTGTACTCGGATACCACTAAGGAATTTATCAAAACACTGCTTGAAGGTGTCTTTGAAGGGATGGGTTTTAATACAGATATAAACGCGGGTTTTGGCAAGTTACGAGTTAAGGTTAGGAGTAAGTGATCCAGTTGAGGATTGCTCTTATTGGGGGTACAGGCAACATAGGTGAAGGTCTGGCTTTAAGATGGGGCAGGAATCATGAGATTCTTATAGGCTCTAGAAAAAATGAGAAAGCTGACTACGCCGCGGATGATTATACGAAGAAACTTAAAGAGAAAGGCGTTTCTTGTAAAATCAGTGGTTGCGATAATGCCACTGTTGTTTCGAAAAGTGATGTAGTTGTCCTCTCAATTCCCTATGCTCACATCTTCCCTATCCTTGAGCAGATCCAAGGGTCTTTTAAAGATCAGATCGTGATTTCACCTGTTGTGCCCATGAAGAAAGTGGATGGCTATTATATCTACACCCCCCCAGATGTTGGGAGCGCTGCCATTGAGGTTAAAGATGCCCTTCCTAACGGTACAAAGGTGGTTTCCATATACCATTCTATTCCCTCTGAGAAGTTGATAGACCTTGATTTGGAACTTGACTATGATGTTGTCATTTGTGGAGACGATGAAGATGCCAAGCATGTTGTAAGTGACCTGACAAGAGAGATTAAAAATCTAAGGCCGTTGGACGGCGGGCCTCTTGCTGTCTCCAGCATGGTCGAGGCCATGACACCGTTGTTGTTGAATATTGGGATGAAGAATAACCTGAAATCCCCCTCCATAAAGTTTTGTTAAAACCCTTAACTCCCGTCACAATAAACTTAGTAGTTTATCAATGGACTCCTCAGCTTTTTCAAGCGTTGTACCGTATTTTCTAATAGCATCCAGATTTTCCTTTGTCTTTCTAAGATATTCTCTGAGGAAAGAAAATTCATCTAATATCCTCCCCAAAAACTCAATGTCTATATCATGACCGCCCTTCTCAGGGTCCACCAACGCCAGGATATCCGCATAGTCCTTTACCAACTTACCCTTTTCCCATTCAATGTCGTAAGAAGTGCCTTTTCTAATTCTATAATCCCTATCCAAAGCCGCCTTCAACTTAAAAAGTATCAACACGGCACGAGATGGGACTGGGACATTAATACCAAAAAAGTCCCTAACTTCAGTGTTTCCATCAAGAATCGAAAAGTCCAGACTTTCGCTTCTACCTTCAAATGTATCCTTTATTTCCCGCGTGCCAAAATCAATTATGACTTTACCGTGTTTGGTCATCTTTGATACCGAGGTCCTTCCTTCAAATCTCTCCGGAGTATACCCCTGTTCCTTTCGGAGATAATACATCAGACTTGCCCGAGTTTTGTTATTTGTAATCAAGTCAATGTCAATCGAACCAAAGTAGGGATTGTAAGAATATACCACCCAACCCCCAATCAGAACCGTTGTAGGTTCTTCAGGATTTTCACCTCTCTCTCCTAGCCATTTTAGAACCATCTTGAGTTCAGCAAAAGACTCCGTTACAAGAGGATCACTTATTGGCATACTCATCAACCAACGCTTTCGTAATATCGCGTCCACTGTATCCAAGGCCAATCATGTCAAGGATGACCTGTTCAAGCGATGCTACTTGGATACCGTCGATTTCCTGACTCTCCTTGAAAACATCCCTGTCCGGGAGATAGAGCCTTAGTTTGATTCCTTTATTTGCACGGAATTCTTTTTTGAACTTATCAGCCTGAGCTTTGTCAATATACATATACAACGTTTCAAACCTCCTTCCGTACCCTGAATATTGCCCTGCAGCGGTATACGCAGTGAAAGAGAACTGGATGTTATAATTTTTTAAGAATCCTGTCAAAATCTTTCCTGCCGCATAGGCATCATCATAATTGACATAAATCTCTTCATAGAAAAGGTCCTCAAAGGGCCTCTCCCAGGCGATCCCATTTAGTAGCTGTGGGATATCCTTAATCAATACAAAGTTACCCTTCTTGGTCGCAATATCCCTGCTCAGCAGATTCTGTACTGTCGCATGGGTCCAGGCATATGAAACGTTCTCCTGAATGGAAAGCTTCCTGATGGAGATCCCCTTCTCTTTTAGGAGCCTCATTATGATCTTCCACGACTTCTCTGTTGTTAATTTTCCTTTCTTGGCAGGAACAACCTTTCCAGGGATTTCGATGTCATATGGCAACTCCAGGACCTCGATCCCCATCTTTTCTCCTATCTCTTTGATTCTGGGGGTGATCTGCTTCCCTGAGAGAATGAATTTCTTTTTCCCAGGAGCTTCTTTCAACCACTCCTTCAAGAAAACAAGCTGGGCAATAGAGTTCACGTTGGCTCTGGATTTCAGTTCAACGAAATACTGGATGCCTTTATCTTTTATCAAATAATCCACGCTGATAGGAAGATCGGCATCGTTAAGTGCCGATTCCCTATTGAAGTTTGCGTTATCACTTAGATTTAGTTTGAATGATAGGAAATCCTCGATTTTATCTTCATCCATGGGTATCATTATATACCGATACCTATATAAAACTATCACTGATACATATCGCTAAAAAACGATATATTTATATACCTATCAATGATACCCCTGATCTCCCTATCAAGAATTAATTTAAAAAGAAAAAAAGTGTGGCCCCCCCTTTTTTTAGAGCCACATATAGTACCGGTCGAGCTCCCACTGGTGGACCTGGATCCGGTAGTCATCCCATTCCGCCTTCTTTACCTTTATGAAATTGTCAAAGACATGTTCGCCCATGGTCTTTCGCATAAGCTTAGATTTCTCAAACTCTGCTATGGCTTCACCCAGGTTGGCAGGGAGCTCTTTTATGCCCTCTCTTCTCCTCTGGGCAGCGTTCATATCAAA
>JAZFTJ010000034.1:0-2120 GCA_036446635.1 Hydrothermarchaeales archaeon (SeqCode) | reverse complement strand
AACCGTTTATATTCTTTAGAAGCAAGAGCCGTTTTTGTTCGAATTCACCTCCTAAAAACAAATATTACACAAAAACTATATCAATATTCTCAACAAGCAGCTTGAACGAAAGCGACAGAGGGTGATCAGGGCTCTCCAGAGTTATAATCATATTACCCAACTCCTCTGCCTCATCGCAGAAACACTTCATCCCATACACAGCACCCTTAAACACATCCCCGACATCAGACTTGAACTCCTCCAAACGGCTTTCATTATGATACCTGTTGATCACCATAAAAGAGGGCTTTTCCAAAACCTCATACAACCCAACAATCATCGCCTTGCTACCAACCATATCCGGCCTATAAAGCGTAGTTACAATCCCGACCCTATCAGCAGTTGCAATCGAATTAATCGAAGAATACTCATAACCAGGACTCGTATCCAAGATAAGCCTATCAAAACCATCACCGGCCAAGGACTCTTTAATAGACAGCATCCTCTTTAAAGTCCGCATCTCCCTCTCCTTTGACTTCCCCAACGAAGCCCTAATCGCCTCCGGATGGGGATTGGCCATGCCAAGAAAAAGGTTCCCCTCTCTAACCCGACACAGCACATCATCTATCTCACATTCACCCTCAAGATAATCGTTAAGCCACACATCCTGATCCTCCAGATCAAAGAGGCTCTGAAGCGTGGGCGCAGTCAAATCCACATCAAGAAGACAAACCTTCTCCTTTGCCGCAAATATGGCTGCAAGATTTGATGAGAGATATGACTTGCCCGTCCCCCCCTTATACGAATGGAAAGTAATCGTCTTCATACTAGTCCTCCATAATATACTCCTTTTTTTCTTCAGGTTTTATGGCGTATCCCATCCTCACCAAAGAATCGAGATTCGCCCTCTCAGCAGACACAGGCTTCTTAGTCTCCTTAGCAATCCTATCAGGCGTGGCCTCACCAAAAGTAGCCAAGGCCAAAGCAGTCCTTCTCAAAGAATCCGAGAGATTCATGACATCAAGGACATCAAAACCAGGCGTCTCCTCCTCGGTTAGAGAAAAATCCCCCTTAAGCGCCTGCCTCGCCAAGAGGACCGGATCATCACTTACCATCTCACCACTTTTAGCACCAATCCTCCCAAAACTGTATCCGTCCCAATAGAACACCTTAGTCGGATTAACCCTCAGGAAGTTATACTTGTAAAGCTTCCTCTCATCCGGGAGATTATTCAACCCCAAAGTCCCAAGGACATAGAACGGAATACCCTCAGGATACTTACTAAGATATTTCAAAAACTTCGGCAGAATATTTACTGAAAAAAACGTCCTAGACGGATTAAAGACCTCGATCATACCCTGGATCATTATGCCCGCACACTCCTCCATAAGCTGCCCGTTATCCACCGTGAAAGTAACATCAGGCCTTTTCTGCATAAACTTAGATCTTTTCGAAGCCCTTGGCGTCATGAAATAGATATAGCCGTCATTAAAGTAATACGAGACAGGATTGGTGGCGATCCTCCCAGACGGCGTCTGGACTGAAATATATCCTACCTTGTTATTCTCAAGCGTGTTCCTAACTTTAGATGGAAGCTCCATTTTCTCTTTATAAGTGATGGTCTGTTACCCTTCTCTTTTGAAATTATACCAGATCTGTCTTTTAAGCAGGATGTCTTAATAACATCTCCCACATTAAAATGCCACCGTCATCTTTATTTCAAACAACAGTATATAACTATTATCGTTTATGCCGGGCTGCAATTGAAACAATGCACCACATCAAGAGGGGATTAGGAATTTGTCCAAGTTTTCTTCATGCGCCTTCTGGGTCTGATACCTATCTGAGCCAGCAAATATGACAACGGAGTTAGCCCCCCACCTGTCACCTTCGTCAAACATCCCTCTGTTGCCGTCATTTCTCAGGAATTCCTGATGGTCCGAATCTAGAAGCTGGCTTGTTATCTCGCCAATCCCCTCAGGTGCATCCGGCCCCCCCAATATTACGATAGTCTGATATTGTTTGTAGCCGTAACTTAGATCGTTAAACTGCTCTGCTGTGGCATGGATCACGGTTACGCCTCTTGTATCAAAGTAGTCAATAAAACTCCCAGCCAGGGAATAGTCTATGGAATTGGCAAG
>JAZFTJ010000033.1:0-24950 GCA_036446635.1 Hydrothermarchaeales archaeon (SeqCode) | reverse complement strand
TATAGTGTATATACAAAATAATTAATACGCATAGTGGCGTAACGGCTTAAATGAGTTTTGTATAATCACA
This sequence comes from Hydrothermarchaeales archaeon (SeqCode), assembly GCA_036446635.1. Taxonomy (GTDB): domain Archaea; phylum Hydrothermarchaeota; class Hydrothermarchaeia; order Hydrothermarchaeales; family SZUA-236; genus JAZFTJ01. The sequence goes on along the minus strand of JAZFTJ010000033.1, from coordinate 24,880 downwards.
AAATAGAACCGACCATTATATCTGGCAACCTTACTTTTAAGGGGGGGGAAGTCTTTTTTATCATTATTTACCAATCGATTAACCGATGGTAATAATGTCATATAACTAGAAAATATGCTATATGCTAAATCAATCAATAACGAGGAATGTTAAGGAATGTCTAAAAAAATTTCACAAAAAAAAGCCGGAAAAGAAATTCAAACAAAATATCACATCACACTAACAAAAAGAAATAAACTGCTCAAACTGGCCGAGAGATACCTCAGCTATGACACCCTATATGTCTGGAATGCAAACATAAACGGCAACATAATCCAACTACGAACCAACAACCCCCACCTAGACGACTTCTGGAAAGAGACCTGGTTCCCAGCATCTGTTGACGAAAATATGAGATCCCACGGAGTCATATACGCGATAACCGGAATACCAGACACCAAGCCAGGGATATACTACCATCCAGGATCAAAGACCGGGATCGTCATAAACATAGACTTCTACGAAAAGATCAGATCACTGGCCATAGGAATAGTGCTTAACATCTCTGAGAAAGAAGAAGAGATCCATTTCCTAAGAGGCTCCCTCGTTGACATTAACGGCGAAGGAGTCGTTTTCAGCGGACCCTTGGGTTCCGGCAAATACACACATACATTCCTACTTCTTGAATTAGATTGGGCAAGGATCCATTCCGACGAATTGATCTACTTAGAACGGTTGGGAGGGAAAAAAGGGAGGATATCCACCCATGTCTCGGAGAGAAAGTTTTACGTCAAAAAAGATGTGGGAAAAATACACCCCCACCTAAATGAGATCTTCAAACGATCCAAATCAGACGAAGAATACGTGATCCTAGATCCAATGTGGATCGGTGGCAGAGAGAAATATGTGAATACAACAAGGATCAAAGTCTTGTTTTTATTAAACCCAAACCCAAAAGACCCCGACATATCAAGGAGACTGAACACAGAAGAAGCACTCGAACTTTTAGAGAATTCTCCTGAGCCCTTCTTCAACCCACATATCCTTGTGATAGACGATGAAAGGAAATCCTTGTACCGAGAATTCTACCAAGATCTCCTAGAAGTCGTAGCCTGCTATAGCTTGAATACGTCAAAACCCCTCTTCGATGTGCAGAAGAGAGTAAAAAACATCATCACGTCCAGAGAGTACACTCGTCCCCTCACAGAGAAAGTGGTTGAGATAAAGAAATCCGAGAAAAGCCATGAATCCCTGGTGGACTTGGAAAAGGTAAAAAAGTCGGTCATAAAGCTTTACGACAGACCAAACGTTCGTCATCCCTCACCAGAAGAGATAAAAGAAGACGCAGAACAATACGGCACAAAAACCAAGTTCGGAAACTACAATTTTGTCTCCACAGTCAAGAACAGAAGCGCACCCCTTACTGTTTATGTTGGCTCAGAGAGGGTTACACAATCTAAACTGAATCCCAGACAAAGAGAGATCATCAAGAATCTTCCCAAAACTGTGGATGAAGTTCTTAAGTATCTGAAAAACGCACCTTTAGTATGTACCGAGAGAGCCATGGGCGACGACCCAGACTTCAGCCCGCACTGCACCCTATACGTCTCAACACATAGAAATGAGATGATCAGGCTCGCTCACATGGTCAACCAAACACTTTTTGCGCCAACCTCCAAGAAAACAAATGCTCCAGATGAGTATCTAATCTACATACCTGAATGGCAGGAGAAGGACCGGCAGATCCTGGTATTCCCTGAGATCGGAGTTACGTTTGTCTTGGGAACCGACTACTACGGAGAAGCAAAGAAGGGCTTCCTGCGAATGGCTATGTGGAATGCCAAACAACAGGGAATGCTAGGCCTACACGCCGGATCTAAGATACTTAAGGCACGAGACGCAAAGACGGGGAAGATAAAAAGATACAGCATGCTCATTTTAGGATTGACTGCGACCGGTAAGACAACCCACTCCTGTCACAACCATGGGCTTACAGAAAATGGAGAGGGCATAGGCATCACCCAAGACGATGTCGTCTTCATGAAAAAAGACTGCTCAGCTTTGGGAACAGAACGAGGTTTTTATCTAAAGACTGAGGGCGTAACCTCCGACATCCAACCATTAATATACAATGCCGTAACAAAACCCAACGCCATTTTTGAGAACGTCGCAGTAGATTATAAGGGGGATGTGTATTTCGGTGATGAAACTTTGACTGGAAATGCAAGAGGGATTATGCAGTGGCAGGAGTTCGGTGAATCCAGATCTGAAAGCATCAACTTGCCACCAATTTCTGAGCTTGATGGCATGATTATTGCATTTATCACCCGCAGAAACACAATTGTGCCTATTGCCTCGAAATTAACCGTTGAACAGGCAGCGGCTGCATTCATGCTGGGTGAATCAATAGAGTCTACTGGCAGTGACCCGAGAAGGGTTGGCGAGTCTGTAAGGGTTGTTGGGACGAATCCATTCATCGTTGGAGATGAAACCGAGGAAGGGAACATGTTCTATGAAATCATAAAGAGTTTTCCAAATGTACAATGCTATCTCCTGAACACAGGAGGTGCAGGGGAGATCATGGAAAAGGATGTGGATGGAAATAAGATCATGAGACGGAAGGTTTTGAGGGTAGAGATCCCAGAGATGGCGGCTATCATAAGGGGGATCGCCAGAAACTCCATTAAATGGAAGAAAGAACCTTACTTCGGGACCATGATCCCGGAGGAAGTTGAAGGGGTTGACATGTCTAAATTCGATCCGTCCAAATTTTATACCCCCGAAGAGATAGATAGATATGTTGAAGAATTGGCGGGGGAGCGTACTGAGTGGCTGGCAAAGTTCCCTGATTTGGATCCCAAGATCGCCAAGTCGATCAAATAGAGATACAAAATTTCTCCTTTTTCTAACTTCCACGTATTAAGATAGATATTTTAATTAGTTGCATCCTTCACCATACCGTAGGTGGCGGCCTTGGGCATATTTGAAAAGTTAAAGGATGTCTTTGAAAAGAAAGAGGAGGCAGAAATCGCTCGATCTATGGGTCTTGATGAACTTGAATCCTGGGTAGAGAATGAAATACAGAGAGAAGAGGAGGGGGGGGTTGAAGAATGCAACCCGATAACCAAGGAGATAGAGGAAGTTAGAGATGATGCTGTCAAGATCTTAAAAAAGATAGATGAGAAAAAATTCTCCGAAGAGATCGAAAAGCGGATGTACAAACCCGTTAAGACCGCAAAGCCCATATTTGTGAAAGGCATGAGGGAAGCTCTCCGCCACATTAAGCCCAAAGAATTCCAGGATTATGAAAACCTATTATCGTTTCAAAGATCATTTGTAAACTCGTTAAAAAGTATCGGCAGCTTCCAACGCGGCCCTGGTAGGCATGTGGCATTCGGCTACAGGGAGGAGATGCTGATGCTTGGGACTGAACTGAATTCCCTCATCGACCTCTCAAACAAACTCAAAGAGATCATTGAGGAAAAAGAAGAAAACCTTGCCACCTTAGAAGATATCTCTTCAAATATAAGAGAAATAAAAACCAACAAAGAAAAGAAATTGGAAACGACGACTACGAAAAAAGAGTTGAAGGATAAAAGAAAGAAATTGAAAAGACAGAAAACCTCCTTGGAAAAAAAGCTAAAAACTTTAGAAAAAAGCGATGCTTTCCAACAATTTCTTTCAAAACAAAAAGAAGTTGAAGCGCTGAAAGAAGAGAGGGCAAGATTGAAGGGACAGATATACAATCAGCTGCATCCTCTCAAGAGGGTTTTCAAAAAATTCAGAAGGTTAGCGGAAAAAGGGACCTATCAACTTAAAAAAGAAGACCTAGGCCGCTGTGGAGATTATATAGATCATCCTTACCAAACGTTTCTCCTAGAGGATATAAGAAATCCGGCGCTTTTAAATATCCTAAAGGGAGCAAAAGAATCGATCCAAAGCGGAGAGCTACACCTAAAGGCCAAAGAAAAGAGCAAAATGGCGAACAGGATACAATTTTTAGAAAAAAACTGTAAAGAGATGTGGGGGAAGGATGGGGAGATAAACAGAAAAGAAAAGTCCCTAATCGACAAACTTTCCGATCTTAAAATTTCTACAGAAATAGAGGGATTTCAAAAAAAGATGAGAGGGATCGAAGAAAGCCTAGAAGATCTTGAAAAAGAAGAAGTAGACATTGACAAAGAAAGATCTGAAAGAGAGAAAAGAATAGAAACTTTGCTAAAAGATATCGAAACACTGGCTTCAGATCTTATGGGGCAAGGTATAAAAATCCATGAGGGCGCGTTATCTTCTCAGGAATAATAAATTAATATCCAGCAAAACTAAGTGGGTTATAGGGTGATGAAGATAAAGACGATAATAGGTCTTTTGTTAGTCCTGGTGATTCTCTCTGGCTGCATTACACCTTCAACACGTCAAAGCAAGATAGACAGCGACAAAGATGGATTAAGTGATGCAGAGGAACTGGCCATGGGCACTAACCCGAATAACCCTGATACAGATGGAGACGGTATCAACGACGCCAAAGACCCAGATCCCCTAAACCTGCCCACTGAAAGCCCCTTACCCACAACCACACCAACGCCAACAACAACAGCACCAACAACACCTGCACCAACAACAGCCCCTCCAACAACCACAACAACCCCCACAACAACAGCACCCACTACAACAACAGCACCCACTACAACAACAGCACCAACAACAGCCCCTCCAACAACCACGCCCCCCCCGCCTGAAGTAGAAATTCGCAAAGACGAACTAATCTACACCACAAACGATGGAAACGTATTCTACCACGCAACAGGAACAGACGGACTAACACAACCACAAACAATACAAAACGTACTACCAACATCCGGCAACGCCATATACACCATGGCAGCCGGAGACTTCAACGGAGAATGAGGGGAAATCAAGAATTTTTAGACTTCGAGATAGAGATGGCACATGAAGGGGTCTTTTCCAAAGAAACTGTCTGCTTTTAATGCCCTGTATCTGCAGCCGCCTCTACAGTCTTCTAGTGATCTGCATTCTTTGCATTTTAGTTCTTCAAGCCGTGGTGTATAATTGTCGATGATCTTTTTCCAGCAATCTATCAGGTTTTCTTTTTTGGTATTCCCAACTGTGTCTGTAAAAAAGCCGCATTTTGATACGTTGCCCAAGACGTTTACTGAGCATATGTGGGATCCGCATGAGTATCCTTTGTCTCCGAGATGCATCCCTGTGCTGTAACCGTATCTTCTGAAGATCTTGGAGGCTGTTTCAAAATCAACGCTTAGGTCTGAATTCGCTGCCATATTTCCTGCTTCAGAGGGTAGGTCTATGCTCCACTCGTCAATTTCTAGGTTTTTCATCAATTTCTCAAGCTCTGGAAACTCGTCTATGTTGGCTTGATGGATCATCGTTGCTGCGGTGACTTTGAGGTATTTTTTTGCAGCCTTTACTCCTTTTAGTGCTTTTTTAAATGCTCCTTTTCCTCTTAATGAATCATGTCCCCTCTCGAGTCCGTCTATGCTTATTTGGATTCCGTTTATGTACTTCGATAATTTTTTTGCTCGGTCTTCAGTTATCAGGGTGCCGTTTGAAAGAACTTCTACTCTTATGGGGTGTTTTTTAGCGGCTTTGAGTACTTCCCAGACATTGCTGTGTAGTAGGGGTTCGCCGCCTGTGATTAATAGCTTTAATCCTGTTTGGCTAAATTCTCTTATCACTTTGTCGATGACATCTAGGCTAAGTTCTTTTTGTCCTTTAGTGCCCAGATAGCAGTGCTTGCAATCGAGATTGCACTTCTCGGTTATGTGGAGCTGGAGATATCTAAGTGATGGAGTAACTTTGTCATGGAATTGGAACTTTTCATCCGCATTATCGTCTTTTTTAAACTCGATGCATCTCTCTTCTTGAAGATATCCTATTAGACTTCTTGCTTCCTTTTCATCACAGCCTGACTTTGCGATGATCTCTGAAAAACTGTTCCTTCCCGTGCAATAGCCCAAGAAGTTGAATGATTCGTCGTCCAGCTCATATAGCTCGTCTGCAACGAAATTATAGAGTACGTTGGTTTCAATATTTTTTAAAGCAGAGTTTTTTAATTTCGGATGCATCACAACTCATCCAAAGTTATCTTCCCTTCTGAGACCAGCTTTTTAGCTACTTTGAATGCGTGGCACTCTAATTCATCCCCCTCCGTGTAAAATTCGCATTTTGAACAGATTCGGTTTCTAAGTTCCTTCGATAACATTTTAAATATAGTGCTATTTAATCTTCAGGGCTCTATACGCCCTCCATCCTGTGCGTTTTCTGTTCGTATTCTACATGCAGCTCTTGGAGCATTTGCATGTTCCGTATCTTATTTTCTTTTTCAGCTTTCTGATCTTCATCCTATTTCTCCCTTGCTGTATTCTTTTGTTATAACCTCTATTACGGTTGTATGATCTCGTTTTTTATTGTATTTAAATTTGTGGTAAGCTTTGCTTATACATGATTTTGCCACTTTTTAAATTCTGTGTAAATAAACGTCGGATATTTCTGTTTTTCCTTAATGCACGACTACGGTGTTTTCACTTGAGTGTTCTCTTACACAAAGGCCATCACAAACACTATATCGGTACAATTAAATACCTACCAAAACATAAACTACATATTAATATCATAGAAGATAGAGTATGAGGAGAGATTTATGACCAAGATAATGCTCGTGGATGACGAGCCAGACATAATATTTACTACTAAGATGATGCTTGAGCGAGAGAATTATGAAGTGGTGGTGGCAAAGAGTGTCTCGAGAGGCTAATGAAAGAGAAGCCTGACCTTGTGCTTTTGGACATCATGATGCGTAAGATTGACGGCTGGGAGGTAGGCAGGAAGATAAAAGAAGGCGATGAAACACGCCATATAGCTGTTGTGATGTTCACCGTGAGGACTAGTGATGACTCCAAGATAAAGAGCTTTGAATATTCCAAGGCAGATGCCCAAATTGATAAACCATTCAGCAGAGAAGAATTGCTAGATACCGTAACCGGGTTTTGAAGAAATCCGCGGAGACCAAGTAAGTTTGGGCGATTCTTATGGGGCAAAATGATACAGAAGAGTTGAATGGTCGTTCCTCAGGATCATAGCAAAAGGTAAAAGGATTTGAACTAAGAGGAACAGAGAACCTACTTAAAAGTCTCTTCGAGGGCTCCACTGACTCCATTATCATTACAGATGCCGAGAGGATAATTACTGGTTAGAGCCGAGGGGCGGAGGAGATTTTTGGCTATGATGCTGAGGATATTATCGGCAAACCAATAAGCATGTTATATCCTCCTGAGTTAAAGATTGAAAGAAGGAGATGTCAAGAAGGTCGACCTCCAATACGACCTGGAAAAAACGACGTATCTTGGGGGTGTAGTAGAGCCTCCTTTCCTTGATTGGGCAATCCGACGGACTTTTAATGTTATAGGCTGTGGTGTATAATTAATCCAGAATAACTTTTGCCTTCTCTTTCATCTACAATGATCTGTATAAGAAAAGAAAAACTTGTAGAGAAGCCCATGAAAATAGAGATGCTTGGATATAAGGTGATATAGAAAACTTCAATGCCGAGTGGGAACTCTAGCAGAATATATTTTCCGGTCGACTGGAAGGGCAAAAAGGTGAGGAGGGAGCAAGACATGGCGTGTAGAAGGATGGAGAAAAAGAGGTGGGGCAACTTTCAAATGCCTCAGTACGGAAAACATAACGAATTCCAACAGAAACACCTCTGTCAACATCGCCATCAGGGCTGGCGCCATCGCTCAGCTTCCTGGCGGTCAACCGGGGGGGGTTCGTGTGCATGACGGGATCGGTATTGAATGCTTGTAGCATGCTTATCATTCCTCGGCACACGTCCGCAACTTCAGTTGGGGACAGTTGACATATCAGAAGTGATGAGGTCTATGTCTCTTCTTTCTTTATCAGTTCTTCCAACTCCAAGGGATGCTCGTGCTCCATTTGCTCCCTAGTCAGAGTCCCAGTTATCCAATGCTTTGCCATTGGAAATACGTCTGGATTCAGAATCACCGCATATAGATGTATTATTATAACAGAAGAAAACGCCAGGATCGCCTCCCACCCATGTATCAGCCGGGCATAATTGACAAACTGTAGCGGCAGTACCTTCAATGTCATATCGAACGTGAACCACATCATAGCCCCTGTTACAACTACTATGAGAGAACCGACAGCTCCGGCCCAGTAATCGAACTTTTGGTCCCAAGTATAGCGTCCCATTTTCGGCATTTCCTCAGTCATCCTTAAATTGTATCTGATGTGTTGCATAGCATCGTCGAAATCTTTCCTCTTCGGCATTATGTCTTTCTTTCCTATGTCGATCAGGGTATAGTATATCACGTGTATAAGACCAGTGCCGATGAATACTACTGCAGCAATCCGATGATATAATCCCCTCTTATCAGGGCCCCCAAGCACATCAACTATGCTTCGTGCCCACGAGGTATGGGCATATTTCAGGGGGAATCCTGTCAATACCAATACGAAAAAGGATAGGGTCAAAAGGATGTGTTGTATCCTCTGAAAGACGGTGAATCTTAAGAATTCCTCTTCGGCCATTTCACACGCCCCCTTTTCTACTCTTACCATGCTTTCTTGTGAAGTCCAAAATCTCAAAGAATACGAAGAATCCTATCACTGCAGAGATAAGTATTTTGTAGAAGAAGTTTATCAGCCCATTCACGGAGGTTGGGCCTAGAGAGTATATATCACTTCCATGCATCGATCCCTTGCCGGCATTGGTCAATTTAACACCATGACAATCATCCCTCGCGCATATATCAGGTCTATTCTTGGGATTGATGGGCGAATTTGGATTGCTCTGTGGAAGGAAATACATCCAGTCCACCATGCCGTGACAATCCGTACAAGTCGGGACCCCCTCTTTTCCGAGGGCGGCCGCTTTACCATGGGGGGACTCTTGATAGGTTCTGTTCGCATATTCAAATGTGTATGCAAGCTTATACCTCGTCTTAGCCTCAGGGGGTAGGGGGCTCTTCCACCTCTCACTCCTGTATTTCTCCATGTCCCTCTGCTGGACTTCCTGAGCCTCCACGACATGGCTCAGAGATATGAAGCCTAAAATGAGGAGTATTAGAATCCCTCCCTTTAGCGTCTTTCTCATTGGTCCTGTTCTCCTTGTAGAATTTTATTAATCATGCAGACGCGGAGGTTCGAGGTATTCTTGAAGTATCCACGGTGAAACGTGGTTGTGACATGCGTTGCATGAGTTTGGCTGCACATTCCAGAGCAGGTCCTCCATGCTTTTTCCTGCGTGCATAGCTTCTAGGGCCTTGTTCTTGAGCAACTCTTCCACTTCGGTCTTGTTAAGGCCTTCTACATCTTTGGCCTCGAGGCCGTAGAAGCCCAGGACCGTTTCATCCTTCTGTGCGGCTTTGTCAAGGAGGAGTTTTATGCTGGCCTCTGGTTTAATGACCTTGAACCTATGGCTGCTAATATCCCCCGGATTCATGCTTTTTGCTGTCAGGGGCATGTGGCAGCGGACACAGTTTCCGAAGTCCATGATGGTGTGGGTCAACCCAGCGAGGCCTGGAACCCTCCTAGGTTCACCGTGGCATGCCTTGCACAGCGATGTACCTGCTAGTTTTGTCTGGAACTTGCCCTCGCCTTGAGAATGCAGGGTATGGCAGTCCCAGCATGCTATCCCTGCCCTTGCGTGCTCGCTCGTCTTCCAGTCTAGATACTGTTGACCGTGTTTTCTGGAGTCTCCACTAGGCCAAAAATGCTTCGGAGTATCCTTCTCAGGAGTAACAGGATCGTACAGGGGTATCAAGTTCATACCTGGCTTATATCCAACCGGGTAGCCATATCTTTTATCGACGGCTGAGCTGCCATCGGAATGACATGATCCACAGATCATGACCCCTATATCTGTTTGAGGGATTTTGGCTGGGTTTACGATCGTATCTGTCTTGTAGGCAGTATCAGCCAATATGTGGTTGCTTCCCGGTCCGTGGCAAGCTTCACACCCGACTCCGTTATCTATCCAAGTTGAGGCATAGGTATCCGTGGCTTCATCGTAGTTTATTTGGAAACCTGTGGTGTGACAACCAGCACATTTATACTGCCAGATCCTCCCTTTACTGCTCCAATAATTTTTGGGATCGTCGTAGCCGTATTTTTCCAGACCTTTATAGTCCTGCCACTTTTGCTCCCTAATATTCCATTGAACAGGGAGTATATGGAATTCTCCGTTGTCAAACTTCGTAAGATATCTCTGCTTCCAGGCACTACCGATGGTATAGAGCACTTCATAGGTGTGCTCTTCGCCATCAGAGCCGGTGGTGGTTATATAATATTCTCCGTCCTTTGTTGACATCGTGGTGGTCTTATCCTTAAATGAAATTCTGTTGTTCTCCATGAAATCGCCAAGGACGACATTTTCACCAAGTTCTTGGACCATATGTGGATGCAATGTTGTTTTCCAACCGGCGTATGTTCCTTCATGGCATTCCTTACATCTTAATGAACCGACATAATTAGCCCCATCAGTGGTGGTTGGGGCTGCCTTTCCCAAACCCGTAAACCGCTCTAATATACTGAATCCCGGTGTTATGATTACAAATGCAATCGTTGCTACAACAAATGCGGCTATTAGCAACAGTGAGATTCTTCTCCTCTCCTCTTCTTGCACGGATTTCACTCCATAATTATTTTAGCACATACTCTTTCATACTCTTATATATGATTTACTAGCATGAGTACTGCACTGAACCGTCTTTTAAAATTATTTAATCCCCTCTCTTTAAGTTGGCAATTCATCTCCAAAAGCTTCGCCAGGACAGTCAAAAAATCAGAATAGTTTAAAATAGGAAAAACAATTTTAGAAGGGAGAGAACATAAAATTTGCATCGAATCAAAAACTCAAAGAAGCGGGGCATCACTCCTTTTTCTTACGCTTATTTGCTTCCAAGAACGGTGTGAACAGGTCTATCGGCACCGGGAATATGATCGCTGAGCTCTGTTCTGATGAGACCTCGACTAGGGATTGCAGATATCTCAATTGGAGCGCCATTGGATGGGGTCCAATGATCTCTGCTGCTTGCGCGAGTTTTTCTGACGCTTGGAATTCCCCTAGGGCGTTTATCACCTTTGCCCTTCTCTCCCTCTCTGCCTCGGCTTGTCTTGCCATGGCCCTCTTCATAGTTTCTGGAAGCTCGACGTCCTTGATCTCAACGGCTGATACCTTCACTCCCCAGGGTTCTGTATGTGAATCTATAATCTTTTGAAGAGTATAATTGATCTTATCCCTCTCCGCGAGCAGCTCATCCAACTCATGCTGTCCGATAACGCCCCTCAAAGTCGTCTGAGATATCAGCGTGGTAGATGCCAAGTAGTCCTCCACCTCTACTTTGGATTTCACCGGATCTACTACATAGAAGTATAAAACGGCATCGACTCTGGCCGTTACATTGTCTTTGGTGATAACGTCTTGGGCCGAGACATTTTCTGTAAATACCCTCAGATCTACCATGAAGATATTATCTATAAAGGGTATTATAAAGACTAAGCCCGGTCCTCTTGCACCTTTCAACCTCCCCAACCTAAAGAGAACCCCGCGCTCGTACTCTTTGAATACCCATATCGACATATGAAGAAGTATCAAGATCACCAAAATTACGAGTATGGCAATATAAGTCCCTATCGGCATTGATTTTCACCTTACGAAAAATTGGCAGTGCTTCTTTATATAATTTTCATAAAAAAGAATTCTTTCCTTCTGGACGAAATGAAAGTTTTGAAAAAATTATAAGTATAATACGTATAATTCCAATCAATGGAGAGAAAAGAGGTTTGGAGGAGAGATCAAAGGATCATATAATAGAATAGCCTTTGTTTACATGAAAAAATGAAAATATGTATGTGCGAGGGGCGCTCCATGATAAGAGGAAGTGTAAACACCTTATTTTAAGTTCATAGGCGTAATAGGTATAGGTTGTGGGGTCCAAATGTAGATATGAAATACCGAAAATGGAGAAAAGTGAGCTGGATGAACAAAGAACAACAAAAAGCGGCGCTCATTTTGATAGTAGTGTTTATTGGTAGTGCACTTATAGTAAATGGAACGCTTACAGCGGCAGAAGAAGAATATAGTACGATATTAAGCGCGGTGAAAACAAACGAAGCGATAATCATAGACGGGCGGGCAAAGGAGTCTTCGTGGAATGAGACAAAGACAATGCTCATCCCAGTGATGGATGGAAAGGTCGGGGATGTAGATGTGGAGATGAAGGCATTATATGATCGTGACTATGTGTATATATATATCATATGGCCGGATCCAACCCAAAGTGATGCTTTATTCTGGAGATATAATGGCACTGCTTGGAACCCCCCAAATAAAGATACCGAGGATATGTTCACAATCTTCTGGAACATAAGGGGCTCGGTTGAGGGCTTCGATATAGCTGGATGCGCCATTACTTGCCATGCAAATAGGATGCATACCAATACCCTGGAGGAAAGCCTTGATTACTGGAAATGGAAGGCGGAGAAAGGCAACCCCTCTGGCTATATGCAGGATGGATTCCTAGACGATACTGTGGTTATCGGGGAGAAGATATATTCTGGTTTTTCTAGGACTTCTATGATCGAGAAGACATGGCATTCACACAAGCTAGATGAAACATCGGGGGACTATGTAGAGGAGAGAAAGAACGCGATTGCCGATGAGAGAGGCAATTTCATCGGGCCGAGATATTATGAACCTGGCGTATGGGACGAAGATGCGAAACACATCACGATGGAGGAGATCTTTAGGGATGAGGCCGTGGAATTTTCGAATCTGACAAAACTTAACGATGGGAGAGGTATTCCGATCGGCTTTAAAGTGCCCGCATACATCTCCGAAAAACCGACAGGAAGTGCTAGAGACATAAGCGCCAAAGGGGTTTATTATGACGGGAAGTGGCATTTAGAATTTAAAAGAAAATTACAGACTGGGCACGAAGACGATGTCCAGTTCGATATCAGTAAGACCTATCGTTTCAGCATAGCAGTAAATGATGATTCTCATGGATCCGCCAACGAGGGTTTTGGTCAGGGGCACAGCATAAGCATGCTGGCGCGAACCATAGAATTTGGGGGAATTGGTTCGGAAGAAATAACACAACTGGCGCTAACCCGCGATTATCTATTAACCGCTAAGATATATATGGGGCGCGGGGAACCTGGATTGGCACTTTCAGAGGTCGATCATGCACTGGCGATTTTCAATGCGATCAGAGAGGTAGTTGCCGACGAAGACCCAGAACTTTACATGGCCATTAGAAAGAGATTTGTAGATGCCAAGAGAAATCCCTCGATCGAAAACCTCGGTGCCGTGCTTCAAGGCATCGACGATGCGACATTAACTCTGCAAGGGAAGAGGGAGCCGCCCCAAGCGCCATGGAATGTAAAGCTCCTAGTAATATGGGGGAGGATACAACTTTATGTCTTCGTCTTTTTGGCGATATTTACTTTATATCCCCTCTACAAAACGGTACAAACAACTAGAATTCCAGAACTGCACTATTTCGGCCTCTTCCTATTTATGGTCATTCTTCCCATATTTCTCGAAGGTGTTGGGAGGTTCGGGATTCTTTACAAGATCAGATTTTTGCAGAACTTTAGTTTCACAACAAATGAGTATGTAACGTTGCTCTGGGCGGTAGGCATGTTCATAGCCTTGCTCATAGCTAGAGTTGGGTTCACCGAAGTGGACGAGACCATTCGGTCTCTAAAATATTACAGTACTGAAGTTGAAAGTAAGATGGAGGAGTTGAGAAAATCGCAAGAGCAACTGGTCAAGTCAGAGAGGCTGGCTTCTATAGGGCAACTGGCAGCGAGTGTTGGCCACGAGTTGAGAAATCCCCTTGGAGTGATCAAGAATGTGGGCTACTATCTAAACATGACCCTGGGTGAAAAAGATGAAAAGGTGAAGAAGCACCTGAATATCCTAGAAAAGGAACTAAATACCTCCAACAAAATCATCACCGACCTGTTGGACTTTTCACGGGGGATAGAACCCACTTTTGGAGAAGCCAACATCAATGCGATAATTAAGGATACATTGGCCCGGGTATCGGTACATGAGGATGTTAAAGTGGAAACTTATCTGACCGATTTACCCTTGATGAGGGTAGATGAAGAACAATTACAGCGGGTGTTCTTGAATATGATTTCAAACGCTGTTCATGCGATGCCCGATGGAGGTAAATTGATTATCAGAACCAAGAGTAAGGGCAACTCCGTGGAGATAGAGTTTGAGGACACCGGCAAAGGGATTCCGAAGGAGAATATAGAGAAGATCTTCGAACCACTCTTTACCACCAAGGCAAAAGGGATTGGTTTGGGTTTAGTGATCTGTAAACAAATCGTTGACGGGCATGGGGGCAACATCGATGTGACGAGCGTTGTAGATGGGGGAGCAACCTTTATCATTAAACTACCGATGAGGAAAGTGGAGGAAGATGAAGGAAAGGAAAACTAGTATCCTGATAGTTGACGACGATCTCGGGACGCGCGAAACCTTGACTGATATCCTAACTGTGAAAGGATATAATGTAACTACTGCAGAAAGCGGAATTGAAGCGCTTGCGAAACTCAAGAGAGAGCTCTTTAAAGTTATACTTATGGATAATAAGATGATAGGAATAGACGGCATAGAGACTATTAGGGAGATCAAGAAGATAGTATACCCAGAGGTGGCGATAATTATGATGACAGCCTACGTTGACGAAGCCCTCGTAGCAGAAGCTTTGAGGGAAGGGGCATATGCCGTTGTCTACAAACCTTTGGATATGGAGAAGACGATAAAGCTCATCGAAGGCGCAATGCCTAAGTAGGATACAAATGATAGATAAAATAGATATTAAATGTTTAAGGATGTTGTGAGGGATTATGCCAGAGGAAATAAGTATCCTGATAGTTGACGACGATCTCGGGACGCGCGAAACGCTGAAAGATATACTTCAGGAGAAAGGCTACAAAGTCGAAACAGCAAAAAATGGCGAAGAATGCTTAGAAAAGATAAAAGAAAAGTTTTTCGATGTAGCCTTAATAGACATAAAGCTTCCAGACATCAGCGGCACAGAAATATTGAAAAAAGTCAAAGAGATGCAACCGGATGCAGTGGCGATAATAGTCACTGCTTATGCTTCACTCCAGACGTCAGTTGAGGCTTTAAATGAGGGGGCATATGCCTACATTTTGAAGCCATTAAATATAGAAGAAGTAATTGCAAACATAAGGAAGGGTCTCGAGAAGCAACAGCTAATTATAGAAAACAGACGTTTGAAAGAGTTCAACGAGAATATTGTCCAGTCCATGGCTGAGGGGATACTAATCGAGGACTCCAACGGGATCATCACCTTTGTTAACCCGAAGACCGAGGAGCTCTTGGGATATTCAGAAGGTGAATTGATTGGAAAGCATTCGAAGGAGATATTCGCTCCAGAATATGTAAAAAAGATGGAGGAAGAGTCAGAAAAAAGGTTAAAGGAGATAACTATTAGCTATGAGGTTGCCATAGTAAACAAAGACGGGAGAAGGATACCCATTATAATCAGCGCTACCCCCATAACTGAAAGCGGGAGGGGTAAGGGGGTTCTATCAGTCTTCACAGACATCACCGAAAGGAAAAGAAGGGAAGAAGAGGTCAAAAAAGCACATAGGGAACTGAAAAGAGCCTATGATGAACTTAAAACCCTCGACAAGATGAAGGATAACCTCCTCTCCAGTGTAACTCATGAGCTGCGCACTCCATTGACCATATGCGAGAATGCCCTTGAACTTTTGAGGAAGAAAAAGATCGAGAACCGAGAGGAGATTATTACGACGGGGTTAAATGCCCTCGACCGCCAAAATAAGGTCATCGACGATTTGGTGGACATGAGAGGGCTTACATCGGGGACCTTAAAATTAAATCTTAAAGGATTGGACTTGGGAGAAGTTATAGAAATGTGCAGAAGAGATATAGAGTCTATGGCTTTGAAGTCCGAGATCGAAGTTAAAACTTCTCTGGAGGGGGGCTTGCCTAAGGTAAAGGCCGATTTGAATGAATTGAAACACATCTTCCGCAACCTACTCCTTAATGCTATAAAGTTCAACAAGGAGAGTGGGGAGGTTGTCATAAAAGCAAAGCAGAATGGGAATTTCGTTGAGGTCAGGGTTACAGACACCGGGATAGGGATTGCCAAAGAGTGTTTGGAGAAGGTCTTCGATAGATTTTATCAAGTGGACAGTGGCTCTACGAGGAGGTACGGTGGAACTGGTCTGGGGCTTTCGGTCATCAAAGATCTGGTCGAGGCCCATGGCGGCAAGATCTGGGTCGAGAGCAAATTGGGGAAGGGGAGTAAGTTTATTTTTATACTTCCGATAGAAAAATCTGTAACGTAAATGACAGTTTTGTTCAGTAGATAATATTTAAACATCGGAATCCCTATAATATGTAAAAAGAAAGGATGAAGGAGTTTCATATGGCCAAGATAATGCTCGTGGATGACGAGTCGGATATAATATTTACCACGAAGCTGATGCTGGAGAGGGGGGGCTATGAAGTGGTGGTGGCCAAGAGTGGCAAAGAGTGCCTGGACAATATAATGGAAGAGAAACCAGACCTCGTGCTATTAGACATAATGATGGGGGCATTGGACGGTTGGGAGGTCGGCAAAAAGATAAAGGAGGACAAGGAAACAAATCATATACCTGTTGTCATGTTTACCGTAAGGACAAGTGCTGGCTCCAAGATAAAGAGCTTTCAATATTCTAAGGCGGATGCCCACATTGATAAACCATTCCACAAAGAAGAACTGCTAGGGACCATTAAAAAGGTTTTGAAAAGCTCCAAAGATGTCAAGTAGATTTGGGCGATTCTTGTGGGGAAAAAAGAAAAACTAGAGCAAGAAGTGAAGAAACTTTCCGGGCGATCAAAACGGAAAGTTGAAGAGAAAACAATGAAGTTGAGTGAAACTGAGGAATTCTTGAGAAGCCTCATTGAGGGCTCTGCTGACTGCATTATAACTACAGATATAGACAGAAAAATAACCAGTTGGAACAGGGGTTCTGAGGAAATCTTAGGCTACAAAGCAGAGGATATTATCGGCAAACCTATAAGTATATTATATCCGTCAGAGCTGAAGAATAGAAGAAGAGAGTGGCAAAGGAGGGTAATGAAAGGGGAGACGATAAGGAACCAAAGGACAAGGGTCTATAACAGCGCCGGGGAATTGGTCGATATAAACCTCACCATCTCACCTTTAAGGGATAGAAAGGGCAACCCAATCGGGACAGTTGGAATAGCTAAAGATATCAGGCATGTGATTAAGGCCGAAGAGGAGATTAAACGGTTAAAGGAGTTCAATGAGAATATCGTTAAAAACGCGCCTGTAGGGATTTTCACAACGGATAAAAACGGGGTTATCACATCAGCTAATCCGATGCATCTGAAGATGATGGGCGAAATAAGTATGGATCAGTCATTGGGGCTTAATGTTCTGGAGTTACCTTCTATCAAGGCAAAAGGATGGGACAAACTTTTCAGACAGGCATTGCAAGGCGAGGCTTTTGAATTACATAATGAAGAGTACACATCATTCTACGGTAAAACTGTATATCTATCTGCTAGATGTACCCCGTTAAAAGATGAAAAAAGGCAGGTGAAGGGGCTGCTCGTTGTACTAGAGGATGTCACGGAACAAGCTAGATTAGAAGAAGAGATCAGGAAATCTGGGGAGTATCTTCAAAAACTAATTGAAGCGTCCCCATATTGTATTGTTTCAACAGATCTTAAAGGTGAGATCATCAGCTTCAATAAGGCAGCTGAGGAGACATATGGTTACAAAGCAGAGGAGGTAATGGGTAAGCATGCAAAGATTTTGCAGCCAAAAGAGATAACTGTAGAGAAAAATAAGGAGATTTATGAAGCAATGCTAAAACAGGAGGGGTGGGAAGGAGAGCTACTCAATGTCCGGAAGAATGGGGAGGTTTTTCCAACCTACTTGCGCACAAGAAGCATAGTAGACGATCGGGGTAATCCGGTGGGACTGTTGAGTCTTTCACAAGACATAACTGAAAGGAAGAAGATGGAACAAAACCTTAAAAACTATACCCTGGAGCTTGAACGTTCTAACCAGATTAAAGACCTGTTTACTGACATAATTAGACACGACCTTCTCAATCCAGTAGGTATTATCCTCAACCTATTGGAATTGATAGAAGACACCGATTCATATAGGGGGATAGAAGAAGAGTTGCAAATGATAAAAAGAAATACGAAGACGCTTCAGGAAATGATTGAGGACGCCAGTGAATATGCGAGAGTAGATTCTATCGACGATTTTGTGTTTGAAAAAATTGACCTGTCTAAGATAATCAAGGACGCGGTTGATAGTTTACATGGCTTGGCAAGTGAAAAAGGAATAACGATTGAAAATGCGGTTACGGGGGGATATCCTGCTTATGTCAATCCTTTCATAAAAGATGTGTTTTTTAATATTGTGTCCAACGCAATAAAGTACAGCCCAGAAAACAGCAGGGTCATCGTCGATCTAAAGGATGCAGGCACTGAGTGGATAATAAGTGTTAAAGATAACGGCATAGGTATTTCAGACGAATATAAGGAGAAGATCTTCCTTAGATTCAAACGAGTTTCAAAAGAAGGTGTTAGAGGATCCGGTTTGGGTCTTGCCATTGTGAATAGGATAGTTGATCTACATAATGGAAGTGTATGGGTTGAAGACAATCCAGGGGGCGGAAGCGTTTTCAATGTGAAGCTGCCTAAAAGAACAAAAAAATAGGAGTTGATATGCGTGGTTAAGATATTGATCGTTGACGATGAGCCTGACATTCATTTTATTCTAAAAACTGCTTTGAAAAAAGAGGGGTATGACATAGTTGAGTTGTCCAGCGGGAATGAATGTCTCATGAGGATCGAGGAGATAAATCCTGACCTAGTTCTTCTTGACATCGAAATGCCGGATATTAGCGGATGGGAGGTATGTAAGAGGATAAAGGAATCCAAGTTGAGTGTCCCTGTTTCGATGCTCTCTGTTAGAAGAAGTAAGGAGAGTATTGAGAAGAGCCTTGATTATGCTCATGCTGACAGACACCTAACAAAGCCCATTAACATTAAAGAAGTAATAAGTACCGTAAAGGATCTGGCATGAAGATCCGATGCGGGATTATTAATGTCTTCGCTTTTTTCTTAATGAGAGTCTCTCTATCCGCTGCCTGTTTCGATAATAAAAAATCAGAGGAGGGGCTGCAATTAACAGACCTACGCCAATATAGTCTGTGGTAGAATATACAACAGCAGCAATGAGGCCAAAGCAAATGAATAACAAACCTATTATGCCCCAGTAGGTTGTACTCCGAACAAAAGTTTCTATTTCAAAGCCACATTTTGGACAGTTTTTCTCTGAAACTAAGACTTTGGTCTTGCACTCGGGACAAAGCATTCTATCTGGCATGATCCTTAGTTTAATATCTGGATTTAATATAAATCTAGTGTTTTTTTAAAGAAATGAATTAGATCTCAACCCTGGTGAATGTAAAGTCTTTTCACTATTTAGTAAAAGTCAATCTGTCAACTGTCCTCTTTTTAAAATAATATACTGCCATCAGAGGGACCGATAACATAACCGCCAGAACTGCAAAGACATATCTTGAAGTTATAGCAGATATCAAGAACCCTACTCCCATTATAGTTGCCCCTACAAGCCCCCACCACGGCACGCTTTCCACATAAGCCCTTATCTCCTGCTCACAGTTTGGGCAGTATTCCTCTATCTTAGGAACCTCATAGCCACATTTTGGACATCTCATCCAGTCGTCTACTTTAAGCATGACAGAAGGATTATGTCATTTTTATTTAAATTTTTAGTCAAGTGACACAAAAAAATGGTTTTCTTCAAGATCTTCTCTCTTTTTATCTTAAAGAGTTGCAATGGATATCGGAAAAATTGTGTGTTTTGAAGAGAAGAGAAAAGGAAGGGAAAAGAGAATAGGAGGAGAGCCATGTCCCATTATCCCTTCCATGCCCATTTTTTAAATCTTATAGTACTTAAATATTTGGTCTGGAAGCCGGTGAACGCCGGGATATAAGCATAATTCTAACCTGATCCAGACGGTTATAGTCCGATATATTTTTTAAGGATCCGATTTAATCATAATATGTTTTATATTTTTTATATTGCCAATGATGATGGGTGGTTTAATGATGGAAAAGGGGTTATTTGCCGGGTTGACAGGGTTTGAAAAAAACAAGCGCTCACAAGGTTGGAGAGGATAAGTAAATGGGGGAGACTTATGTCATTCATAAGCATCAGGCTAAGCATCTCCACTGGGATCTTCGCCTTGAAATGGGTGGCGTTTTAAGAAGTTGGGCGGTGCCAAAGGAGCCCCCCATGGTTCCGGGACTGAAGAGGCTTGCAGTTCAGGTAGAAGATCATCCTCTTGATTATGCAGGTTTTGAGGGCATTATCCCTAAGGGGGAATATGGTGCTGGAAAAGTGGAGATATGGGACCGAGGGAGTTTTGACCTCATTGAGAAAACTGAGGACAAACTTGTAGTTAACATTAAAGGAAGAAAACTCAGAGGTGGTTATGTTTTACTTCGTTTAAAAAAGCCTAGGGCTGGTAGGAACTGGCTCTTCTTTAAAAAGAAGGATTGATCTCCTACTCGTTGGCGAAGTAGCCGTAGAGATCATACCAGTAGCCGTGGACATCCATATATCCCTGGATCATCTCTATCCATTCCAAATGCTTGTTTTCCTCACCTGCAAGCGTCTCAAATATCTCTTTGTATCCTGCTTCGTTCACTTTGTTCTTGCACTCGATGTAGAAGTCTATTGACCTCTCCTCAACATTTTTTGCTTCTTTTAGAATCTCTTTGTCAGCGTTGTCTGCTTCTATCTTTTTTTCATATTCTTTTTTATCTGGGAATATTTTTGGCTTGTTCTGGAGTTTCACATGTTCTTTTATTATTCTTGCAATCTCCGCTTTGTCTTCTTTTTCTTTAAATAAGTGTGATAGATTGTTGATGAATCTCAGGTGCTCCTTCTCTTCATTTGCTAAAAATTTGAGGGTTTCCCGGCCTTTCGCATCCTTGACTTTCTCAGAAGCCTCTGTATAAAATTTGATCCCTACTGTCTCTATCCCCCTTCCTGCATCCAGACTTTTAAGGACGAATTCAGCACCGCTCATAATAAATACACCTCCAAAAATCCCTTCTCCATCTGATAAGCAACTATTTATTTGATCTCTTGAGTTATATATTTTTATTGTTCAAAGAATATGATCAACGGAGATTTTCCAAAAAGAGGCTTTGTCATGTTTCATCCTGGTCAAGTTCTGAGTGTTTTCTCCTCAAAAAATGAAGATGTGGTGTCTGCAAATAAAGAGGTGCAGGTGATGCTCCAGATGTGGGATGACAACCTGCTCACGATCTTGGTGGATCCGAAGCTTGTGGATAAGATAAAGGGGGGAGATGTTGTACTGGTGGATTATCGGCCTATGTTCGATCAGGGCCCTCTTGCACCGAGGATGATCGTGACCAAGATATTAAGAGGCGATATAGCATCCAAGACTTGGGACAGATACAGGGAGTTTTACAGAAAGAGAAAGAAAATGGCAGGTCCAAACGCCATGGTGCCTCCGCCCCAATCTTATATCAGCTGATGTTTCAGACTAACTCGGTATTGAGTATCTCTTTCATATGTCTAAGGGCCTATGTATGTGCCTCTTCTGCTAACAGATCCCGCGAATTTTTATGGCACCGTGACATTATAGCCTCTCATAGCGGCATCTGCGGCAGTTCTCTTACAAAATCGTTAGCATGTCTATTACTAAAAGGGCATCCAGGGGGATAACTTATTTCTCCGATTGCATAAATATTTCTATAAAAACCGATCTAAAAGGCGTTATCATGATACACAAGCTTCTTGAGTTTCTTAATGAAGATCTTGGCAGGGGAGACATCACGACAGACAGTGTCATAAGCGAAGGAGAGGTGATAAGAGCTGAAGTGATGGTGAAAGAGAAAGGGGTTTTAGCGGGTCTTGAAGAATGCAGGGAGCTGTTGGATCATTTTAAAATAATGTATGAAACTTCTTTTAAAGATGGGGATGAGATCAAAAAAGGGGATGTTATTCTAATCATCATAGACAATGCCAGGAAAATCCTGGTCCTTGAGCGCCTGATGTTAAATCTGTTGATGCGAATGAGTGGGATTGCAACCACGACCAGAGAGCTTGTGACAAAATGCAGACCCTACGATGTCATGGTGGCGGGCACAAGGAAGACTACTCCTGGCTTCAGGACTTTCGAGAAGAAGGCTATAAAGATAGGTGGGGGCTATCCTCATAGGCAGGGGCTCTATGACGAAGTTCTGATCAAGGATAATCATCTTGCAATAACTGCTCTGGAAAAGGCGGTTGAAATGGCAAAAAAGACTGGTCGTGAAAAGATTGAGGTCGAGGTCTCCTCTTTAAAGGAAGCGATTGCCGCGTGCGAGGCTGGGGCGAACACTATAATGCTGGACAACATGAGTCCGGGAGAAGTAGAAAAGGCAATTTTTGAGCTTGAAAAGCAGGGGCATAGGGAAAGTGTTATGATAGAGCTTTCTGGGAATATAACTCCGGAGAATTTGGAGGAATATGCTAAGACCAGGCCGGACTTGATCTCCATGGGTTATCTGACAACTGGAGCGCCTTGGATCGACATAGGGCTGAGGGTTGTTCGAAATGGTGACTGAGGAAGATGTTTTGGACGCCTTAAGGCTGGTGATTAGTCTTAAGGCTGGGGGCAATATTGTAGACTTGGGTATGATAAAGGAGATCAAGATCAATGGGGACGAAGTTTTTGTAAAGATGGTCCCTTCAGATCTGTGCCCCTTCTCATCATATATGGCTGTAAAAGCTGAGGAAGAAATTCTAAGACTGGATGATGTTAAGACAACCAGGG
Source organism: Hydrothermarchaeales archaeon (SeqCode) (assembly GCA_036446635.1). GTDB lineage: Archaea > Hydrothermarchaeota > Hydrothermarchaeia > Hydrothermarchaeales > SZUA-236 > JAZFTJ01. The sequence continues at coordinate 1,906 of JAZFTJ010000033.1, read as the reverse complement.
TGGACCTTGTTCTCTAATCATGTCCAATCTGTTTATAGTAGTCAAATTATTTATATCTAAAAGGGAAACGGTATCTCTCGAAGGTTGTTCTTATGCATGAGAAAGAGAAGGAATTCTACGAGAACCTGGTAGCAGAGCATAAGATGAAGAACCAGGACCTTGCTTCCCAGTTGGATGATGCTAATAAAAAGCTAGATGAGCTTGAGAAGACAAATCAAGAGCTCTCGCAGAAGTTGAATGCATTAAAGGAGGAGAATTCTTCCTATTCTCATACTATATCTGACTTGACGAGGAATGCGTCTGATAACAAAAACAGCATTTCTGAACTTGAGAATAACCTAGCAGATAAAGAAGATCGACTCGAAGAGAAGAGAAAGGAAATTTCAACGCTCAAGAAGGAGAGTGAGGAGAAGAATTCAGAGATCATGAAGTCTACTAATGAACTAGCCAGTCTTAGAACTAGGATCGAAGACATGAATATGGATGTGAAAGAGAAAGAACGTATGATAAGATCCAGGGAGAAAGAACTTCAGACTATCAGTTCACAGTATACTGACATTCAGGTTGAGACAAAAACATACCGAAGGCACCTAAGTGAGAAGGGGAAAGATCTAAGTGATATTAAGGCAGAAGTGAACAGCCTGAGAAAAGAGCTGACAGAAACAAAAGACAAGCTAAACAAGATTGATCTGGAGAGGAACGAGCTTTTAAAGAAAGTAAGCAAACTTGAGAACCTTTTTTAGTTTTCAAGATTCCTTTCACATGGGGAATATTGGGGATTAAAAACACCATTCTGCGTTTAGATTTGGATGAGTACGTTAAGATTCCATATTACATACGTGAATTGGGCATGGCCATAAGGCGACAGCTCTGAAGTTGCGTCTTCGCTTATGATGACGGGCTGCATTTTCCAAGCCATGCAACAAAAAAGATGGAGACTCGATCAAAAAGCTCGGGTCCGACGTAAGTTCGATAGTGGTGAAACTTAGTAGACCTTGTGGTTAATTCCGGTTGATCCTGCCGGAGGTCACTGCTATTGGAGTTCGATTAAGCCATGCGAGTCGAGAGGGTTAGACCCTCGGCGGACGGCTCAGTAACACGTGGGTAATCTACCCTCAGGACAGGGATAACCCCGGGAAACTGGGGATAATACCTGATAGGTGGAGAGATCTGGAATGATTCTTCGCTTAAAGCCCCGGCGCCTGAGGATGAGCCTGCGCCTGATTAGGTTGTTGGCGGTGTAATGGACCACCAAGCCGAAGATCAGTACGGGCAGTGAGAGCTGTAGCCCGGAGATGGGGGCTGAGACACGGCCCCAGGCCCTACGGGGCGCAGCAGGCGCGAAAACTCCGCAATGTTCGAAAGAACGACGGGGGAACTCCAAGTGCACTTGCGTAAGCAAGTGGTTTTTAGTAGTGTAAATAGCTGTTAGAATAAGAGCTGGGTAAGACCGGTGCCAGCCGCCGCGGTAACACCGGCAGCTCGAGTGGTGACCGCTTTTATTGGGCCTAAAGCGTTCGTAGCCGGTTCAGTAAGTCTTTGGGCAAATCTTCTCGCTTAACGAAAAGAATTCCGAAGATACTGCTGGACTTGGGGCCGAGAGAGGTTGGAGGTACTCCTGGGGTAGGGGTGAAATCCTATAATCCTGGGGGGACCGCCAGTGGCGAAGGCGTCCAACCAGAGCGGACCCGACGGTGAGGGACGAAAGCCAGGGGCGCGAACGGGATTAGATACCCCGGTAGTCCTGGCCGTAAACGCTGCATGCTAGGTGTTGCATGCTCTACGGGGGCATGCAGTGCCGAAGAGAAGTTGATAAGCGTGCCGCCTGGGAAGTATTATCGCAAGGTAGAAACTTAAAGGAATTGGCGGGGGAGCACCACAAGGGGTGGAGTCTGCGGTTCAATTG
>JAZFTJ010000032.1:0-11591 GCA_036446635.1 Hydrothermarchaeales archaeon (SeqCode) | reverse complement strand
TAGTAGGGAATGTCCCAGTCAAAATAATCGTAGATATACTTCTGTTTCTCTGTGTTTACGATATGATCTTTTCCCCTAAGAACATGTGTTAATCCGAGTAGGTGGTCGTCAACGGCTACTGAGAAGTTCATCAGGGGATAGACCTTTTTGGCCCCCACCAACGGATGCTCGGCATCCACTATACGCATAATCGGATAGTCCCTAATAGAGGGGTTGGGATGCTTTAGATCGGTCTTTAATCTCAAGACAGCCGCCCCTTCTGACTGTGAAAACATCTCTTTGAATTTATTAAGGTTTATTTCACTAGCGCTGTTTCTGCATGGACAGGGTTTTCCCTTCTCCCTTAACTCCTTAAAATCCGGCTGGCTGCAACCACATACATAGGCCTTATCCATCTCAATAAGCTGTCTGGCATGCTCATAATATATAGGCAACCGGCTTGACTGAAGCACCTCCTTGTGCCATGAAACCCCCAGCCACCTTAGATCCTCCTTGATCATGTCATAGGCAGCGACATCAACTCTCTTCGGATCTGTATCCTCCAGCCTTAAAATCAACTCCCCCCCATACCTCTTTGCATATTCATCGTTTAAAACAGCTGCCCGGCTGTGTCCGATATGGAGGGGTCCTGAGGGATTGGGAGCAAACCTTAACACCACCTTCTCAGTTTTTTCTAGATCTGGTAATCCGGATTTTCTCTTGGTCTTAGTTTCAAACGTGAATCGTGATATCTCTGCTTTTAACTCCCCACTTGAGAGGGCATTGACCTCTTCTACAACCTCCCCTATGATGGGCAGAATATCACTTATGCTCTTTTTTAACTCCGGCTTCTCTGCTAATAACTTGCCCAATACAGCTTTCTCGTTGGCCCTTCCATAATCCAGAGCGTTTTTTAAGGCGTTTTTGTAGATAGTTTCTCTCATTAATAGGACCCTATGTATTTCTCCTATTTACAACTTAGCCCTCTGACCGTTTCTTACGAGAAATAGATTCTTGTTGAACTCGTAGCCATAATCCTCAGCAAGCTCTGCATAGGATGATTGCATCTGAAGGTCGCCGTGGCAGGGTATTATGTTCTCAGGATTAACCATTCTCAAGAGGTCCCTGTGGTCTTCTCTGCTAGCGTGTCCTGAGACATGCACATCCTTTATCAGATGGGCGCCCTGGATCCTCAGCTTCGTTTCCAAAGCGTATCGGTTGGCCACGTTTATTGGGTTAGGTATCACGTCGGCTGAAAATATGACCTGATCCCCTTTGTCAAATGTGTAGTCAAAGCTTTTATTGGCCATCCTCTGCAGCATGGCATCAGGCTCTCCTTGGTGGCCTGTAACTATGAGTATGTATTTTTCCTTACCCTCCTCTGCTATCCGCTTGAATGTCTTCTTGACCGCCCTGGGATTCACGTAAGTTTCTACGTTTTTGGGTAGTTTGATTATTCCAAGCTTTTCTGCGATACTGCTGTATTTTCCCATGGACCTCCCAAGTAGGATTGGTTTTCGGTCCATTAGCTGGGCTATCTGGGTTATGGTATTTATCCTTGCTATGTGCGAGGAGAAGGTGGTCAGCACAAGGCCTTTTTCCGTATCTGCTTTGATAAGGTTGTCTAAGAGCATTGTTTTAACGATCTTCTCAGATGCGGTTCGTCGTTCCTCAGCTACCCGGGTGCTCTCTACAACCATGCATTTGACTCCCTCTTTTCCCAGCTCTTTTAGTCTCTTATAGTCTGGCTTTTGACCTATTCCGGGGAAGTCGTCAAATTTGAAATCGTTAGCATAAAGTAGTGTGCCATCTGGTCCATGTACAGCTACCAATGATGAGTGTGGAATGCTGTGTGTCACGTGTACAAATTCTACGCTTATCTGAGGTGTGACCTCTGTTGTCTCACCAGGGTTTAAGACCTGAAAATTGTTGAATGTGAATCTTTTGTCAAATTTTTTCTCGCTTTTTAGAAGCTCAATTGTGTATGGGGCGCCTATTATGGGCGCGTTGTATCTTGCTGCCAGTCTCGGGACAGCGCCTATGTGGTCCAAGTGTCCATGTGAGAGTACTATGGCTCTGACCTTACCCTTGACCGATGAGACATCAGGGATAATGCCTTTCTGCACCATCTCTCCGTTGCTCATGTCACGCATATCTGTGTCTTCATGGACCATGACCCTGTCGAGTCTTATGCCCATGTCTATTATTATTGAATCGTTACCGAAGCTTACAACGGTCATGTTTCTTCCAAACTCGTTGTAGCCCCCAACTGCTGTTATGTCCATAAAATAATTCCTCCTTAAAAATGGAAATAGTTATAATTTATATATTTAGATTTAATATTAGAAAAATAAGAAATCTATAATTTTGATACCTTTTAACTTCATCAAATAGGGCTATAATTATTGTTTCCGGTTTGCATATTTTTTACAGTCTATGTTTCTGCTCTCCAGCCATTCTTTAGTTTTGCCCGTTATTACTAAGTCAGATCTTCTTAGATCTGCTATCTCCTTGGCTCCGGCCAAGAACATTGCTATCTTTATCTCCTCAATAATCTCTGTTAAATGATCAATCACTTTCTCTGGGCCTTTTATCGCCTTCTCAAGTAGGGGTAAGGCTATTCCGCATGTTGTGGCCCCCAATGCCAGTGCTTTAGCGATCTCTACTCCATTCCTTATTCCGCCTGTTGATATTATTGGCAGAGAAGTGCTTTCGACAGCCTCGACAGTTGAAACTGCAGTGGGTATTCCCCAATCCCAGAACCTCTTTCCTATGTTTTTATTCTCCTTTAGCCTGTAATATTCAACCGCCGCAAAGCTGGTGCCGCCCAGTCCGCCCACATCCAAAGCAGAAACACCTGCTTTTTCCAGCGACTTTGCCTCTTCTCGGGCTATTCCTGCTCCAGTTTCTTTGGCAATTAGAGGGACGCCCAGGTCGCTTAGTTTCTTTATTTGTGAAAGGCATCCTTTAAAGTCATAGTCTCCCTCGGGCTGCAATGCCTCTTGTGTAGGATTGAGATGTATTGCCAAAGCGTCGGCCTTTATCATTTCGACAGCTTTTTCTGCCTCTTTGATGGTGTATCCTTTATTGAACTGCACCGCCCCAAGATTCCCTATGAGAAAAGCGCTAGGGGCGTTTTCTCTTGCTATTGAATAAGTGTCTTCTAGTGATTTGTCCTCTATTGCTGCTCTCTGGCTTCCAACCCCCATTGGTATGCCGAGTTTTTCAGCCGCAATTGCCAGGTTTTTGTTTATTTTGCCAGTCTTTTTATGGCCCCCGGTCATAGCTGCGATGAGTATTGGCGCGTTAAATTTTTGGCCCAATAGCTCTGTTTCAAGATTGATCTCATCTTTGTCGATCTCAGGCAAAGCCCTGTGTACTAGGGTTATGTCTTCAAATCCAGTCTTTGTCCTGCTCTCTATTGACTCTTTTAATGCTATTTTTATATGTTCGAGTTTTCTGTTTTCTGTCTGCGGCATTTTACCCTCCGTTGACAACTGTGCCTATTACCTCTTTATCCATCAATGAGTCTTCAAGCCTGCCGGGGATTAGGCCGTTTATCACTATGGACTTTATATCCTCATCTGCTAAATTTATAAGTTCCAATATCTTTCCCTTGATACCGCCTGTAACGTCTCCCGGTGTGCCTTCTAGCTTTGACATTACCCCCCCGCTATTCTCTTTGTTTATCTCTTTTATCAACTCTGCATCTTTAAATTTCTTTGGGTCTTTGTCGTATATCCCGTCCACATCTGCGCATAGGATAACCCTCTTGGTTTTCATGTATCGTGGGAGATATGAGATTATCTGATCCCCTGAGAGTATGGAGAAGCCTATTTCTGTATCTAAGACTATATCACCATATAATACTGGAACCATCCCCAATCCTACGTATCTTTTAATAATTGAGATGTTCATCTCTTCAATTCTCCTGTTTTTACATATTGTGTTTGAGGATGGTTGAACTGCAACCGCTGGGATGTCTTCTGTGACTAATGCCTTTATCACATGAAAGTTGAGCTCATCCATGGCCTTCCGAGTCAGCGCTACACCTTTTAACTGATCTTTACCTTTAAAACCCTCATTAAGACCGTATTCGTCTGCTATTGGATGGCCGAAAGAACCTCCTCCATGTATTATGATAAGATCATCTTTTGTCCCTGCTTTTATCTCCTTTGCCAGTCTTTTTAGGACCTCGTCTCTTACGGAAAACTTTTTTGTCTTATCTGTTATCAGGCTTCCGCCCAGTTTCAGTATTATCATCTCTCTACCCTAACTCCTTCTGCGCCTATCTCTGTTTTCAATGCATCGTATCCTAGGTCAGAGACAAGTTCTATCAATTTTTCTAGATCGTCATGGTAACAGATCATCGCCCCACCGCCTCCTGCTCCTGAGAGTTTGGATGCGCCGCCAATCTCTTTTACTTCATCGTATATGTGATCTATCTCTTTTATTGAGACACCTAGTTTAATCAATTTTTCTTGGGCTAGATTTATTATCTTCTTTATTTCTTTTGAATCTTGGTTTCTAAGTGCTTTTCTCATCTCTTGGGTGAGCTCTCCCAGCTTCTTTATAATTGGGTTTCTTACCTCTGGATTGAGGGCGCTAACCAGTTGGACAAGCTCTCCTGTTGTCTTTTCAGGTTCTTTGACATAGACTATTACAAAATTTTCTAGTTTGTGCGGGATCTCGTCATTCAAAAGACTGACGATAGTTCCATCTTCTTTCTGAAACCAGACAAATCCGCCGTAGCAGCAAGCAGAGTTGTCTCCTCCGCTGGGTGTTCCGTGATGGAACTTTTCCATCTCGTATGCTATTTTATTAACCTCGTCTTTGTTAAGATGCTTGTCATATGCTTCTGATATCGCCTTTGGAACAGCCACTGACATGGATGAAGATGAACCTAAGCCTGCATTGATAGGTATCTTTGAGTTGATCTCTAAGGAGATTCCTGATGGTGCATTCAATAGCTCAAGACTTTTCCCCACCGTCAATGCCAATGGGTTTAATGGATCCTCACTTAGGCTTTGGCTCAATTGAGAAAAATCTCCTTTGGAATAGCCGTTTTTCCATTGCTGGCTCATGTTTTTGGTTAATTCTCTTATCTCCTTTATGTCAAACGTTGCTTTTTCGCCCAGATTGATAGATCCAAGTGAGACCTCCTCGCTTTTTTCAGCTTTTACATACGCTCTCATTCCGATGGCTGCTATTATGGCTGGCTCACCATAAACAACCGCGTGTTCTCCTATAAGATGCACTTTTCCTGGAGCTGAAACTGAAATCATTGTAATCCCTTTCAAGGCGTTTTTTGAAAATAATGTATCAGCCCATTTATACCTTTGGACTCATCCCCTCTGGAACACTATCCCCGCATAGGCTACAACCTGATTTTTATCTCCTGTAATATCTCCGCTGTTCATATATTTTAGGAGTTTTGCCTTTGTTGCACCAATTTTTTTTGCCGCAGATATGGCGACAGCTATCGGGCCGTAACCGCAAATAGAGATGTTTAGATCATATACTGTGTTTATGAACTTTTTCGCATCCAGATCTAGGATGGCGTTTAATGCCTTCATGTCTTTATATTCTGCGTCTTTGCTGGATTCATAATGTGTAAAATCACTGCTGGCTACGATCAGGATGTCTTTATCTATATTTGAAAGGCAGTTAGCTATCTCGTCTGCAGTCTCCAGGTCTTGAAAGCCCATGACGATAGGCACGAATTTGAAGTCACCATATATGTATTGTAGGAAAGGTATCTGCACCTCCAAAGAGTGCTCAGATCTGTGGGCGGTCTCATCCATATCCACAATGTCGCAGCCTTTCCATATGGAGTCTGCAACGTCTTCATCGATGTTTACGGTCCCTAGAGGTGTGTTCCATGGTTCTTTGGTGGTGGCTATTCCGCTCCCATAACCTGTGTGGTTAGGTCCTAAGATTATGATGGTCTCAGGTTTCTTTTGCCTTGCGAGTTCAAAGTAAACATGAGCGGCAGCTGGACCTGAGTACATGTAACCTGCATGCGGAACCACACATGCGACTATGTCTCTCTCCCTCTTGCCATCTTCTTCTGGCAATTTTCCCGGGCCTAGATGGTGCAGGAACATTGATTCGATTTGTTTTTTTAATCCTTCTGGCTCTGATTTGTAGAATTGTCCTGCAACCGAAGGACTTCTGACCATATGATCTCCATTTTTTGGCTAGTTTTCTCCAAACTCTTCAAGTGAAGGGAAATTTTTGGGCAAAGAACCGTTTTCTTCAAGCATTGTCTTTGACAACAGCCAGTATATTAGGATTAATGCCTTTTTTCCTTTGTTGTTCGTGGGTATGATTATATCCACGCCGCTTGAAGAATTGTCAGTATCGCACAGGGCTACTGTCGGTATGCCTATGTTGTTGGCTTCCTTTAACGCCTGCTCATCGCCACGGGGATCAGTGACTACCAAAACCTCGGGCTCGATAAATCCTGGAAGATTTGGGTTTGTCAAAGTGCCCGGTATGAATCTGCCTGCAAAGACATGGGCTCCTGTGAGCTTTGCAAACTTGTTGATGGGGGATTGACCGTATTGTCTTCTTGATACGACCAGTATTTTCTTGGGATCGAATTTTGCTAGAAACTTAGATGCTGTTCCCAGTTTGTCATTTGTCATTCGTACGTTTAAGACGTATAATCCGTCGCTTCTTACTCTGTATATGAAAGGCTTCATATCTGCGTTCTTTGTCTGTGTTCCGATATGAATGCCTGCTGCAAGAAAATTGTCTAATGCAGTCAGTAATTCGTCCATAGTAAATCTCCTTTTATATCGGGAGCTGGGCCATCTTTGTTCTCTGCCCTAGTTCCTCGCTTATCCTTATAAGTTCATTTAACTTCGCTATTCTGCCCCCGCCGACAACACCCGTCTTGATCAATGGACAGTTAAAACCCACTGCTAAATGTGCAATGGTCTCATCCACTGTCTCCCCTGAGCGGTGCGACATGACTGGTGTGAGCTTGTGGTTCTTGGTCAGTTTGACTGCCTTGTAGGTATCGGTTAAGGTCCCTATCTGGTTAGGTTTTATCAATACGCTGTTTGTTGACTGAAGTTTTATTCCTTTTTTAATCCTCTTTGTATCTGTCACATATAGGTCGTCGCCACATATCAGGCAGTTCACCTTGCTCGTTAGCTCTCCAAAACCTTCAAAGTCCTCCTCCATCATCGGATCTTCCACATAATATAGGTTGTAAGTATCAATAAGTTCTTTCATGTAATCTACCTGCTCTCCCGAGTCAAGCTCTTTATCCTCTTTGTTGTAAACATATTTTTTCAGGTCTTCATCCCATAACTCGCTCGCTGCTACGTCAGCGCCTGCCCTAACATCTATCCCGGTGTTATTTTTAACACTCTCACAAGCCTCGGTTATGATCTCAAAAGCCTCGTCGTTTCCCAAGCTAACAGCCCAAGCGCCTTCGTCTCCCTTCCCACCTATAAAGCCTTTTACTCTGTCACCTAATATCTGCTTTATGGTCCTGTGTACTTCAGCGTTTGCGAACAATGCTTCAGTAATATTCTTCGCGCCTACTGGAACGACCAAAAACTCTTGGATATCGGTTGCGTTCTTTGCATGAGCTCCGCCTCCGATGACATTTCCCAAGGGATATGGCATCTCGACTGTTAGATTGCCCCCGAGAAATTGGTACAGTGGCAGATCGTATGATGATGCCGCAGCTTTTGCACTGGCAAGTGAAATGGCCACAGTGGCGTTTCCGCCTATGTTTGAGAAGTTGTCGCTTCCATCCAACTCCCTCATCACATCGTCTATTACTTCTTGCTCTTCAGCATCCATGCCGATTAGCTCTGGGATCACAATCTCCTCCAGCTCTATCAAGGATTTTTCTACATCTGAGTCTGGGAAGGCGATTACTTCATGCGCTCCCGTACTGGCACCGCTGGGTGCGCATGCCCTGCCATAGCCCATCCTTGTTATCACGTCCACCTCGATTGTCCAGTTTCCCCTGCTATCAAGGATCTTTCGGGCCTTTATGTCTTCAATTATCGTTGGATTCATCTGCTGTTTCCTCTTCCTCCTTCTCAAACACTGCTCCGAATTCCCTCTTTGGAGGCAGGTTTCTTTTCACAGTCATCGGTATAGCATCTGCGTCCAGTTCCTTTAGAGCTATTACAAGCGGGTCCTTGATATCCTCTGTAATTTTTATTAAAATAGGTGCGCCCATGGATATCTGCAGGGCTCTTGCTCCGATAATTCTTGCTTTTTCAAACCGTGTGAGTTTCATGCCTTATCCACCTGATTATAATGTTATTGTTCTACTATGATGGGGCCGCCAAGATTTGAACTCGGGTCCGAAGACCCCCAGTCTCCGAGGATGGACCAGGCTACCCTACGGCCCCCTAGTTATCTACGCGGATTTCAGTTCGTCAAATTCTATCAGCTCGTCGATGAAATCGACTTGACTTAGAATCATCCTCCTGCAACAATACCTCTTAACCCCTAAGGAATCCAGTACTTCAGTGGGTTTTTCTTTCGCTATCCTCTTTCTAAACTCTTCGTATTTATCTGCCACTACCCCTCCACAGCTGAAGCATCTTACTGGAATAATCAAACTTGATCACCTGTATGATTTCTGTTTCTTGGCTCTGGCGCCTTTTCCGCCATATTTTTTGGTCTCTTTTCTCCTTGGATCGCCTTTTATTATTGTTCTGTCGTATTCTATGAATCTATTCTTTAGTTCTTTGTCATTGGAAAACATTACTAAGGCTCGGCCTATTGCTGTGCGAACTGCGTCTGCCTGGCCCATGATACCTCCACCGCGAACGTCTATATTGATATCTATGTTGTCTGCAAGGTCTCCTGCCAATATAAGTGGTTCAAGGATCTTCATCCTCGCGGACTCGGGTTCAAGTATCTCAAGGGGCTTTTTGTTTATCCTTATCCTGCCTTTACCCCTGCTCAATGTTGCTCTCGCGATAGCTGTCTTTCTCTTTCCGCTTGTCTGAATCTGAATCGGTTTTTTCATAATGTCACCTTAAAACTTTGATCCTAGGTATTTACTTACCTCACCAACCTCGATGTACTTGGAGACTTCGAGTTTTGATAGATCTAGGCCTTTGATTGTTGTAGTTTTGTCTTCATATTCTTCTGGTATACCTACATAGACCTTCAGTCTCTTATAGGCATCGCGTCCTCTGGTTGTCTTGTAGGGTATCATGCCTCTTACTGCTCTTCTTAATATGCCGTCTGGTCGTCTGGGGAATTTTGGTCCGAATCTCTGTGGGTTTATGATGCTTCTCCGCTCCATCCTGTGAGCGTATTTCTCTAGGATGGATTTTCGTGATCCGGATATTATGCTTTTTTCTGCGTTTACTATAACTATCTTCTCGCCTTTTAGCAGGTCTTTTGCTACTACTGATGCGAGTCTGCCCATGATCAGGTTTTTGGCGTCTATTACTTTCATTGTGGTTACCTTATGACCCTTATGTTTTTTCCTTCAGGGTTTTCTGTTGCCAGCTCGTTGAGGGATAGGCATCTTCCTCCGACTGCGACTATTTTTTCACGGGCGTTTTTTGAAAATGAGAATGCTGCTGCGGTTATGGGGTGGTCTATGTTGCCGGCTCCAAGTACTTTGCCGGGTATCGCGACTACTTCGTTCTTCTTAGTGTATCTGTTGATTTTGCTTATATTGATCTCTGCTCTCCCTCTCCCTGTCTTGGAGAGCCTTTTCGCTATGTCCCGCCATGCTGGGGCTTTTTTTTCTCGCGAATTTGTTGTGAGTTTCTCTATCTCTGATAATAATATTGGGTTGATGGACCTTGATTTTTTCATAATTTTACACCGTATTTGATGGATGGGTCTGATCTGAATTTTTATATTATCTTTATCCCTTGAACAAGTAGGGTAGAAGATATTTCCCGATGGTCATAAATATTGTGAAAGCCTTGGTTTTACATTCAATTTTTTTTGTCTGCACCGTTTGGTGTTTTCCACGGGGGTTATGCTTAGACAGTCTGTTAATCAATCTTAACATAGGTAAATTGAAACAGAAGGAATGGATGAAAGAAAAGTTTAAACATAACCTTTGTGTCCCTATTTAGTTGGAGAAGACGATATGGTAAAGCCTAGGATAGCGGTTGTTGACTATGGCGTGGGGAATCTGCGCTCTGTTTATCGGGCTCTTGAGCACAAGGGAGCGGATCCTGAAATCACTGTGGATAGAGACAAAATTGAGGAGTGTGATGCCATGGTAATGCCTGGGGTGGGCGCTTTTGGAGACACAATCAGGGAGTTTGGTGTTTTTGGTGATTTCTTGAGAGATTATGTGGAAAAAAAGCCTGTTCTAGGCATCTGTCTGGGGTTGCAGCTATTTTTCAGTTTGAGTGAGGAGGATGGGCTGCATGAGGGTTTTGATCTTCTCTCCGGTAGGGTTGTAAAGCTTCCTGATTCTTTGAAGATTCCGCATATGGGCTGGAATTCTTTGAAGATTGAGGAGAAAAGCCGGCTTTTAGCAGGGATAAAAGACGGTGATTATTTCTATTTCGTCCACTCATATTATGCCAAGCCTGAGGATGATGTGACTGTGGCTACTACAGAATATGGTGTCAAGATCCCTGCGATGGTTGAGAAAGGCAATCTCTATGCCACTCAGTTTCATCCTGAGAAAAGCGGGGGTAAAGGCCTTAAGATTATCGAGAATTTCGTTGAGATTACACGTCAGATAAAAGAGGGTTAATTATGGAAAGAGAGAGGTTTTGGTATCTTGGTTTTCTAGGGTTCCTCGGCTTTCTGGGTTTCATTAAACTTGGGTTTTTCGGTTTTTTCGCCTTTTTTGGGTTCTTTGTGATACCTAAACGTGGACCAGTAGATACGGAGGGATTGGAGATTGTGCATGTGCCTATTAAGAAGATCATAGTCCTGGAGGTCATCCCTATGAGGTCTCCTGAGGATCTTGCAATCCAGTTGGCTCCTATGATCTCCATGGGTCAGCCAGCTGTATTGAGTTGGGCGAATGGAGTTGCTTTCTTAAGCTCGCCGCTACCGCCTTCTACAGACAAGTTGATGAACAATTATCTGAATGGGATTATCTATTGGAGTGGGATTCATTTTGCTTTGATGCCAGAGTATCAGCCTGTTGTCAAGGTGGAGATTGAGACCGGAGGGACGCTTGAAGTGGGTGTTATGGATGTTTCTCAAAACCGCGTTTTCAACGACGTGGGTTCTTGGCTGAAAAACATGGGTGCATCATCTATCTGAGCACATAGTTTTGTTAATCAATAAGAAGTAATCTTTTTATATCGTAAGCTCTCAATCACGCTATCTAGTTTTTCAGGTTTGTATTTGAGAAACTTTATTTTAAATATAGTATAATATATGTTTAATTTGGGCCTTGGTAGCTCAGCACCGGGTTGCGCCACAACCCGGCCTGAAAGGCGTTGGCCCAAGCGGCAGAGGCCCGCGCAGAGGCTTGAGACAGGGTGGGGTTATTCGCCAGGGCAATGGCCTCCAAGTCCGCGAGCGTCAGCGGCTGCCCGGGTCCGGCGGAGCGGCGAGAGCGGTTGGAGAGCGGCGCGGTTTCCGACGCCTCCGACGCAGGCGGGTTCTCGAAAGGGCCGGCCAGCACA
>JAZFTJ010000031.1:0-3404 GCA_036446635.1 Hydrothermarchaeales archaeon (SeqCode) | reverse complement strand
TCTATATATTACCTCTTGATCTCCCTTGCAGATCTTCTGAAAACTCCTGCCAGCCGATGAGCTTCTCTTCCGGTGATAGCAGCCCTCCCGACTAGCCTTCGAAACATCCTTTTAATTATCTTCTTTTTAAAGTTTGGGTACCCGAGGGAGTCGAGAAGCGTTGAGAAATTGGCAAGCATCGCCTCCTTCTCCTCGCCAAGGGCTTCAGGAGCTGCAATGCCCACATTGTTCCCGTCTTTGAATAGCTCATAGAAAATGATAGTCGCAGCGTGTGATATGTTAAGTATCGGGTATTCATCGCTTGCCGGTATGTTAACAACAAGATCACATATTTCCTGCTCCTCGTTTTTCAAGCCTATGTCCTCCCGTCCAAAAAGCAGGGCAACGTCTCCATCTATATCCCCCATCTTATCGGAGAGCTCAGTGGGAGTTAGGAGTCTTCTTAAAGAAGAACGGTCTGTCTTTGAGATGCCTGTTGTGCCCACTATAAAATCAAACGTTTGTTGAAGACTGTCAAAGTCGATGAAGCTAGCGTTGTCCAAGACATCGCCGGCATGGACTGCGCGAGAATAGGCTTCATCTCCCAGTTTTACCCTGGGGCCTACTAGGTATAGTTTTTCGATGCCGAAGTTTTTCATAGCTCGTGAGATAAACCCGATGTTCCCCTCATATTTTGGCTCAACCAGGACAACGGAAAACTCGGCCATTTTATTTTCCTCTTTCTGCTGTGATCACAAAAAGCTCCTCGAAGAAGTATTTTTCTTTGGCAACGACTAGGGGTTTTAATCCTTTTTCCTCCAGTCTTTTAAGGGTTTTTTGATGGTTGTTCAGGGAGGACTGGACAAGCTGCACTCTGCCCTTTGGCAGAAGATGGTCATCTACCTTGTCGATGAATCTGTCTACTGTCTCTCTTCCGTCTCTGCCGCCGTCCCACGCCTTTTTTAGCTCATGTTCTGGTTCATCAGGGTCTGAGGGTAGATAGGGGGGATTAAGGAGTATAAGATCAAACTTTTCATCGACTTTTTCAAAGAGATCGCTTTCTATAACCTCCATGTTTTTGACATTGTTTAACCTCATGTTGTGCGTCGTGCATTTGAGGGCTTGTGGACTGATATCGCATGCTATAACTTTTGATGCTTTTTCACTTGCAACTATTGCCAGAATCCCGGTTCCGGTGCAGACATCAAAGACTCTGTCCCCTTTTTTTACCTCCAGATTTTCCAGGAGTAGAAATGTGTCATCACTTGGCTCATATACGCCTGGAAAGACCTCGACTTTTCTGCCCATGTACTTGATCATTCAATCCTCTCAAGGGTGTTTGACATCTCTGCGATCTCATCTGGTTTTAAGGTAAAAACACGTCCATCTAGAACCGCCTTCGGCAGCATCTCTAATACTTCTGTTTTTGTAAACGATGCTTGGTTAAATATCATGTTAAAAGAATGCGTCAAGGCGTTTTTCACAGTCTTTTTCCTGTGTATAAACAGGCCTCTTAGTAGATTAAAAAAGAACTTTTCATCAACATTGAACGGAGGATTTCTCGGAATGATCTCAACAAGCGCAGACTGTACTTTCGGCTCAGGATGGAAGGCGGTTTCTGGAACTGTTCTAAGAAGCTTTATATCCGCATAGTAGTGACATGCCACAGAAAGTCTTGAGTACTCCTTTGTCCCGGGTTTTGCAACCATCCGCTGGGCAAACTCTTTTTGATACATTATTATGCCATTCTTAAATCGTGTTTCAAGAAGCCTGAAGGTAAGGGGTGATGAGATAACATAGGGTATGTTGGAGACTGTTTTGTCAAAATCAGGCAAGTCGACCTTGAGGACATCACCAAGGATTATCTCAAGGTTCTCTTTTCCAGAAAACCTGTCTTCTAGTATCTTGATCATTCTTCGGTCTTTTTCAACAACAATGACTTTTTTGGCTTTTTCAAGTAGAAATTTTGTCAGATTTCCTATGCCTGCCCCCACCTCTAAGACGATGTCTTCATCGTTTATGGATGCATATCCTACCTGTTCTTTTAGTAGGGATTCATCAACTAGAAAGTTCTGACCGAGTTTCTTGGTGGGTCTTATGTTATGTCTTTTTAAAATACGTCTAGTTTCCTGAAGCAGACTCAAAAGACTCCCTCATCCTTATAATGATAAACATACTCATTTAATTATTTTATACTAAATAAATTAGACAAGACATAGTTTAGCGCCTCTCTCCCGCCTTTTCCATACCCATTCTTTGTCATATAATCACTGACTTCTTTCAGCTTTTTCTCGCCGACCGAGATACCGATGCCTGCGTGTTCTAACATTTCGTAGTCGTTCTCGCTGTCGCCTATGGCAACTATGTCCTCTAGGTCAATATTCATCAGTTTTGCTACCTCTTTTAGGGCGCGTCCTTTGTTTACCTCGGGATCCTTAAAGTGTATGGCGAATTTGGTGTCAACGATGTCCACATCGAAATCTTTAACGCATTCTTTTATCTTAGAGACCTCAATGTCTCGATAGATTGCAATCTCAGTCTTTCTTAGATCTGACCTGCTGACCTTTCGCACATCAAACTGTTTTTCCACGTGGGAAAAGGCTTTGTTTGCCTTCCTAATATCGCCTTTGTAGTAGAACTTTTCTGGATAGATTGTTTTTATTATCCCCCCGTTTTCAGCTACAAGTGGCCCTGACGTACCTATGAATATGGAGGCGGCCTCTGCAAAGCATAGTATGTTGCCTGTGGCTAGGATGACCGGGATCTTCTTGGACTCTATTTCTCTTACAAGTCTTACAGCCTCCAGGTCTATTCTGCGCTTCTCATCTGTTAGTGTGCCATCGATATCTATTGCAACCGCCTTTATCATCCTGTATACCTCTTTTAGTGTTAGATGGTGGGGCCGTTGAGATTTGAACTCAAGTCCCTGCGTCCCGAACGCAAGAGGATCGACCAGGCTACCCTACGGCCCCATCGGCTATTTTTCAACTATTAGCTGGTATTAATAATTTTCACTGGATAGACACTGCCAATCTACTGGGTGGAGAGGCCGATATATTTCGAGTATATAGAACCCACGATTTCGACGCAATCTCGAGTGATGATAGAAGATTTTTAAGTATTTTAGATGAGTTGGATCTACCTTATCTCACACCATCTTCGATAATCGTTAACCTCTATTATAGGAAAATAATAGACGAGGAAAAATCGAAGGGCTTCGTGGAAAAACTCAAAGAGATGGTTTCTGAGGAGGAGTATTATTTAGCAATGACGTCGATAAGAGGTAAAATATGAAGACAAAGACATTACGCCTGCCAGAGGATATCCTGAAGAGCGTAGTATATAGGGCCAAAAGAGAAGGAGTAGAAGAATCAACAGCCATGCGCCAACTGATGAAGCTAGGGACAATCGAATATGCTGTCCAA
>JAZFTJ010000030.1:0-2590 GCA_036446635.1 Hydrothermarchaeales archaeon (SeqCode) | reverse complement strand
GATGAGATAAACGAGATAAAAAAGACATCAAACCGCATAGGGGGGGTTGTCACGTTTCTCGGCACAGCGCGGGACTTCTCCAAGGGACGTAATGTCACAAAACTGGTCTTTGAGCATTACCCTGGGATGGCTGAGAAGAAGCTTGAAGAGTTAAGAAGCACTGCACTTGAAAAATTCGACATAATCGATATGAGCATAATACATCGTGTCGGAGAGATAGGGATAGGGGAGAACATAATCCTTATCATAGCCGCGGCAGAGCACCGAGCAGATGCGTTTAAGGCATGTAAGTGGTGCATTGACGAACTAAAAAAGATAGTTCCCATCTGGAAGAAAGAGTTCACAACAGATGGGGAGGTTTGGATAGAGGAACACCCCTAATTTTTCACCCCAACCCACATTGTTTTGTTTTGGATAGGTTTTAAATAACACGGCCATGGGATGCCGATATGTTTTAAGTGTGCCTATAAATCCAATGCAACACTACATTAATGAGGGATAAAGGACATAATTTTTTAAAAATATATTCTAATTTCCTTTAGATGTGGTGCTGAAAATGGACCGAAAATTTAAGGCGTTTACATTTGGAATTTTCTTGGTTTCTTTAGCAACCCTCAGTTTCGAAGTTGCCCTCGCCTATGAATACGCTTTTATGTTCTGGTTTTACATCTCCTTTATAGTTATCACAATAGCCTTGTTTGGTATTGGAATAGGAAGCGTCGCAGGCTACTTCTTATCGAAAAGATACCCTGAAAGATTCTTTGACATATTGTTCAAGTCTTCCATCGGGCTGGCCATCGGAATGATAATCAGCATAGGCCTTTCTGCACTGGCCAGTAGATTGATCTCTTTAGATTACAGCTACACTGGGATGATCGGATTTAGCTGGGACTACCTCCTCCTCACTTCCCTAGTACTAGGTTCTGCCGTCATTCCATTCTTCTTCTCAGGCATCTGTCTTAGCACCGGACTTAACTACCCATCCGCCGATAAGAAGACTATCTCATACATCTACTTCGCAGACCTCGCCGGAGCAGGGATAGGAAGTTTCATCATAATAACCCTTTTACCTTTCACTAGTGTAGAGGGGATAATAGTCATCTGTAGCTTCATCGCCATAGGTGCAGCGGCAATTTTTTCCAAAAAACTCTTTAGCAAAAATCTTAAAATTTTATCCCTATTTTTGGCGATTCTACTGGTACTATCACTCAACACCAGTCTATTGATGCCTAAACCAACAAACGACAAATTTTTGCCCAGACTCCAGAGAGATGGCGCAGAGATAATCTACACCCAATGGACTCCGATCTCAAGACTTGACATCGTCGAATATCCTGACAGTGGCAAGATCAGATTCATAGAAAACGCCATATATCCCATAACCGTTACCCGGGGAGTCATTGATTCCCAAAGTTTCAAAGAAGATCCCAGATCTCTAATGTTTGTGGGTAATCCAAAGAATATGGTTGCTATAGGTTCAGGAGGGGGAGTGGAACTGACCATGGCCATCAACGCTTCGGTAGAGAGGATCGATGCTGTAGAGATAAATCCGCTTATAATCAGATATATGAAAAACGAACTTAAAGACTACTCCAACAGGATTTACTTTAACCCAAAAATCACAACCCACATAGAAGACGGTAGGGCATTCGTCCACAGAAGCACCGACCGATATGATCTCATAGAGAATGGGGTATTGGGAAGCAGTGGCATAGTAGTTCCTTCGACATCAATGCTCACCTTTGAAGATGTCTATGTCTATACTGTCGAGGCAAACAAAGATTACTGGGACAGCATGTCCTCCGATGGGATCACAGTCACAATAATCTACGGGTTATTAGACGAATATAACACCATCGATGCAGATAGGGGGGTCACCTATTTTCTTCTAAGGCAATACTACACGGTGAAAAAGGCCTTGGAAGAGGTTGGAGTTGATGCATCCAGACATATGATGATCTTTAGATACCTTGAACCGGTGGACAGCCTCTTGGCAGAGGCTGCACAACAAGAGTATACCTTCATATTCAAAAAGGAACTCACACCAAAGAAAGTCGAAACCATCATCAATAAAGCCGAAGGCTACGGGTTAAAGGTCTTGTATGCTCCTTATTATAAAGGGAGTCTGGATTTTGATAGCATTCTTGAATCTCTTCCTAGCGATCGGGACGTGTCTCCAGCAACTGATGACAGGCCCTTTTTCTATTTCGTATACAAATCCCCTCCCACCCCACTATACCTTTTTGCCTTTATCCTGTTCGTCCTAACCCTGGCCTTCATCATTCTCCCCATTTCAGTTAAACAAAGGATTGAACTTAGAAAAGTGAATTTTGTACTTCTCTTCTACTTTCTATCCATAGGCCTAGGCTACATATTAATAGAGATTGTTCTCATCCAGAAGTTCATTCTTTTTCTAGGAAACCCAGTTTACGCCTTCCAAGTAGTACTTTTCACCATGCTAATTTTCAGTGGAATCGGAAGTTACATGACCGGTGTATTTATGAAAACAAGAGATGACATTGCCCATAAACTTGTCTTAATCCTCTTAATACTGCTACTAGTAATATTCTCATTCTCGCTTTTACTATCG
>JAZFTJ010000029.1:0-2209 GCA_036446635.1 Hydrothermarchaeales archaeon (SeqCode) | reverse complement strand
AACCAAAAAGCATATATAGGAATGTTTATTTATGAGAAATCGTTCATATCAATTCCAATAAGAAGAGGAAGTTTGATTAAAAAAATAAGAGAGTCGGGGTGTGAATATGGCATTGGCAGAAGCTACCATTGGCGGTTTATTAGGCTTTTTTTTAGGACCAATATTTGCTAGAGTTGACCTGATAGGCGTTCTCCTTATAGCGGCTATGGGCACAGGCATTTTTATACATATATTCAGGAGATCGTTTTTGGGTGAGGGTCTTGGATGGTATGACGCCATCTACGAGCACAAGCCTGGTATTAGGGAAGGATTCGATATCCTTCAACGAATCATACATCCACTTACATGGATAAGCATAGGGGGGCTGATGCTCACAGGAACATTGACTTACACAGGGATCTTACCACATGAAACTTCGCAGCCGATACACTATCTACTTGCGTGGGTGCTGATCTTCATATTTGGATTTCACCTGATCTGGGATGCAATACTCCATCCTTCAAGGCTTCCCGACGAGATGATATGGCTAGACGATATCAAGAGCCTGATCAAGATACCCCTGAACTTCTTGGGATTGACGAAAGAGTATCCGCCCCAGGGGAGATTTGGGTCTTTAGAGAAGATGCCGCATGTTGCACTTATTTTCCTTATACCTGTTATGATAATAACCGGCCTGATGATGCTTGGAGGCAAAGGGGTCTTTATATTAAGTAGCATAGGATCTTGGGCGATCTTTCAGGATTCAATGGTGCTTTTAGGCGGCAGGAAGGTAATACTCGGGATACATCTTTTATCATTCTTCCTTCTTGCCTCTGTTCAAGTCTTACATCCCTACTTCGGCATGGTCCCTTGTAATAGAATCAAATTCAAGGAGATGTGGGGGGATTATGTGGGAACAAACCCCATAGGCAAGATATGGGGATACTTGGGCTTCTTCGTAGGAATGGGGTTCATCGCAATGATGCTATTCATTGGTGGTGTTGTAGTTACTAACAGGATCGTGCCCCCTACTTCTGCCACTTATTATAATGGACAATGCAACCAGTGCCACAGCCTCTTCCCGGGGGATATGCAGTCGATAGACGGCTGGCAGGGTACAATAGATAGGCATAAAGAAGATCGCATATACTTTACTAAAGGAAATGAGGAGTTGGTCATGGCGTATCTTGCTGCAAATGCCGACTACAAGCCCTTTGAAGGGCCTCCGGTTTATATGAAAAACTGTGCTACTACGTGTCATCCTGGATTCAAGCCAAGCCTTAAGACATATGATGAGTGGGTTCCCGTTGTCGAAGACATGGCAGCTAGAGGTGCAGGAATCCCTGAGAGCGATGTTCAGGAGATACTTGAATATTTGAAGAGTGAAGCAAAATCATAGGAGTAAGTTTTTAGAAAATGTTATATACCATTGTACTTAAGTTGTTAGGAGGTGATTTCTATCCCCCAAAACGGTAAAATGCGATTGATATTGGTTTTTGTTGTCACTATACTTGTTGCTGCAGGCGTTGGATCACTTTTGACTGCGTTACAGTATGGTTCTAGTAGTAGGAACATTGGTAAAGAGTTGAGTATTGTTCAGGGCGAATTGGCTAAGGCACAATCAAATCTTGAGCAAGCGAAAAGCGGAAAATCTCTCGACTGTACGATATGTCACGAGCTAGATCAGTTAAAAGGTTTCCATTATCCATCAAGAATATTGGCGATCCAAAATAAGAATAATATGCCAAGGAGGATATGTATTGACTGCCACTCAACCCCTGCGTCATTAGAAAAGACCACGGTTGATGCTAACGGCATATTTGACATTCCTATAGAAATGCCTCATGACATACATAAGGCAAAGCTTGATAGCGGGTCAATGAAGTGTGAAACCTGCCATGTGGTAGGTGGGGAGTTCATTATACCGCAACCTAGGACGGGCGAGGTTCTAGTGTGTGAGCTCTGCCATACGAGCGGCAATTTCATCAAGATACATATTGAAGGCAGGATACTGGAAGACAACCCGAATATGCCACAGAAACAGTATCCCAAGCTCGGATGCAATATCTGCCACCCGCAGGATCCGGTGGGCATCCATAAAGCAGCGACTTCAGTGTTAGGACAAGTAGAGGACCGTCCCCATTAAGCTTGTCCTTTTTATTTTTTTTATTTTTTTTATCGGGTGGTAGGGATAAAGGCTAGTTTTAAGCTATTTTTGATAGTGATTTTT
>JAZFTJ010000028.1:0-5473 GCA_036446635.1 Hydrothermarchaeales archaeon (SeqCode) | reverse complement strand
AACCAAAAAGCATATATAGGAATGTTTATTTATGAGAAATCGTTCATATCAATTCCAATAAGAAGAGGAAGTTTGATTAAAAAAATAAGAGAGTCGGGGTGTGAATATGGCATTGGCAGAAGCTACCATTGGCGGTTTATTTGGATCTATTTTTGGACTGATATTTTCCAGAGTTGATTGGATCGGCATGTTGCTCATTGCAGCCATGGGTTTTGGCATTTTTATACATGTTTTCAGAAGATCATTCTTAGGTGATGGCCTTGGATGGTGGGATGCCATCTATGAGCACAAGCCTGGTGCGCGAGAAGGGTTTGATATACTTCAAAGAATTATACATCCGCTGACATGGATAAGCATCGGGGGCCTAATGCTTACAGGAACATTAACCTACACAGGGATCTTGGCCTATGAAACATCACAGCCAATACACTATCTGCTCGCATGGGTACTGATTTTTACATTCGGATTTCACTTTTTTTGGGACGCATTACTTCATCCTTCACGGTTGACTGATGAGATGTTATGGCCTGAGGATATTGTAAACCTCATCAAAGTCCCTCTTAACTTCTTAGGTTTCACTAAAGAGTATCCCGCTCAAGGAAGATTTGGGTCTTTAGAAAAGATGCCCCATGTTGCACTTGTATTTCTCATTCCTGTGATGATAATAACGGGTCTAATGCTGCTTGGTGGCAAAGAGGTCCTTATCCTAGGCAGTATAGGTTCTTGGGCGGTCTTTCAGGAAGCGATGGCGTTTTTAGGTGGCCCAAAGATAATCTTGGGGATACACATCTTATCCTTCTTCTTACTAGCTTCCTTCATGGTTCTGCACCCCTACTTCTCTATGATCCCCTGTAATAGAACCAAGTTCAAGGAGATGTTCGGGGACTATACAGGCACAAACCCCATAGGCAGGATCTGGGGATATTTGGGTTTCCCAATAGGGATAGGATTTGTCTTAATGATGCTATTCCTTGGTGCTGTGGTAACTACTAATAGACTCGCGCCTACTACCCCTACAACTTATTATAATGGACAGTGCAACCAGTGCCACAGCCTCTTCCCAGGGGATATGCAGTCGATAGACGGTTGGCAGGGTACAATAGATAGGCATAAAGAAGATCGCATCTACTTTACTAAAGGAAATGAGGAGTTGGTCATGTCGTATCTTGCTGCAAATGCCGACTACAAGCCCTTTGAAGGGCCTCCGGTTTATATGAAAAACTGTGCTACGTGTCATCCTGGGTTCAAGCCGAGCATTAAGACATATGATGAGTGGGTTCCCGTTGTAGAAGATATGGCAGCCATGGGGGCAGGAATCCCTGAGAGCGATGTTCAGGAGATACTTGAATATTTGAAGAGTGAAGCAAAATCATAGGAGTAAGTTAGAAAATGTTATATACCCTTGTACTTAAGTTGTTAGGAGGTGGTTTATATCCCCCAAAACGGTAAAATGCGATTGATATTGGTTTTTGTTGTCACTATACTTGTTGCTGCAGGCGTTGGATCACTTTTGACTGCGTTACAGTATGGTTCTAGTAGTAGGAACGTTGGTAGAGAGTTGAGTATTGCTCAGGGCGAATTGGCTAAGGCACAATCAAATCTTGAGCAAGCTAAAAGCGGAAAATC
Source organism: Hydrothermarchaeales archaeon (SeqCode) (assembly GCA_036446635.1). Classification (GTDB taxonomy): domain Archaea; phylum Hydrothermarchaeota; class Hydrothermarchaeia; order Hydrothermarchaeales; family SZUA-236; genus JAZFTJ01. Next base: position 3,847 of record JAZFTJ010000028.1, on the reverse strand, counting down.
TCTCGATTGTACTATCTGCCACGAGCTAGATCAATTAAAAGGTTTCCATTATCCTTCACAGATTCTAAAGATCCAAGATAAGAAGAATATGCCAAGAAGGATATGTATTGACTGCCACTCAACCCCTGCGTCATTAGAAAAGACCACGGTTGATGCTAACGGCATATTTGACATTCCTATAGACATGCCTCATGACATACATAAGGCAAAGCTTGATAGCGGATCCATGAAGTGTGAAACCTGCCATGTGGTAGGTGGGGAGTTCATTATACCTCAGCCTAGATCGGGCGAGGTTCTAGTGTGTGAACTCTGCCATACGAGCGGCAATTTCATCACGATACACATTGAAGGCAAGATATTGGAAGACAACCCGAATATGCCCCAACTACAATATCCCAAGCTTGGGTGCAATGTCTGCCATCCACAGGATCCGGTAGGTACTCATAAAGCAGCGACTTCAAGGTTAGGACGAGTTTAAGCTTGTCCTTTTTATTTTTTTTATTTTTTTTATCGGGTGATAGGGATAAAGGCTAGTTTTAAGCTATTTTTGATAGTGATTTTTTCGGTCTTGTTGATAGCTAGATCCTATCAGCTGGGCGTGGAAAAGACGGAGATTAAGGTTCAAGACATGGAAGATGAGATCATTAATAAGAATGTTGAATTGGGCAGAATCAACTCCCAGATATTTGAGTTAGAGGCGGCGGTTGCACCTCAGGTTCCTGCTGAATTTTGCATGTCTTGTCATGATCGTGGAAAATTGGTCAGTTTTCACTATCCAAGTAAGATCAAGTTAATTGATGAATACAAGAATAAAACAGTCCGTATTTGCACGAAATGCCATGGTCAGGTTCCGCATGATGTTCATCGTGTGATAATGGATCGTGGGGGTATGACATGTCAGGCGTGCCATATGCGGAATGGGGAGTTTAGGGTTCCAATGCCTAAGGAGGGACAGATGTCGGTCTGTGAGCTATGTCATAGTGATGGGAGCTATATTAAGATCCACATAGACGGTGAGATCATTGGGAATGGAGATGTGGATGAAGAGTGGCGGAAATCCAGGCCAAAGAGGCTGACATGCACAAATTGTCATATGGGAAGCGTTGTTCAGATACATATAGATAAGACGGGTGCTTTGGGAACTGTGCCTGAGAATTTTACTTTAAGTAGCTATTAGGATCCTTGGATGGCTAACCTGGAATTATCTGATTTTTTAGGGTGCCTATTTTCTCGATTTTTACCTCTAAAGAGTCGCCTGGCTTGACTTGCCCCACACCAGGGGGTGTGCCTGTTGAGATCACGTCTCCTTTGTTAAGGGTCATTATCTCGGAGATGAATTCTATAAGTTTTGGTATCTTGAAGATCATATTTTTGGTGTTGGAGTTTTGCCTGATCTCGCCGTTTAGCCTCAGCTCTATATCTAGGCTGTGGGGATCCGGTATTTCGTCTTTTGTGGTGATCCAGGGTCCTATGGGCGCGAAGGTGTCGAAGCTTTTTGCCCGGGTCCATTGGCCGTCTTTTCTTTGCAGATCTCTTGCTGTGACATCATTGAATGCTGTGTAGCCCGCGATAAAACCGTATGCCTCCTCTGCTTTTACATCCCGACATTTCTTTGATATTACTACCGCCAGTTCTGCCTCGTGGTCGACTTGATTTGACATTTTTGGATATTTGATATTGTCATTTGGGCCGATGACGGCGGTGGGGGCTTTTAGGAAGATTAGGGGCTCTTCCGGGAGGGACAGTTTAAGCTCCCGGGCATGATCGATGTAGTTTAATCCTATGCATATGATTTTTGATGGATTGGTTGGGGCGAGCAGTTTGACCTCTTTTAATTGGTAGGTTTCGCCGGTTGTTTTTAGATTATTTAGGCCATTGATGACCTTTATTTCATCGCCATTTATTGTTCCGTAGTATGATCTCTTATCTTCTGTCTTGAATCTGGCAATCTTCATTTTTCATTCGCCCTCTATGGTTGCGCCTGTATTATTTGCTTGTGTGACTATAACTTTTTCGACATACTGCTGATCAAGGGAGTTTATCAGCTCGTCTTCGTCTTCTACTACTGAGTAGATTGTTGGGCCGAATGAACTGAGGCCTGCTCCATAGGAGTTTTTCTGACAAAGATCTAGTGTCTTTTTTACTTCATCTGATTGAAGCTCTACCTCGATCTTTTTGAAACCGGTGTTTTGTATTTCGTTGATGCTCTGTCCGAAGGATTTGATATCTTCTTCTAATATTGAGGGAAGGGTCTTCATCATAATGAGGTGTGTGAGTTTTTGGACTTCACCAATGTCTATTGGACAGAATCGTTGGAATATGTTCACCTCATTTTTGCCGTGGACTTCTCTTCTGATCTTTGGCATTACCAGGACGATCTTCCAATCTGGAAAATCGTATCTTGCAAGGACTGGTGCAGGTCTGGCTTTGGATGCAGAAGAGGGTAGAAAATCCTTTTTTTCTCTAGTTGCGTGTCCGCCGTCCAGGATAAATCCCCCTGTTTCGAAGACTGCGGTTCCTATGCCGGATGTTCCTCCTCTGCCCACGGTTTCAGCGATCTCTTTGATGTCTAGTTTTTTATCATATAGTTCGCAGACTGCTTTTCCTGTTGCTAAAGCGATTTGTGTGCCAGATCCTAAACCTACGTGCTGTGGATATGCCTCTTCTATCTGTAGTTTTATTCCTCCGTCGATGTTTAGGCGTTTTAGAACTTTCTCTGCGGCTGCTTCTGCCTTGTCTGCTATTGGTCCTTCGACCTCGATTTTGTCGCTTTTATAGGCGTTGATCTTGATATTCGGGTTTTTTAAGGCTAATCCTAGTCCGCCATCTATCCTCCCAATTGAGGCGTTCAAGTCTATCAGGGTCATATGTATTCGGGAAGGTGTTTTTATTATCATTCCAGTCTCCCTATTATTTTAGGTGGTTTAAAAAATCATCCGAAAAAATACTTATATCCTGAATTTTTTATTGTTCATCATGCAATTGTCTGAGTGGATCCGGGCTTTTAGGCTTAAGTTTCTACCCCAGGGTGTGATGCCTGTGTTGCTGGGGACTGCGATTGCCTGGAGTGTAGATAACCGATTCAATTTGGGCTATTTTTTGCTCGCTTTTTTTGGTATGATGCTTGTTCAGTTTGGCTTGACTATGCTTGATGACTGGCACGATTTCATGAGGGGAACAGATACTGCTGGAACTGAAGAAAAAAATCCCTACACAGGGGGGAGTGGTGTCTTGGTGGATGGAACTATAACGCCAAATGAGATGATAGCCGTGGTCGCATTATTTTATGTAATCGCCATTATTATAGGGGTTTATTTCACGCTGGTTTTGGGGCCTACTGTGATGTACATAGTTTTGGCGGGGTTTTTTGTCTCCATATTTTACTCTCTTAAGCCTTTTCAGTTTGCATATCGGGGTGTGGGAGAGTTTATGATGCTCTTGGGTTATGGTCCTACTATCACTCTTGGTGCTTATTTTGTTCAGGCTCAGCGGCTGACTTGGCAGGTCTTTCTTGCAGGCCTTATCCCTGGTATGCTTATGTGGGTGATGATCGTGATAAATGAGATCCCGGATTTTGATGAGGATCGTAGGTCAGATAAAAAGAACTTGGTGGTGCGGTTTGGTGTTGAGGCTGGGAAGAGTTTGTATGTTGGAGGGTTGGCTGTTATTTACTCTTTTATTGTTTTGTGTGTTGTTTTTGGTGTTTTTCCAGCAACGGTTTTGATGGCTTTGTTGTCTCTGCCTTTTGCTGTTCGTTCTGTGAGATATATGAGGAACTATTATTTGGATAAGCTGAAGATGGCTTTGGCGAACAAGGAGATGGTTAAGGTCTACAGTTCTACTATGT
>JAZFTJ010000027.1:0-4052 GCA_036446635.1 Hydrothermarchaeales archaeon (SeqCode) | reverse complement strand
TATTACGATAGTCTGATATTGTTTGTAGCCGTAACTTAGATCGTTAAACTGCTCTGCTGTGGCATGGATCACGGTTACGCCTCTTGTATCAAAGTAGTCAATAAAACTCCCAGCCAGGGAATAGTCTATGGAATTGGCAAGCAAAAGCATCTTTGGCCTGTCCGTGCAAGCAAAAGCTACTTCAATGGAATTTCCCCCTACCTTCTGAACCGGAGAATAGCATCCGGATATCAAGTCTAAATCTACACCCACATCCACGTTATCCCTTATAAGATAATTTTCCACATTTCCCTCTTTTACTATGGCAAAGATGGCGTACTTGTTCTCAGGATCGTAGTTTGTCATCGCAATCTTCAGGTTCACCTCAGGAATTAAAACTGCCATGTTCAAGACATCCGTGGTGCCACCGAGGTTAACGAAAGTCACAATGCTCCCTGTTGCGATGGGAAATACGACCAATAAGACCACAACTATTGTCAGTAGAAGATACTTTTTCTTCATGCCCAAACCTCCTCTCTTTTACACATTGTCATTTTTCAAATCCAATCCTTCTCCTCAAGCTTCTGAGGAATATATACATCGGTCATAAACGTGATCCCGTGCTGCGCAAGCGCCTGCAACTCAGCCTTCTCCTTTCTCTCGATCATAAGCTTAAGCTCCTCCCTCCACCGCCTGTTGCTGCTTATCCACGGATACTCCAAGAGGTTATTCGCCTTCTTCATATCCCACTCAGTCATCTTAAGCCGTGCAGCCTTGGGGACCTCGAACTTGTCCAAGTCACTCGGTAAAAGCCCGAGGAGATGTGCATTCGGAACAGCAAGATAAGGAGACTCAAAACTAAGGGCGATGCTCCCCCGCTTGTAGCTTGAGCATATCTGCATCCCATAACTGTCGCTATCAGTCAATATATAAACAGGGATCTTATAGTCCTTCTCCAGACGCCTAATAAGCCTCCTTGTAGATATATCAGGCTGCCCCTTACCGGTTATCAAAAGACAGTTCTTCTTCTTATGAAACTCCTCCTCAACAAGCCTGATCAACGCAGCGTCCTTCTCCACAACCAAGATATAATCCACTCCACATTTCTTAATCTCAACATCGTCGATAAACGGGCTTATAGACCAGCCACCTCTTCCGAGCTGGTTACAGTTAAAAACGTCGTCTCCCTCCTTTAGCGTCAGATCACCTATGCAGACGCCCTTCGCCGCCGCGACAACCTGGAGACACGGCCTTGTAACACCCACAGTCACCGCGATGTCCTCTATAAGGTTATCACTTGTCTTCTGCTCCTTGTTAAAAAGCACAGGATCCTGATAGAATATCTCCCTCTTGGTCAGGTGCTTGCTCATCCCAGCAGCCTCCTGCAAGACGCTCATGATAAAGAGCATCTGGGTAAATGCAGTGACCGTACCGGTGCTGTGAAACGTTCTTTTACTGACATTTTTACCCATGTGAATGACATCTTTCCTGCTGTCATAGATGATGTTGTTAGCACTCCTTGTGGGAACACCGAAAGCCGGATCGCCCGCTCTCTCAATCTCGGTTAGCACGTTTCTGGCAATCTCCTTTAGCTCCTTTACAAGCTCAGGAGCCGTCACATCATCCCGTATCGTCACAGACTTGGATGGCATATTCTACTCACCGCCATTTTCAAAGAGGTCATCCATACTCGGCCTCCTCTTCCTAATCTCCTTTATAAGCTGCTCATAGACCTTTTTCTCATCAGCATCGATCATCTTTGAAAGGGTTTTAGATACAACGCCAGCATGCTTTTCCAGATATTTTCTCGCCCTGCCAGCCTGCTGCTGCTTCTCCAACCTAGTCACATGTCGCATCAACTTCCTGCTCGCAGCCTGCAGAGCAAACTTCACCTCGCTTGCTATAACATCGTCTGCTCCGACGGCCTGCTTTGCAACCCCCAGATACTTCAGCTGTGGTGAGGTCACATGGATAACGAAGATAATCGGGAGATCAGGTAGGTTGTTCTTCTTCCCCAGCTTGTATCTCTGCCAGTCAATATCTTTTGCTACCTGTGTTATAATGTCACTGCCAAATTCGTAGAGAAGGGGGGTGCAGTTAGCTATCCTTATGAGCTTCTCCTGATCTTTCATCTCTCTTGAAATCTTACCACCATACATCCCCAGGACCTGCACCTGGACAGGCCTTCCACCGGTGCTTGTCGGATTCCTCTCGACATAGGTGTACTTTGTGGGTTCGTAGATAGATGTAAAGCCCTCTACAAAGACATCTTTCGGTATGGGCATGAGCGAGTCTGTAGGTGGCGCCGGAAAGAACATAGACCTTAAGGTCTCTGCCAGAAGTCTCACACGGGACTCGTCGCTTAATATCATGTTCACAGTGGTCTTAGGGGTGAATGCAGGCCTTGGCAGTTCATCATTTAGCATGCCGTCAAGGTTGAAGAACCGTCTAAGCTGAACGTTGTTAAGCACCCGGATATTGGTGTTGGGATTAAGCTTTCCCTTCACGATGAGATCAGTTGCAAAATCAAAGTCTAACGCAACATCTCTTATCAGTGTAACCTTGAGATAGTTCTTCAGCTCATTGGGCTTTTTCTTCAGCTCCTGTGCCTTGCTGCTCTGGGAGACCCGCTTAACTATGTCCCCTGCAAAGATCCCTCTCTCATCAAAATACTGTAGTAAGATCATGCGCTCAAAGAGGTCATCAAGGCTTTTAGCACCTATTCTGCAGAAGTTTTTCTTCAGAAAGCCTGCAACTCCTATGCTTCTTTCTCCTGACTGAATTGCGAGCATGTCTTTTAGCTGGCCCACATCCACTGAATTCGGATGGGGCGGTACAGGAACCGAAAGAGGTATGCCTACGTTGCTCTGTTTCTCGTAATTGACGGTGTTTCCATTCTCTCTTAAAACAAAGCTGATGTAGGGATGGATGGCAGCCATCCGCTTTATAAACTCCAATATGGTTGATCTTGCCCTTGGATAATCGCCTTTTAGTGTTAGTGACATCCATGTGCCGTGCTCCGGGAACTCGTCTTGGAAGTCTTCCTCAACCATGTGTGTAACCTTCCCCTTTCCATAGTCAAAGACATGGTGATGAGCAACCTTCTCGGTGTAGGTCTTGGTGATTATGTCAGCCGGCCTTCCGGTGCTTTGATTCGCGTATATTGCGGCGGCTTTCCACCCGATCCCCTGCTGCGACCTGCTCGCCTTGTACTCGACTGTGCCGGTGCCGCCTACACGCATGATTATGGGAACCTTTTTTCGTGGTATGCCTATGCCTGTGTCCTTTATTGTTATCTCAATGTCGCCTCTGGATTTGTCCACGATATTTATCACGACCTCGATTCGTGCGTCAAAGTCGTCTGAACCTGTAGAGGCTTTCAGGGCTTCTCTAGCCTTGTCTATGGCATCGGCTGAGTTTTGAACTCCCTCGACTACCGCTTGAAAGGGCGCTCTGGTTTTTTGGCCAAACCCTGTGTCTACTCTCTTTAAAAGCTCCTCTGCTGTCTGCAGCCTAATGTGTTTGTGTATCTCTCTTTCTGCCTCCCTCCGGGTCTTCAATCCGCCGCCATTGTTTTTTGATACTTTGTCTTTGTTCTCTGGTATCATGGTATCGGACTCGGTTACATTATCTGTAGGTATAAGTATTTGTTGCATCTTCTCACCTATAGTGTGATCTCCGCTCTTCCAGTTTGTCCAGCAAGGCCTTCTTGACATACTCGGTCTTGGTTATTCCAAGCTCCTGGGCATACCTTTGTAGAATCTCATGAGTTCCCTCTGTAATACTGACATTGATTTTTATACTCACAGTTATCGCCTACTATCCATATGCTATCTAAATAGATAGTATGTAGATATTAAAACCTTTCGGTGGACCATGCATCCAAAATGGTTCTGAAACATTAAACCTGCTGTCTCATCAACAAAAAAAATGGGATAAAACAATAGCCATACCGGATATCATAATTTCCTGGCAAAAGTCAGATACCCTGTGTGCCCGATCATCCTCGTCTTGGGCCTTGTGCCCTGCTTTCTAAACTCCATTTCTCTCTCAATACATTCAACTGTCTTGAT
>JAZFTJ010000026.1:0-3134 GCA_036446635.1 Hydrothermarchaeales archaeon (SeqCode) | reverse complement strand
GCCTTAAACGCCCCTGCCGTCTTTTGAGTCTCATCAACAAGATATGGAAACCCTATCCCCAGATCCTCAATCTTCTTTATCATCTTATCAGGAGCGTCTTCAGGATAGTCAGGATGTATGTTAGGATTTATCGCCACAGTATTTATCCCCAGATCCCTAGAGTATCGGGCAAGCCTTATCAGCCTAGCCATACCGCCTTCGCATACGGGCAATGATTGCAGGTGAAAACCACCAAAAGACCCTTCCTCGCATAGAGTAGATCGCTCTTAAAGACCTCCCCCTGAGGATCCCTTAGCTCGAAATCCGGCATCTCGGTTCCAAGAGGAATCTCCAAAGACTCTAACAAAACCATATTTAAGGACCTCCAATTATCTTTAATTCCGTGTCTGTTCTAATGTCTTTTCCTGCTTGCGAAGAACTCGGCACAAATCTTGAGAAGGGTAGACGGGGATAGGTAAATACTTCTCTATTCCTTTAATCAGCTCCATGTCCATTCTCCTTGACATGTTTTAGGGTTATGATAATTGACTCTAGATCTGAGTGAAGAGGATATCTCAGGTCAATAACGCGGAAAATGCCGATATATTTTCCATCCAGATCCACACGAAAAGCCTTTTCTTCATCTTGAGGAATTACGCCAGAGTGATATAATTCAAGCGCTAACATCGCCGGTAATTTTGCAGTTAGTATGTCCCCTTTGACTTCAGCTATTATACGATGTTCAGGATATATTAAGTGACTGATAGTTCCTTTTGCATAGTCACGCTGTCTCATTCTCACTTCATGGAGATTTTGATTATTCATCGAAATTTTTGTCAAACAATAACCTCCATTATACTTCAATGGGTATACAATTCCTATACAAGCCTTGCAATAAAAGAATTCCGCCACCAGCACGTGCTTTCCCTATCAGAAACTCTTTCACGCTACTATCGATCAACCTTCCAGTGTCCATTTCAATCGAAAAAGGATGGGCGAGTAATGAATTAAACGGATTCTGTCAACTTATCGGCGGATGGCCCCTCATGTGCAAGGGTATAAGAGACCTCCAAGGGCCTGAGCAAGGCCCAAGGAGGAAGTTTTATGCCGAAAGTTGTATGTCCTTACTGCAGACAAAAAGCTTTCGTTGTCAAGAACGGGCGCAGACGCAATAAAAACTCTAAAAAGCAGAAGTATCGCTGCAACCGATGTAAGAGGGATTTCACGCCTGACGACGGATTTTTGAGGATGAGGGAGAAGAAGCAACATATAGTGGAGGCGGTAGATCTTTACGAGAGAGGGCTGTCCCTCCAGAAAGTCGCGGACCATATGTGGCAGCATCATAGGCTGAAAGTGTCTCCAGAGACTATAAGGAACTGGGTCAGAAAGTTCTCAAGGAAGATCAAAGGCTTTGTCAGCACTCTCAAGCCTGAGATCAAAGGCAGAGTTCATGCAGATGAGGTCATACTGAAAGTGAAAGGAGAGAAATGCTACTACTGGGGAGCCAAAGACGCTGTGACAAGGTTCAGGCTTTCAACAGCTTGGACCCGGAAGCGTGAGTACAAAAGAGGAGCCAAGGAACTCTTCCGGAAGCTGAAGCACAACTGCATAGGCATGCCTCCGAGAATAGTGACGGATGGCTTGGAGCATTATAGGCGGGCATTCAACAAATACTTCCTCTACAAATCAAAGCTGTCTCACGGCGTTCCCATAGCCTGCAAGAAATACGGCCTGAAGCACAATAATAACGTGGCTGAGAGGGATAACCAGCGGATAAAGCAGAGGTATAAGACGATGAGGGGGTTTAAAAACTTCGACTCTGGAGGGGAGATCCTTGATCTTATCGACATCTGTTACAACTTTGTACGTCCACACGGCGCTCTAGAAGGAGGGACTCCGGCAGAAGAGGCCGGTTTGAAGCTGAATCTTGGGAGGAACAAGCTCATGTCCTTGATAAGGTTATCTGCGAGGGCTGCGTCTTTTTTTCGCTCTCTCCTCCGTTCGATGCATTTTTTGGCTCAAAATTGGGGTTTTCAACCTCAAAATCTCTGAGAACCCATGGATTGCGGGTTTTGAGGCCGACTTGGGTGGCATTATTAGATGAAAACAAGTTTCCAATCGGCCTTTTAAAGAGAAGATCCAACTTTCATCAGCCGTTAAGTTGACAGAATCGCGGCGCCGGTGGTATTATAAACCCTGAGCGAGAGAGCATCGGAAAACTTATAAAACCTGAGCAGTCACGAAAATAATAAGATCTCAACCAAGCTCGATGGTGTGGCTCCCAGCAAACCTCGCCTGATATGCGGGGATAAGATACAATACCAAGATCAGCAAAGCTAAAAACACCAAGATCCAAAATAATGTCCTTTTAGTCATGATCCTCAAATTGAGTTCCTTTTAGAGAGACTTATAATTTCCCTTTTTCCTACTTTAAACCCCACTAAGCTACCAAAAATAAATCGGTTGCAGGATGATATGCCGCCCATGCAAACCAGTAACTCTCCAATGCCTCTAGCTTCTCAAGCCTTTTTCCCCTATTCTCTCCAGAGATCGCCTCACCCTCGAAATTCCAGCGGCTACCGGTCTCACGATCAAAAACCCCGCCATCAGTTTGTTCAAAACTTAAAACTTTGCCATCAATTTTCCTTGAAAATACACGGACCAACCCGGTCTTCAAATCATATACTACCATTATGTCCTTTCCCCCTAGTTTATCGTTTATAACGCCAGCCTCAGCCACCACCTCCCGCGGATATGCCTTGAATTTATCGTCGATCTTAACCCCAAACACAACCCCCTTGGGATGAAGCCTGGTATCATTAACCCTTATTGGAAAATGAATCTCCTCGTTTGTCGTATACTTACTAAGCTTGTAAATATTCGTATCATAGCCCCTCATAAAACCCCCAGTATCTTTTGACAAAACCCAGGTATCGGGATGCATCTCCTTCCACTGTCCCCAAGTCATATGCTCCATCTCAATAGCATTTAGCTTCTCACCCGCCAACTCACCGTCTATAGCATCTCCGCCAATCTGAGTCCACGAAGTATTAGATCCCCGATCATACATTACCAAACAACTATCCAAAAGAGTCCCCAAAACACCTAACTCAGTCTCCTCCCCCCCGATAACACGCTTATACGCAACACTCGTA
>JAZFTJ010000025.1:0-7102 GCA_036446635.1 Hydrothermarchaeales archaeon (SeqCode) | reverse complement strand
GGCATCGGGCTCTACCCTGGGATTGATCGTCGACTCTGTGAGCGAGGTTTTAAGGATGTCTGGAACGGATATCGATCCTCCCTCCGCAGCCTCCACACATGCGGAGTACGTCCAGGGGGTGGGGAAGCTGGATGACAAGCTCCTCATCCTTCTCGATCTTAACAGGATCCTGAGCAGAGAGGAGATAGACCAGATGGAGAGACTGCGGACTGAGAAGTCCGCCCCCACACAGACGACGAAGACAAAGACCAAGGCATCTAATGCTGTATAAACTGAGAGGTGATGGATGAGATGAAAAAAAGGGTATTGATCGTAGATGATGATCCTGACATAATATACAGCGTCAAATCAGGGTTGGAGGACATTGACCCAAGTTTTGTGGTAACTGGGGCAGGCGGTGGTGAAGAGTGTCTGGAGCTTCTTAAGACCGAGAGGCCGGATCTTATCCTCATGGATATTATGATGCCTGAGATTGATGGCTGGGATACTACAGCGAGGATCAAGGAAAACGAGGAACTAAAGGGGATACCCATCATCTTTCTTACTGCCAAAACCGACTCGCTGAGCAAGGGGATGGGAATGCTTACCTCGGAGGATTACATAGTCAAACCCTTCGATACCGTGGACCTGAAAAATAGGATAGACACTGTCCTTGCAAAATGAAGTGGTCTTATGACCAACCAACGGATGGTGGAAGACCTTCTCCAGGCGCTTATCAGGGTAGGATCGAAGATCACGTCGGACAAATACATCCTACTGGTCATAAATACCCTGATAAGGGATCTGCGAAGAGAGTATGAGGTCTTCAATTATCTGAAGATAGTAACAACCTCCCACGGTTTTGCCCAAGTGATAAATGTTAGTCCAGAAGTAAATTCCATCGATAATAAAAGCTTAGGGGAGTCTTTGTCTGTTTTTATCGAGAGGTTAATCGGCCCCGCGGGGTTGCGCGGCCAAGAATCCTTCGGGGTCATACTCGAATATGAGATGGGCTTGGATCTGGTAAGATCCCTTAAACGCCTTGGCGTAAAGATCACTTAGAAGATTCCGGCAGAGATTCCATAGCTTCTGATTTAAAGTGTGATCGAAAGATTGGAATGGTAAAGTAAAAGCTACTCCCTTTGTCGAGACCCATACTCTCAACCCAAATCCTACCATTGTGTTTGTCTATTATTCTCTTGCATATGGCAAGTCCTAGTCCGGCACTTCTCTCGTGTCTGGACGTGTCTGCTTTGAAAAACTCGTCGAAGACTTTTTCCTGTATCTTCTTTTCTATACCCCTCCCCGTGTCTTTCACTTGAACCTGTAGATAATTCATGACCTCTTTGACACCAAAGGTGAGCTTGCCTCCTTTAGGTGTGTGCTTAATCGCGTTGGATATTAGGTTCTGCAAGACCTCTTTGACACCCAGTTCATAGACATAGGCTAGGGGTAACTTCTCAGGGATGACTGTTTCAATCTCTATATCGTTTTCCTTGAATACTGGCTCGTTTTCCATAATAGTTTTCTCAATCAAACTTTTTATGTCCGCCGGGGAGAAGTTGTATTCGACAGTTCCAGACTCCAGCCTTGAAAGTGTTAATGTGTCTACAACCAGACTGTTAAGATACTTTGCGTTCTCTATCATTATCGTCAAATGTCTCTTCATCTTGGGGTCTTCGACATGCCTTTCCACTATCGGCAGGAGAGTTATAATCGGAGTCATAGGGGTTCGCAGATCGTGCGCCACCTGGCTGACAAACTGTGATTTGATATTTGTTAAACGCATGATCTCTTTATTTGCGTCCTCTAATTCGGTAATCTTGTATTCAAGTTCTTCTGAATATTTTTTCAGCGCCTTCTCAGCCCGCTTGTTTTTGGTGATGTCAACAACCACTTCAGTGATTTGACAAATCTTGCCGCCGCTGTCTTTGACTGGGGATGCGACTACGTAAAAGAATTTGTCCTCTCCGTTAATCGCTTTTATAAAGGTTTCACTGCGGACTGTCTTCCCAGTTCGCAACACCTCTAGGGCAGCGCATTCTTTCTCTGGGTCCTTTAGTTTGAAAAGTTTCCAGCAGAATTCACCGTTGATTTGATGAAAAGATCCAAACCATTCTTCAGCGACTCTGTTAACATAGGCGATCTTGGCTTGATCGTCAAGTAATAACAACCCACAGTTCACGGAACCCGTGACATCGTCAAGTTTCTGTTTTTCCTGTAACAGCGCCTCTTTCGCCTGCTTGCGCTCAAGAGCGCTTCCGATAATCTCCGAGGATATGCGAAGTAGAGTCAGTTCCTCAAAACTCCACCGTCCAGTCTTTATGGCGTTGTCAAAGCCTAAGAATCCGGCGGGTTTTCCTTTGATGTGTAACGGCATTACCAAGAGCGATTTGATGTCTGGGCTTGTCAGTTTTTCTATTTCATCTTTTGCCTCTGAAGGCATCTTTGAAACATCCCCGATATGAATAACCTCACCTTTACGAATTTTTGTAATCAACCCCGGAAACATCTTGGGATTGAGATTCTGGAGGTTATCGATTTGCTGATTCACCCCTTCGGCGCACCATTCATGAGTGTTGTCTATAGTGGTTTTATCCTCACGGAATAGAAACAGATAGGCCCGGCTTGCTCCGCTCAATTTGCCTATATTGCTAAGGGATGCATTAATGGAGTCTTCAATGTCTGAAATACCGACAAATCGTGACGAGATAATAGAAATGATTTTTTCAAAATCCAACTTGCGCTCGATGGTTTCCTCAGTCCGCTTGCGCTGGATAGCAACTGCATAGGTAGACGCCAGATGTTCGACTAGTTTCAAATCCTGCTCAGTGTAGTCCCGCTCCGAATTGGCCAAAGTCACCTGCCCGAGTAGCACATCGCCGACTAGCGCTGGTACAGAAATAAATCGACGGGCAGGAATATGATCCTGGGGGTTCCCTGAAAATCTAAGATCATCTATAGGTGAATTCGTTAATAGAGACTCTTGGTTTTCTAACAACAACTCCCATAGCTCTGTAAATTCTTTAAAGACGAGATCCTTATCATGGGCCTTGTAAGTATCGCAATTATCCATAGTATTAGTAGGGGAAACAAGATGGCCCTTTTGAGGATCGACATAGCCGATATAACCGAAGTCGCTGTCTGTAAGACGTTTCGCGTGCTCTATTACAAGGTGCGAAATGTCGTCAAGTGAGGCAGATGATATAAGCGACTTGGATACCTCAGCCAGGGCTACGTTTACACGTGCTTCTCGTGATAAAGCCTTCTCCGCTTGCTTGCGCCTTTCTAGCTCCTTTGTTCGCTGCTTTACCTCTCTTTTGAGAATATCGGTTTGGCTGAGAACTGTGTAAGTTAGACCTGAGACGAGGATGCTTACGAGCACTGCAAGAAAGACGTTAAAAAGAAGGGCCGGCTTTGAATACCATCCCCCTCTGTGCATGATTGCAAGGGTCCATCTCCCATTCGGAACCTTGAAACCAAAAGAAACTGGGTCCTCAAGTTCGGTCTTTGATGATCTGGCGAACAACTGTTTCTCACCGGTCTCAGGATTGATCTGATAAAGCTCATAGTCATGCCCCCCCTCTGTAAGGGTTTCAAGATCCAAGGTGCTTAGAAAGTCATCTAAGCGGATGAGGACGAGGGTAAATCCCCAGAACTCCTCCTCGCCGGTCTTCGCATCTGAAACAAATACGGGTAGGCGCCCTACCATCGTCGAGCTTCCTTGGATGTCAAAAGGACCCGTGAGCATGAGTCGTCCAGGCTCTAACGCCTCGATATGCATATTGTGACCCTTCAGGATATCGTGACCTATCGTGTCCTCGGTGCCCTCCAACGGATATGTTTGGAGAATAACGCCGTTTGGAGCCAACTGTAAACTGCTTATCCCCTCATAGCTCCCTATTATGTCAGCGGCAAGAGAGTTGAAGTCGTGTATCTCCCAGTTATCCTCCTGGCGCAGGATTGATGCCAGCGCAAAGGTTGATGAGAGGGAGCGGTCCAGCTGTTGACGTATCGTATATGATTTGCTTACGGCTATGTCTGTAGCAAGTCTTTTGTGTTTAGTGATATTTCTGCTAGTCTCAATGTTGATAAATGCAAGCCCAACGGCCAGAACAACGAGGAACACGACTGCAGTTATTAATAGGGGCCGTTGCTTTATCATACTCTAATCTCCTTAGCCCCCTGCTCTAAGGGGTAATAATCCGTTCTGCGTATGTAGTGACGATTGCATCGGTAGGCCAACCAATAATGGGGTTTAAAAAAATTCGTCCACCTGTTGGCGTGCGATGATCTTTTGAAGATGAGGACTCTCCCCGTATCGAATCAAACAAAGGACGTATTATTTGGGTTTCTCCCTGATACTCTACCTATTCTTCTTATCATCTGTACAAAACCATTTTTTGGTCTTAACGATGATTCTCATTAATATCCATATAAGAGTGGTTATAACCCTCTTATTAACCCATTATTAATCTCAGATCTTTTACTATGGAACCAAATTCTTCATTCGAAAAATTATCCGCCCAATTTCAAGAAAACCTCATGCAGCTTTCATATATTGTTTCAAAATCTGGAAAAAAATGTTTATCAACAAATTTTGTTTCAATTCATGTTAATCCCCTATTTTAGGAACGGATCTACGAAAGTAGTAACGTGTGGTGAGCCGACTGTTCTCACAATATATGGCCAAGATGCAAGTCTTAGGATATCCGAAATAGTTGGGAGGTACGGAGGCAGATGGATGACGAACTATATTCTTAAAAAATATAAAGATATGAAGCTCGGATACAAGATATTTGGAGGGTGCATGACAATTGGACTCATGGCAGGCCTTTTATTTGGATACCTACTCTTTTCGATGAATGCCATCATACAAGATTTGGATTCCATGCTTGGAATGGGGAAGCAGACTGCCACTCACTTAGAACATATTATCATTCAATTCAATAGTTTAATGAGGACAAGTATTTTCCTATGGTTTTTAACATCTTTGGTAGGGCTTGTAGTAGCCCTAATACTAACAAGGATCATAACAAAACCCATAAACAAGCTGGTTGATGGAGCGAACACAATTGCGACGGGGGATCTGAGCAAGGACATGGACATAGAGGATACAAAAGACGAAATAGGAATGCTTGGAGGTTCATTTAACCGGATGCTCGAAAATCTGCGAGGAGTATTGTTCCAGGTCAAAGGTTCTTCCAGCTCCGTTTCAGCGACATCGCAGGAGCTTGCGGCATCAAGTGAGGAGATGAACGCCACTACAGAACAGGTAGCAGCGACTGTATCAGAGATTGCCAGCGGAGCTCAGAACCAGGCCCAGCAGGTGGAGAGCGCCTCGGCAGAGATGAAGTCGCTCTCTGAGATGGTTCATCAAATATCCAGTAGTGCGCAGAGCGCCACCGAGATATCCAGCCAGGCAGACCAGTTAGCAAAAAGTGGTCGTGCAGCCGCAGATGAGGCTGTCAAGAAGATGACGGACATTGAAAACGTGGTCAACGATTCTGCCAAAGTTGTCGGTGAACTTGGTGAGAGATCGAAAGAGATAGGCGATATAGTAAATGTCATCACTGATATAGCAACACAGACCAACCTCCTGGCGCTTAACGCTGCCATAGAGGCTGCAAGGGCGGGGGATCACGGCAGGGGATTTGCGGTGGTCGCAGAGGAGGTGAGAAAGCTTGCCGAGGGCTCAGCAAAAGCAGGCGAGCAGATCTCTGATCTGATACTGGATATCCAGTCGGAGACCGACAAGGCAGTAGAATCCATGAACAAGGGCGCCAAAGAGGTTGTCGAAGGCACAGAAGTAGTCAACAAGGCCCTTCAGGCCCTTGAGGATATTGGCAATGCTGTGGGTGAGACTACTGCTAGGGTGGAGGAGATATCTGCCGCTACACAGGAGCAGACCGCGGCTGTTGAGAAGGTTGTCAAGGCAATAGATGAAATTGCCTCAGCTACCGAGGAAGCGGCGGCAGGCACAGAGGAGGCAGCAGCGGCTACAGAAGAGCAGACAGCCTCTATGGAGGAGATGACCGCGATGGCGCAGGAGCTTGCAAACCTCGCGGATCAATTGCAGACAGTTGTGAGCGTCTTTAAGCTGGCAGAGGAGGCTGAAGCTGGCATTGGGCGAGTCGAGCGCGAGACTGTCGAACCTGAACCCCTTAAAAAAGCGAAAAAACCTGAGGTTAAAGCCGAAGCCCCGAAGAAAGCCGAGATAAAGAAAGTCACCCATACGCCGATAGAGGCAGGCACTGCGACCAGCGAGAACTGAGGATTTCAGGACTCCAGGACAAAGACATAGATTCTACCTAGAGTACGATATCAAGCTACCAATTAGACGATATATTCTTTTTTTGCATGCACAAGGATGAGCTTTGCCACCCTCCTTGAGATGCTTTGGCATCAACTGATTTTTACGTTCTGGTTCACATAATAAGCATATCCCGCTCCCGTCTACTCTTCCATCACAGGAGATATAATCAGGAACTAATTTCATTATGTATCGGAGTTTTAGGCAAATAAGAATTAATTATAAATAGCGTGAATATAACTTCATATATAAGCCTTCAGGGAACGACGATGCAAGCATTGTCATGAAAGATCCGAATGGGAGTTATCTGAAATGTTCAATACCGTGGAAGATTTCATTGTTGTTTTCGGTTATAAAGTGGGAGATATTTGTATGATTACAGATATCAGATATGCGTGTGGGGGGGAGTTATGAAGACTGAGCACAAAGTTATTGTTCTTTCAGCTGTTCTTGGGCTGTTTTTTTGGGTAGTTGACGCTGTCTTGGACTACTTCTTTTTTTATGAAGGGACATTTTTAGAGATACTGATCTCTGATGTGCCCATTCATGAGTTATATATACGATCAGTTGTACTTTTCCTTTTTATCATATTTGGCATAATCATATCGAGACTTTTGGCTGGGTACGAGTCGGCTGGGAAGGTGTTGAGACAGCAATCTCCAATTTACTTACTGCTCATTGTAATTAGCTCGATATTTGTTGCCGAACTATTAGTGATGTTTCTTCTCACCTTCATGCCGCATCAATCTTTTCTGCATGAAGCACTTTTGGACAGCTTGATTCTAGTCGTCTTTGTCTTCCCTATTCTAT
>JAZFTJ010000024.1:0-5888 GCA_036446635.1 Hydrothermarchaeales archaeon (SeqCode) | reverse complement strand
ATAAGATAAACAACACCCTCGGTCAGGCACTGCTAGCCAAAAGAATGGGCAAAACCAGGATTATAGCAGAAACAGGCGCAGGCCAACACGGCGTTGCCACGGCCACAGCAGCCGCAGTCCTAGGCCTTGAATGCGTCATCTACATGGGGACAGAGGATATAGAGAGGCAGAAGATGAACGTCTTCAGAATGCGCCTCCTAGGAGCAGAGGTAAGGCCGGTCAAGGCCGGATCCAGAACACTGAAAGACGCCATCAACGAAGCCCTAAGAGACTGGCTGACAAACGTCGAAGACACCCACTACCTCCTAGGATCGGTCCTGGGACCACACCCCTATCCCATGATGATAAGAGACTTCCAATCAGTCATCGGCAAAGAAACCAAGGAACAGATCATGGAAAAAGAAAAAAGACTGCCAGACGCAATAGTTGCATGCGTAGGAGGAGGAAGCAACGCCATAGGAATATTCACAGCCTTCATCGAAGACAAAGAAGTAGACTTGATCGGTGTCGAAGCAGGGGGCGAGGGGATAGAAACCGGAAGGCATGCGGCAAGATTTGCAGCAGGAAGCAAAGGCGTCCTGCACGGCACACACACCCACCTCCTACAGGACAGATACGGACAGATCCTCTCAACACACAGCATATCAGCCGGCCTAGACTACGCCGCAGTCGGGCCAGAGCACTCACTCCTAAGAGACATAAAAAGAGCCAGATACTACTACGCAACCGACAAAGAAGCCCTAGAGGCCTTCCACCTCTTATCAGAGGAGGAGGGAATCATCCCTGCCCTTGAGTCCGCCCACGCCGTCGCCTGGATAATAAAACACAACCACGAATACTCCGAAAACGACGTTGTAATAATAAACCTCTCAGGCCGCGGAGACAAAGATGTTGAGACCGTTGCAAAAATGGAAGGAGCTGAACTATGAGCCGGATCCAGGAAAAATTCAACAAGCTGAAAGAACGCGGAGAAGGAGCACTTATAGGATACTTAACACTGGGCGACCCCGACAGAGAGACCTCGAAAAAACTCGTCAAATGCCTCCTGGAAAACGTGGATATCATGGAGCTAGGAATCCCCTTCTCCGATCCCATCGCAGACGGGCCCATCATCCAAGGCGCCATTGACAGAGCCCTAGCGAAAGGCATAAACACAGACGACTGTTTCTCCATCGTAGAGGAACTCAGAAAAGAAGGAGAAAAAACTCCCTTTGTCTTCATGACCTACTACAACATCGTGCTCCAGTATGGCGAGGAGAGGTTTTTAAAACGATGCAAAGAGACAGGTGTGGATGGTGTCCTAGTCTCTGACCTGCCCCTTGAAGAAGCCGACCCGGTGCTTGAGCAATGCAACAAATACGGGGTTGACTTCATATTCCTAATAGCACCCACCACGACCGAGGATAGGATCAAGAGGATCGTGAAAAAGGCAACAGGCTTTCTCTACCTTGTAAGCCTCTTAGGGGTCACAGGCGCGAGGGAGACACTCCAAGAGAAGACCCTAGACGTCACAAAATGGGCCCTGAACTACACAAAAGACCTGCCTTTGGCAGTTGGCTTCGGGATTTCCAAGAAGGGGCACGTAGAGGCCATACTAGAAGCCGGAGCTCAAGGGGTGGTGGTGGGAAGCGCATTTGTCAGAATCATAGCTGAGAAGGGAGGAGATGCCTGCGAGGACCTTAAAGCCCTCTCAAAGACCCTGAAAGAAGGAACCTTTAGATAGAGTCTCTATATAGCGCTCCTGGTTGATCAAGAAATCGTTTAACTTTGTGATAGGAACAAAAATACATCCATATTCAATCAACAAGTCGTCATCCAAGAGGCTGACAATCAAAGGCGTTATCCTCCTTCCAACCAGCTTCTCAAGCTCTTTGCACCTGATGCTGTGCTTCTCAGCCTCAGATCTCAACTGACTCCTCCGGTAACGAGAGCGACCATACAGCTTGCAGTCTATTGCCAGGCACAAGTCGTCCTTGGTTGCTACCACGTCAACCTCGAACTTCCTATCCTGGTTTCTGAAGACCTTCCTGAACTCAGCCTTAAAACCATGCAGCTCCATAATGTCTCTTGTAAGTTCCTCAAACTCCTGCCAAGATGATATCTCGAAAGTCTCCATCATAGATCCTACTCTGGATCATCGGATGGTTTAAAAAAGATAGGCCAAGAGAGAGCCTGGAAAAAGTAAAAAAATGCTCAGCCATGCTCTTCCCGGACAGAGTATATCTTCTTGCCGTCTTTCACATCCTCTCTCAATGTGCCCCGTGCAACAGATTTTCTCATCAATATCTTGGCGTCATAAAGTGAGAGGCCCAGACCAGATGAGACCTCCTCAAGGGTTAAAGCCCCTTTCTTGGATCTTGCAAGATCAAAAACCCCGGCCTCCAAGCGCAGAAACTTCTTCTTCCTCACCAAGAGGGTTATGACGTTGACGGCCAGAACCAACATGAAAAACAGTAGCAAAACCATTCTAGGACCCATGTTCACACAACCCACATCTCAGTCTTCTCCACTTTTTTCCTGCGCAATGTTTAAATATTTTTCATATAAACTAATAACAGTTCAAGAGGATTTCAGATGCCTATATACTTTGAAGCAGTCAATCTTCTCTTCATCTTTGTGGTTGTAGCATTAGGCTGGTATTACTGGGTAAACAGACTCAGGATGGAGGAGATGTCAAGAAGACTGATCCTTGTAGGCATAATGTTCTCAGTGCACGAGCTCTCATTTCTCCTCCACGATAAAGTAGTATATCAGCTGACAGAGATAATGCTGATGATCGCCCTATTCTACGCCCTAATCTTCGTCACAGATGTCAACAAGAAAGTCACAGAAACCACACAAAAGCTTGAAGAAGCAGAAATAGACCACGCCGAGCTTATGAAGAGGCTGGAACTCATAAAAGACAAGACAGGCGAATAAGAACCCCCCCCTCTTTTTTTAGTCTAATGGTGTCAATATATGTTTAAAAAGATTTATTACAACCTAACTCTGAATAGCAGATCCTATGTTCTCTAACTTCCTCATTGACCGATACAAAAGGCTCTACGATAAAAAGACGCTGGAGGGACTAAACTCATCCCTTGACACATCGATAAGGATCAACACCCTCAAGATAAAAGAACCCAGACTAGTAAAAAGACTGAGGGAAAAAGGGATCAAACTAACCAAAATCCCATGGGTAAAACACGGCTACACCATAAACAAAACGCCGTTCTCCATCGGCGCCACACCAGAGTATCTTCTCGGCTACTACTTCATCCAAGACCCAACGTCTATGTACGCATCAGAGGTATTAGAGCCAGAAAAAACAGACCTCGTCCTGGACATGACGGCAGCACCAGGAGGAAAGACCACAGGACTATCACAACAGATGGAAAACAAAGGCACAATAGTGGCTCTGGATCTCAACAGGCAACGAATGAAATCTCTAAGATCAAACGTGACACGGATGGGATCAGAGAACGTCATCGCAATAAGGACAGACGCCCTGAAAATAGAGAGTCTGGGACTAAGTTTTGACAAAATACTCCTAGACGCACCCTGCACAGGCACAGGGACTGTTTTTAAGAATCCAGAAGCCCGAAAAAAAGACGAAACAGATGTCAAGAAATGTACACAGCTACAATGGCAGCTCCTGGAAGCCGCCCTAGGGGTGTTGAAAAAAAAAGGCACCATGCTCTACTGCACATGCAGCATGCTCCCAGAGGAAAGCGAGCTCATCATCCAAAAAGCCATCGACAAACACAACATTAGGCTGGAAGAGATCCCACAAGGAAATCCAGCACTCACAAACGTATACGGCACAAAACTCAGCAACGAAATAAAAAAGGTGAAGCGCTTCTATCCCCATATACATCACACACAGGGTTTTTTCGTGGCAAAGATCAGAAAACAAGGCAACTAAATAGACCTTAGGCTTTCCCTCACCAACCTGACCGTGTCCTCAAGGTCCTTCAGGCTTGCGACCTCAACCGGCGTATGAATATACCGGGTAGGAATCGACACCACCCCACTAGGCACACCTTCACGTGTAAGATGGATCGCGGTAGCATCAGTGGTCCCACCCTCACCGACCTCAAGCTGATAAGGGATCTTTTTATTCTCAGCAGCCCTGATGAGAAGCTCCTTCACCTTAGGATGTGTGATAAGGCCCCTGCCCTTACCATCTGCAAGCGTGATAGCCGGGCCCGCACCTATCTTAATCGAGGACTCCTCAGGTTTAACACATGGGAAATCACCGGCAGCAGTCACATCCAACACGATGGCCAGGTCAGGGTTGATCCTATAAGCAGAGGTCCTGGCACCCTTCAGCCCAACCTCCTCTTGTGCTGTGCCCACAGCATAGACACTGGCCTTACAGTCTAAGTTTTTCATCACCTCTACAAGAGCCACGCACCCCAGCCGGTTATCAAACGCCTTCCCAGTGACAAGGTCCCCGCCCAGCTCTCTGAACGTCCGGTCAAAGGTGATATAATCCCCAATCTTTACCCCCATCTTCTTGACATCTTTATCGTCTTTGGCGCCAACGTCTATGAACATCTCTTTATATTTAACAACCTTCTCCCGCTCCTTTGTCTCCATCAGATGAGGAGGCTTAGATCCGATAACACCTGGAATCGCCTTCTCACCGTTATGAACCAAGACCCTCTGATCTAGCAATGTCTGATCATTAAACCCCCCAAGTGTTGTGAACTTCAGATACCCCTCCTTGTCAACGTACTTTACCATAAGTCCGATCTCGTCCATATGCGCTGCCAACATGATCTTTTTGCCTTTGCCCTCCTTTTTGGCGATGAGGTTGCCAAGACTATCTATCTCGATTTCACAGTGTTTACTCAGCTCTTTTCTCATTATCTCCATGACCTCGCCTTCAGATCCTGGGATGCCGTGTGCCTCAGAGAGTCTTTTAAGAAGGGTCTTCATCCATTTTTTCCTCCATATCAAAATAATGCTATCACAGGATATATAAATCTTCACAGGAGTACATCCCTTATCCGCCCAACCCCCTCCCCGATACTAGAAGTTGAGCTTGCGTAGGAGAATCTTATGTATCCCTCCCCATTCTCTCCAAAGGCTGTGCCGGGCGTAGTCACAACCCTTGCCTCTTTTAAGAATCTCATGCACAACGCCCTGCAATCACCATGCTCTGAGAAGTCCGGGAAGACATAGAATGCGCCTTTTGGTTTTAGACATCTCACCCCGGGGATATCGTTTAAAAGATCTACTATGAGACCTCTTCTCTCTCTGAACACACGTTTCATCTCCTCTATGAACCTTTCATCGTCTTTTAGGGCTGCAAGCGCAGCCCTCTGGGACAGGGAGTTTGTGCTCGCCTGAAGATACTGATGAACCTTAAGCATCTCCTCGATCGTCTCAAGCTTGCTCTGAACATAGCCGAGCCTTAGACCGGTCATAGCATAGCTCTTAGAAAAACCGTTCACAGTAATGGCCCAGTCAGTGTATTTTCCTATGCTGTAGTGGTGTCCTTTGTAGATTATCTTCTCATAAACCTCGTCAGATATGACAAACAACTCTCTCTTTTCACATATCTCAGCGACGCCTTTTATCACATCTTTAGACAAGACAGCTCCTGTAGGGTTGCCAGGAGAGTTTATGATTATTGCCCGGGTATTATCGTTTATCCTAGCCTCAATCTCATCTAGAGCATATTCGAATTCATCCTCCACTTTCACTTTAAAGGGGACTGGAACGCCGCTTGCAGTCCTTATTAGAGGTGCGTAGGATACGAAACCTGGATCAGGGATTAAAACCTCATCACCAGGGTTTACTACAGCTAGAAGAGCTAGGGCAAGGGCCTCAGAGGCCCCGGAGGTCACTATCAACTCCTCCTCATCTGTCTTTATCCCATTCTCAGTCCAGAGCTTTTC
>JAZFTJ010000023.1:0-8180 GCA_036446635.1 Hydrothermarchaeales archaeon (SeqCode) | reverse complement strand
TAGAAGCACCGCCATGTCGTTTGTGCTTGTGTCGTTGTCTATGGTGAGCATGTTGAAGCTTTTGTCCACTGCCTTTTTGAGTACTCCGTTGATCTTTTCGCGGGGGATGTATGCGTTTGTTGTGATAAAGCATAGCATGGTTGCATGTGTTAGATCAGGGGCGATCATGCCAGCGCCCTTTGCGATAGCGCCTATCTCGATTTCCTCCCCGGAGTCCAGATTTGTCTTGACCGAGATAATTTTTGCCTTGGTATCTGTGGTCATTATGCTTTTTGCAGCTGTCATCGACGCTTCTGACGTAGCTTCTAGACTCTTGGATACATCGTCTATAAGGGCATCTATCGTTTTCATGTCGAGTCTCCGCCCTATGACCCCTGTTGAGGCTACTACGAAGCTCTCAGCGTTTAAGCCGGTTTTTTCAGCTGCAAGATGGCACATCTTTTTAGAGTCTTCTATGCCTTCTTTACCTGTGTATGCATTGGCGTTTCCAGAGTTTGCAACGATGCCTTTTACAGCTCCGCTTTTAGCGTGTTCTTTGGACACTATAAGGGGTGAGGCTTGGATTTTGTTGGTGGTCATGACGATCCCGCAGTTTGCTGTTTTGTCACTTATGATCATCGCTAGGCCATACTTCTCCTCTCTTGCGCCTCCGGCTTTAAAACCTTCAACACAAACGCCTTTTTCTGTGATCTCCATTTGAGCACCAAACGGTTAATTATCTGGGAGGTTATTAATCTTTTTCCATAGGAAATGGGACACCCTGGGAGGGGTTGTAACTAAAGCAGACTGGAAGCGCTGCCCATATGTAAACATTAATAAAAAATAGGCCAAAGTTTAGATTAGTTTATAAAAGTTATGAAAAGACGTATAAAAATAAAACACCTGTGAAGGCAGAAAAATGGGAAGGATTTTGGACGACAAAGACAGAGAACTCATATCTCTCTTAGAAGAGGACCCTGAGTTATCTCAAAGAGAAATTGCAGATAATCTAGGTCTCTCACAGCCGTCAGTAGGGATGAGATTGAAGAAATTAAAAGAGAACGGAGCCATCTCATTTCAAGTGGGCGTTGACCTAAGGAAAAGTGGACTCTACCTCGCGAAGGTTGAGATCACAACCAAAGACCCTAGCATGGTATTAAACTTCTTTAAAGACTGTCCCTATTTCCTCAATGGGATGGCTATGTCCGGGAGAAACAACCTCTGTCTTTTCTTGATGGGCGAAGACCTCGCATCCATCGAGGCAATCGTGAACACACATCTAAGGGCCGACCCCCGCATCGACAATGTGGACTTTGATGTTATTATCTCATCTACACATGACCTTATTTTTCCGGTTAAAATGAAGATTGAAAAACAGGATAAACAACCATGCGGATACGACATAGAGTGCAAAGACTGCTCTTATTTTAAGGCTGATCGGTGTCTGGGCTGTCCAGTGATAGGGCAGTACAGGGGACATTTTTGGGGATAGGTTTTAACCTGTTCTTCTCCACCGAGGGCCGTTTGATGTATCTTCTACTATTATCCCCTCTTGGAAAAGCTCATCTCTGATCTTGTCCGCCCGGGGCCAATCTTTGTTTTTTCTGGCATCCTCCCGCTCTTCTATTAATTGCAACAATCCCTTGTCCAACTCGCCTTTTTCATGTTCAAGAATGCCGAGGACTCTGTCAAAAGCCATTATCGAACTATGGACTTCGTCGAGATTCTCTTTTGAGGCCCTTTTTCCGGCAATTGCATTGTTCGTCTCCTTGACCAGATCAAAAATAGCTGCCAATGCCGGGGGCATATTCAGGTCATCATCTAAGAGGTTCTCAAAATCTTCTCTGGTTTTTACAACTTTCCCGTGGAGGTCTTTGTTCCAATCTGCACCAACTTCTATTTCTCTTATTTTATCCATGAAGTCACGGAGTTTGTAAACCGTGTTTGTCGCAGTCTCCAGACCTTTGAAAGTAAAGTTCAGCTTCTGCCGATAATGAGCGGATAATAGTAAGTATCTGATGGCCACGGGATCATATCCTTTTTCTAAAAGATCCCGCAATGTGTAAAAGTTTCCCAGAGACTTCGACATCTTCCTGCCTTCTACCAGGAGGTGCTCGTTGTGAACCCAGTATCTTACGAAGGGCTTGCCTGTGGCGCCTTCCGACTGTGCTATCTCGTTTTGGTGATGAGGGAATATTAGGTCCACACCGCCGGCGTGGATGTCAAAGCTCTCGCCAAGATAGGTCATGCTCATCGTTGAACATTCTATGTGCCACCCGGGCCTCCCCTTCCCTAGATCTGTCTCCCAGAAAACGTCTCCATCTTCTCTGCTGTATGCCTTCCAGAGGGCAAAGTCTTGCAATTCGTCTTTTGCATATTCGTCCTTTTTCACTTTTTTTCCGGTCTTTAGGTTTTCAACTTTAATGTGGGCTAGTTTACCGTATTCTTGGAACTTGGATATATCGAAGTAGTAGGACCCATCCTCACCTCTGTAAGCCAGACCTTTTTCCTTCAGACGCTTGATCAGTGAGATCATTTCTTTGATATGCTCTGTAGCTTTTGGATAGTGATCGGCCCTTTGGATGTTAAGTGTGTCTATGTCCTTGAAGAAGGCCTTTTCGTAGCGTATTGTAAACTCTTTTAGGGATACGCCATCCTCTTGCGAGGTGCGTATGGTCTTGTCATCTACGTCTGTGAGGTTCATCACGTGCTTTACTTTGAATCCTTTGTAACTTAGGTATCTTTTGAGTGTGTCTTCGAAAACGTAGGCGCGGAAATTTCCTATATGAGCATAGTCATAGACTGTGGGGCCGCAGGTATACATTCTCACCTTTCCTTTCTCTGAAGGGATGAACTCCTCTTTTTGCCTGGTGAGGGTGTTGTAGAGGCTTAACATTTTAGAGCTTCCAACAAAGGTTAGGCTGTTACATTAATACCCCATTTCATATGCTTTGTTAATAATGCTTTTTATACAGCATTAGAAGTTGTAGGGGAAATAGGATATCCTAGGCGATAAACAAGATGAAAGGTTAGGGGTGGTTGAAAAATTACTTCTTTCTCTTCATGAGCTTTTCCCACTTTGCTTTCTGTATCTTCATCCTCTCCATATCTTCTCTGAAGTCCTCATGGGTCATGTCATTGACTTTCATTTATTCTAGTAGACACATCTCGCTCATCGGGGGGAGGGGACAGCCTATGGGAAGCAAGATAAAAGTAGTCTAACCTCCCATAGGCAGTTAAAATTTATTCGTTTTGTTATTTAAAACTATTGAAGTCTTTTTCAATAAAAATTAGAATTATTGAATTCTTTTTCAATAAATTTAAATAGTCAGTTTACTAGTAATAGTACTATGAAACTTCAAAAATGTAAAAAAAGGATAAGAGGCAAAACATATTATGAATATATACTAACGGTCCCCCCTACCATGGTTAGCCTCCTGAAACTTGAAAGCAGCGAACTATCCTGGGAGTTAAACAATAACGGTCGACTTGAGGTTGTACAAAAAAAGCCAAAGAAGAAAATGTTACGGGATCTAGGAAAAGTGTTTGCGCTTACAGATGAACAGTATCCTACTGAGAGATATATAAGACCGATGAGTTAGGGCACTGTCTAATATGCGGTTGATTTTTGTCAACTGAAAATCTCAAAAATGGGGTGTCTAATGATCGATTGATGAGTGAATCCAGAGCATATAGATATACCCATATTTATTCCGACTGTTCCAACTACTATTAACTCAGTTAAATTTTTGTCCATTATCTCCGCTCTAATCCTCTCTCTGTGGTGTTATTTAAAACCTTTGAAAATTTTACAAACTAGCACGAAGGGATTTGTACTAAAAGTCTAAAGCCGAGGAGGGGAATCGAACCCCTGTGAGCCGGTCTGCAGCCGACTACATAAGCCACTCTGTCACCTCGGCGAGTATACTGAATAGATATAATCATTTCAAGTTTTTAAAATTAGGGTCATGCTTAGTGTTAGTTTTAAATGTTTTTTATAACGGAATTTAATTTATAATTAATAAGAACTCATAATAATTTACCTATTATTTAAAGATGTTAATATTATAAATAATAAGAATAAGGGAGTTAAAGTGGAGAATAAGATATACCCCAGAAATTTTCCAAGCTTCGTCAGATTCAGAATCGAAAAAGGATTCAGGAAAGAATTGATAGAAGAGGCCTTGAATCAAGCCAAACAAGAGACAGTAAAAGCCGACGATCTCACACTAATAACTAAGGATTTTGAAAAACCACCATACAAGTTCCTTTTCGGAGAGATCGAAGGGAGAATAGTAGAAGCATTACAACCCCAGCCACTGTCAACCAAGGAGATAATAGAAAAGACCGGACTTAAAAAAAACACATTCTACCACGAAATCTCGCAGATGACAAGAGAGGGGATGATAGTAAAAGACGACCGAAGATATGGGCTAAAAAACCCGCTTTATATAAGATATTCCAGTCTGAAAAAAGGCAGAAGCCTAAGTCCCCAACACAGGAAAACGAGCGGGGTATCCAAGGATGAAGTAATATTGGCACTCTATCTCTGGCCAAAATACCAGGATGCAAGAGCCAAAGAGGGACTAGAGCCCAACCACATCTATTCAACACAGTACAACAACGTTTTCAGCCTAGCTCATGCAATAAAAATGTGGAGAAAAGGCAGTACAAACATACCTCAATGGGCCCTTATACCAATGGCAGCCTTAACAGGATTAACCTGGAAGCTGAACAATGATCTTGTCATCGAGAGTTATTCTCTTCCCCCCGG
Source organism: Hydrothermarchaeales archaeon (SeqCode) (assembly GCA_036446635.1). Lineage (GTDB taxonomy): Archaea > Hydrothermarchaeota > Hydrothermarchaeia > Hydrothermarchaeales > SZUA-236 > JAZFTJ01. The sequence continues at coordinate 3,427 of JAZFTJ010000023.1, read as the reverse complement.
CATAGAGATAAAACCATTCTACCACAGGCGATATAAGATCCCAATAGAGGCTGATTTGGACCTAGATAAGATAGTGATTCAACTATGGAGTAAAGGCACTGACAATGGAAGAAAATACAACCACAGAAACAAGAAAAAATTCTTCCAATCACTCCATAAAATCTTCGGATCATTCAAGTCCCGAGAAGGCAGAGTTCCACTCGTTGTGGCTGAGATCATTAAAAAGTATTACGAGATCGAGTACTTCAAAAAAGAGAGAGCCAGAATACCGCAGAGGATAATAGAACGTCTGCACAGATTGAACGACCCCGAAAGAGCAGAGCATGAGACTAAGCTATTGGAGGGCATAATCGAGTTGGGAAGCACCCATATGAATGGTTGTGAGATTACCTCAAGGTCACAAGAGTTTCTTCAGGATACATCAAGATTTTTGGAAGGAATGGGGGATGGAAGTCTTAGTGTCCGGAAGAGATATGGCAGGCCTCATTATCGATCTACTCTATCATCTGGAAAGATCATGTATATAAAGAATAGATCACTGGAGCTTGAGAGGCTTTATGATAAGATTAGGGAGAGCCATCCGGATTTTGAGATCTGGACGAAGATCCCTCTCAACAATATTGGGGATAGGATTAGAAAGATGGAGCTCTCAAAGCCTCTGGATGCGGTTGATAGGATATGCCGGGAAGAGCTTTTCAACTATGTTGGCTCTATTCTTAAGAGTATTGAGAGGAACGTGCCCAGTTTTGGATCCGGATATTTTGACCCTGAGGACCAGGTGATGTTGACCGACTATTTTTGGGATCAAAGAATGGTTCCTGATCGGGGTAAGGTGATGGAACAGTTAAGTGAACCAGAAAGACGTTGGGTTACAAATGAGCAGGTTCTATCATCCATATTAGGCTAGGTTTAGATTTTTCTCTCTTTTGATCTTTTTTTATCCGATGCCTCTTTTTTTTAGATTAGGATATAAACAACCGGATAAACATGCGATTATTAGAAAATAACTGTAAAATAAGATACGAATAAGATAAAAAAAATCAGTTTTAGGATTATTATTTAATTTAAAAGATAATTTATAAGTTCAAATCTATTTGAAGTTAAAGTAAGGCTTAAATACCTAAAAACACAAACATAAAGCCAAGGTGAATAAAATGAAAAAAATTATTATAATGCTAATATTGGTCGCAATCCTGACAGCAGGATGCATCAGCGGAACAGAAAGTGGCGTACAATACACAGGCGGAGAAAGAGATTTTCAATACTCAGAAGCAATGCCCGCCCCTACGGTAGGTGGGATTATGGCAGAAAAGGCCGTGTCACAGGCAGATTATGAAGAGGCAGGTGTCACAACAACCCGGAAAGTCATAACCACAAGCAACATACGCCTTGAAATCAAAGAACTAGAAGACATCCTGGACACTATAGTAGGTATTGCGCACAAATACGACGGATTTGTATCTAACTCATACGTAAACGCATATGACGAGTACAAGACCGGCAGCATCACTATAAGAGTGCCATCAGTGAAACACGACGTCGCTGTAAAAGAGATAACCGACTTAGGAAAGGTAAAATCCAAGAGCACATCCGGAAGAGATGTGACTGAAGAATACATAGATCTTGAAGCACGTCTTAGAAACCTTAACCGTGAAGAAGAAAGACTTCTTGAAATCCTCAAAAAAGCTGAGGATGTCAAAGACTTCTTAGATGTGGAAAGAGAGCTTGCAAGAGTCAGAGGAGAGATAGAGATACTTACAGGCAGAAAGAAGTACCTAGACGATAGGATAGAATACTCCACCATTGTCGTAGAACTGAGAGAACCTGAACCTGTAACATACAGCTGGGGAATACGCGAAACACTGAGCAGTGCGATCGAAGGCTTCTTTGCGACAATAACCTCTTTAATAATCCTCTTCGGATATCTGTTGCCGATAGGAATAGTCTTGGCAGTTGTAATTAAGATAAAGAGGCATAGAGGATCCAAAGGAGACACCTGAGTGACATCAGAATGACAGAAGAGAAGCTCCTGATCCTCCCGTTAAACGACGATACGTCAAAGAGGATTTCTCAGACCCTAGCGAACGAAACCTCGCGAAGGATCCTAGAAGTCCTCTGCGACAAGCCCATGGCACCGTCAGAGATTTCACAAAAACTAGACGTGCCATTGACTACTTTGCATTATAATATCGACAAACTCCTTGAAAGCGGGCTTATCAAGATAGAAGAGGTCAAATACAGCGCGAAAGGCAGGGAGGTCAAGATATACTCTCCCACAAAGAAATTCATCGTAATAGCTCCGGGAAATATCAAGGAAGAAGAGGCTAAGAACATCCTCCGCAAGGCCCTTTTCAGTGTCTATTATATCCTGGCGGCTTTTGGCGTGGGTTATGCCTTCCAAGGGTTGTATTACAGATTCTTTTTGGAAACAGGAGGGCAAATGGGACAGCCTATGTTCTCAGCTTCTATGGAAATGGCAACCGAAGAGCTTGCGGCCCTCCCTCTTGCATCTCCAGCACCAAAAACTGTGGGAGAGCCTAGACTATATCTATGGTTCATGCTCGGGGCTGTGTTTGCACTGGTCTTGATAACTGTTTGGAAGAAGCTTGAGAAAAAAATAAAATGAATATAAATCTAAAAAGATAAATACCCTATAGGTATAAGCGAACTAATAATCAAAAAATATTGAGACCAGATTTAAACCAGAGTTCCTATTACATCCCCTCTGGTTATAATGCCTACAAGCCTTCCTTTTTTGTCAACTACTGGCAGTCTGTTTATGCACCGATCTCCCATGATCTTTGCAGCCTTTGATACTTCTTCCGTGGGATCTATTGTAACAACTTTCTTGGTCATTATCTCCTCTATGGAGACCGCGGCGGCGGTCTTGATAACGTCCATGACTTCGTTCAACTCATGTTTCATCCTAACCGGAAGCTCGATTACATCCAAAGGGCTGGGTAAGAATAGATTTAGATGGATGTCGTGCTCCTCAAGCATCTTCATTATGTCCCTCTCACTTATGATACCTACAACCCGGTCTCCGTCCAAGACAGGACCCCCGCTAATCCTTTTCTGCCTCAAAGACCAGGCAACGTAGTGTATCGGATCAGATGGCTTAAATGAGACAACATCTTTGACCATTACATCTCTTACAGACTTCATAAAGCATCAACTCTCAAGATTTTTTTATGGATATATACCTATGTTCATCAACCCGGCGGTTTCTTCAAAACCTGCCATGATATTCATGTTCTGAACTGCCTGTCCAGATGCTCCTTTGACCAGATTATCTATGGTGCTGACTACGATTACCCTCTGTCTCTCTTTATCCACTTCCAGACCGCCTATGTCAATATAATTTGATCCCCTTACTGCGCTCATCCTCGGGGTCTCTCCAACATCGAGTATGCGGACAAAAGGCTCT
>JAZFTJ010000022.1:0-3876 GCA_036446635.1 Hydrothermarchaeales archaeon (SeqCode) | reverse complement strand
TGTGGGCTTCGGAATCACTCTAAGCGTTATTTCAGTGATTATGCCCAAGGTACCCTCTGAGCCGATGAAAACGTCTTTAAGGTTGTATCCCGAGGAAGACTTCCTAGACTTAGTCCCAAGTTTAACAGTTTCGCCGCTTGGCAAGACAACCCTTAGACAAGCGACATAGTCCTTGGTAGTCCCGTATTTCACCGCCCTTATGCCGCTGGAGTTTGTAGCCGTCATCCCGCCCAGTGTGCATACTTTGCCGCTTCCCGGGTCGGGCGGGAAAAACAGTCCAAATTTCTCAAGAGACTTATTAAGGGCAGCATAAACAACTCCGGGCTCTACTGTCACAAGTTGATTCTCTAAGTCGACATCCACTATCTTATCCATTAAGGTGAAGTCTAGAACAATACCCCCCTTTATAGGGATAGGGCCGCCACTTAAACTGGTTCCAGCCCCCCTAGGCACGATGGGAATCCTCTTTTTAAGAGCATATTTTACGATCTCAACGGTTTCTTCCTCCGTTGTTGGCATGACCACGATATCAGGCATATGACTGTGCTCTGTTGCATCATAGGAGTGGGTTAGCTTCTCCCCATTTTCTGCAAAGACACGATCTGAGTCTATGATCTCTTCTAGCTCTTGAACAAGCGACATAATCATTGTATATCCTTCTAGGACTATAAAATCCTATTTGACTAATAATTTTAAACAATACACTGATTCTCATTTTGAAATCTTTAATTCAAGAATCATAATTCGAAAAATAATCTTTATATTCCATCGGATAAAAAATGTTTAGCCATGACGACCACTGTAGAAGAATATTTAAAGGAACGCGCAATGTGCTGTAGACATCTTAAGGAATGCATATACAGTGAAGAATGCAAACCCCCAACAAATCTAGAGCTTTGCGGTGTTTACTTAAACTGGGACAATTTATAATACCCTCCTGGGGGAACTTGAAAAATAAATCCTAAGGTACCAGGGATAGATAATATTAATTTAAAGTAGGCACATCACAGTCAAAGGGGGAGCACACAATATCACTGACAAAGATGAAAAAAGGCATCAAAGCCTCGCATGCTACCACCCACATCACGCTCTTAGACCGTTACTCACTAATATTCAAACACTTGAGATATCTGAGTACTGGAAGTTCATATGTTAACTAGAGCTATGGTGCAAAATTTGGAGGAGACTGAAAAAAATGAAAATAAATAAAGAACTGGCAGCGATAAAAGAAGAACTCGCTCTTATCAGAGTCTACATCTATATATTCATCTTTGGAGAAACAGGCGCCATATATGGGATGACACAAACTAAAAATCCAATCTATCAAAAAGCCCTGCTTTATATCATGGGCATTTGTATACTTGGTTTTTTATTCTCAATGTATATGCATTCACGAGGGGTTAAAAAAATGAGAGATATCTAGACCTATTTCAAAAAGACTCAGAAGCTTCTCCTCCAGCTTTTTATTCAATTGCAAGTCCCATCTAGAAAACATGAATTCCCTCAAGAGAGGTCTTTATCAGATACTTGCAGTTCTTCACCTTATCCCTGAGCATTTCATCATCCTCAAGAGCCTTATCCACCTGATCAAGAGTGTCAAGCATCCGCATAAAGAGTCTTATAAGATCGCCTTCAGTCATATTGGTGTTTTTCAATATATCAATAAAGGCAGTATACTGAAAACAGGGGTCCACAATCGCAGTCATATTCTCCATGTTATTGTACCATTTCCCTCTCTTAAGAACCGGGTGATTACTCACGACATTCAGGATCCGAGCAGTCTTTTTACGGTTATATTTCTTGAAAAAACGTGTCCCCCTCCTACCTTCATACACCAAGGATGAGACAAGAAGCAGGATAGAGTACTCGTCAAGCTCGTAGTCGAGCCTCCCCATAAAGATCTGAGACACCTCAATCTCATTAGAGAATATCCGTGTGGAAAATAATCCAATCCTTGTAAGCATGCCATCTCTTATGTATCCGAGTTTTGTAAGAGTCCTAAAAAGCTTAGTATATCTTGCCTTTATAGAACCCAATACTCTGCGGTTGGCGCTTCCTTTAAGTCGCTGAAAGGTATAAAAATTCATTGTCAGGATCTGCTGATTCTCCGCTGGCGTATGAAGATTAACCATATTAAGAACAGTATTATAAGTGAGTTTGAACTGAGACTTCAAAGGCAGAACATCCCTACTTGTAAACTCTGCTATCTTGTCAAACTCTGCAGACTGGCGATTAATGACTGAGACTGAAAGACCTTTCTTATCAATACCTCTCCTCCCCGCTCTCCCTGATATCTGGAAGTATTCTTTCGAGTTAAGATATCTAAACCCGCTCCCCGAATATTTCCATAGGCTATCGAAACACACCGTTTTAGCAGGCATATTGATACCCACCGCAAACGTCTCTGTTGCAAATAATACTTTTATCAGCCCATCTGCAAACAGTTTTTCAACAATGTGCTTTATGTCCGGGAGCATGCCAGCGTTATGGAAGGCTATTCCCCTCGGGAGGCATTGCCTTATATGGTGTGTCGATTTAAGGCCCAGAACATCAGGGCTTAATTTCCTGAACTCGCTACCTGCTTCAGCAATAACACGTCTCTGCTCTTCAAGAGTTAGGAAGTTCTGTTTCTTTGAGAGCGTTACAGCATAGTCCTGTGTCTTGGCCCTTGAGAAGACAAAATAGATGCACGGCAGTTTCTCTTTGTTTTTAAGTTCCCGGATTAGATAGCTGAAGTCATGCTGTGGGGTTCTACCACGCCTATGCCCTCTTCTTGATTTTTTATGCCTTTGATAATTTTCAAGCTCTTTATGGGCCCTGATCTTTTCAAGTGTTGTTATTCCAAGGTCTGGATCATAAAACATTCTTTCTAGTGGAACAGGCCTTACGTGGTGCTTTACCACATCTACCGTGTGGTGCTTTATTGATTCAACCCATCGGGCGAACTCATCTGCGTTGGGGATTGTTGCTGAAAGAAAGAGAAACCGGATATGGTCTGGGCTGAATATTATTGATTCTTCCCAGATATAGCCCCGTTCTTCGTCGCTTATGTAGTGAACCTCATCCATGATGCAATACGAAACAGTGTCTAAAATTGAGTCCGTGACTATGGCCATGTTCCGGTATACTTCGGTTGTCATTATCAGGACAGGGGCGGTGGGGTTGATTACGATGTCCCCAGTTATAAGACCTATTTTGTCTTCGCCGTATTGCTCTGTGAAGTCTTTGAACTTCTGGTTTGAAAGCGCTTTAATTGGTGCAGTGTATATGATGCGCAAGTCTTCTTTTAGGTTTTTGTCTATGATGTAGTCTGCGATTAATGTCTTTCCAGATCCTGTAGGAGCAGAGACTAAGACTGAGTTGTTCTTTTCAACAGAGGCGATCGATTCTTCCTGGAATCTGTCAAGTATGAAGTTTTGAAATTCCATACTTCACTTAGACTTTGGAACTGGTTAGTAAAGGTTTGGTATAGTCATTGATACCTCTAGATCCATTAAGAGGGTCCTGAGATAAGCAATAGTTGATACATTTTATTTTTGTCGTTAAACAGGGACAAAATGGTTTAGGTGGTTAAATGGACATGTTAAAAGAGATGCAAAAAGCCATGGTATCAAGCATCCAACTTGGCAGGGTCTTCATAGCCATGATGATATATGTCTTGTCCATACTTACCCTCAAAATAAAAAAGGGAGAAAAAGACAACAAAATCTAAAATCATCTCCTAAAAACTATTTTCTGCTCCTTTTCACACACTCGTTTTATCCCAACAATATACTTTTTTGGCTCTTGTTGCGGCTATTTTCTCTCAAAAACATCGGCTCCGTTGAAAAGCTTTATTAGCCACCCGCATCAAGGGGTTTTAATAAAATAAGGTAA
>JAZFTJ010000021.1:0-13920 GCA_036446635.1 Hydrothermarchaeales archaeon (SeqCode) | reverse complement strand
CAGTTTAACGCGGAGACGCGTGTGACCGAGAAGTGCACCCTCTGTTCGCATAAGACTACAGATGCAAATGAGAACCTCACTGGCGCTGTGCCAGCATGTGTTTCTACCTGCATTGGTAGGTCTAGGTACTTTGGCGACATGAACTCGCTCTCTACTGTTAAGAGGCAGAATAGGGCGATTAGGGTTGGCAAAGGCGCTGCTGGAGCACAGCCGAGTGTCCTGTACTCGTAAAGTAGACGAAATAAATATAAGGGGAATTTTTTTCCCCTTCTCTTTTCTTTTTTTTGGAATCTAATTTTTAACTAACACTTGTTCTCTTCAACTATTATTCTGTCATTGTAAAATTTAGGATATTATTTATTGAGTCTATTGAGTCCCTAAACCAATAGAAAGGGAATAAAGTGGGAGTTTATTGAAGATAGTGAAATGAAGGGAGGTTAAACTTATTTATAGCCGGCTTAGAAAAAATAGGGATATGACAGATGAGGAAAAAAGGATTCTACCGGGGGATATATTGAAGGTTTTGATGGCGAATCTTTTGTTTGTCTCTCCTGTGGTCTTTGTTGATCCTCTAATTGCCACAGCCATGGGCGGCGGTTTTTTCTGGATGAAGGTATCAGAGGGTGTGAGGCAAAGGCTTGTAATAAGATCTGGTATGTTACTGCCGTTGATTCTTACAGTCTTTATATTATTCTTTATGTCAATAGTTTTTTATTCAAAGGCTAGCGGTATACCCTTAGGAGGGTTGGGGTTTCGGTTCCCAGTTGATATAAAAAACACTCTTATGATTGGCCTTATCGGGGGTGTCGGGCTGATGCTTCTTGGAGATTTGCTAGAGACGCTTATTCTGCCCTTATATGAGTACTTTGGTATAACCTCGTCTCATCTTGAGATATCTGCGGCTTTCGGCAAGTCAGTCTCAGGCCAGAGCCTGTTCTACACCGCCGTGATAATATTATTGATAGGCGCAGTTTTGCCGGTAGCAGAAGAGATATTTTTTAGAGGCATTGTCCATACCGCGTTTCAGAATAAAAAAGGCTTTAAAATAGGTGTGGTGATTTCATCTTTAGTCTTTGCCCTTGCTCATCTTGATCTTACAGTCTTACCTATCCTCTTTATACTGGGCGTGGTTCTCGCATATGCTTATTACAAAACGGAGAGCCTCTTGGCTCCTGCGCTAATGCATATGACCAATAACACACTGGTATTTCTTTTATACATGAAAGGGATAGAACGTATATTCCCATTATTTTATCATCTCGTGTAGTAGTGTGATATAAATGAATCTAAGGGCGCACTGTTTTATAAGCGGACGTGTGCAGGGAGTGTTCTTCAGAGCAGACACATATGATAAGGCGAGAGACCTCGGGTTGACCGGCTGGGTCCGGAATCTAAGAGACGGCAGGGTCGAGACTGTGTTTGAGGGTGAGGGGGAGAAAGTCAAGGCAGCTGTGGATTGGCTATGGCAGGGATCTCCATATTCAAAGGTTGAAGATGTGGAAGTGATCTGGGAGGACTACGAAGGGGTGTTTAAGGCCTTTGAGACAAGATACGGTTAGGATAAGGAAAGAGGGCTGTGAGATAAGGCTAGTGGGCGTATATCACCGATATCAGCCTTCCATGCTGGATGTGGAAGATGCGATATTTGATGAGAAGCCCGGGATTGTCTGTGTGGAGCTCCCGCCTGATGATTATCTCAAGTTCCTAGAGGTCAGGTCATATCTTGAGACAGAGCTAAAGGTTGCCATGATCACCGCATGTGATGTGGGCGCCAGGGTATATCTGGTGGATTGGGAAAAGGCCCTTCTAAGGCAGAGGCTAAAGAAGATAATACCCAGGGATAATGAGATTTTGGATAGGTTTGATGAAGGCGACATACCTGGGTTTCTGAAGCTTGTAAGAGAAAGGACGGACGGTTTAAACGATATTCAAAGTGTTTTGATCGACGATAGGGATGGTGTGATTGCCCGGAAGATCTCAATGCTAAATAAGAGGTCTAAAGAGGATAAGATCGTAGCGATTGTTGGCAGTAGCCATGTAGCAGGTGTGGAGGAGTTTTTAAAATATCCTATAAAGCTTGAGAAATTTCTGAGTAAAAAGGGTATAAGAGTAAGGGAGCCGAAGGAGGTTTCTTGCCAGGAGATAGAGGTTTACAGATGAGGTTTGACGATCTAAGTATGGAAAAGAATTTATTCTACAAACATTTCCTTTTCTTTGCGAGATGAAAATGATACCCAAACCAAGGCTTTTGCTTCATACTTGTTGTGCACCCTGTTCCACTCATGTAATCGAGACATTAAAGGATGAGTATGACATCACATGTTTCTATTATAACCCGAATATACATCCTAAGGAGGAATATCTTCTAAGGTCAAGGGAGGCAGAGGGTTTTGCACAAAGCATGGGCGTGCCGGTTGTAGAGGGGGATTATGACGTGAGAGAGTGGTTTAAGGCCGTTGAGGGATTGGAAGATGAGCATGAGGGAGGAAAAAGATGCGAAGTCTGTTTTAGAATCCGGTTGGAAAAGACAGCGGAGAGTGCTGTAGACGATGATTTTCAGTGTTTTACAACGACACTCACAATAGGTCCTCAAAAGAACTCAGTGCTGATAAACGCCATAGGCGATGAGCTTTCAAGAAGGTATAACATAGGTTTTCTGCAGGCGGATTTTAAAAAAAAGGATGGCTTTAAAAAAAGCGTGGAGCTAAGCGAAAAACACGGTCTTTTAAGACAGGATTACTGTGGATGCATCTATAGCAAAAGAGAGCGAGAAGCCAGAAAAAGTGTCTCCAAATAAACAGTCATGAGCGGCGTGTGATTTTTTTAAACATAACATCTATACATCGGCATTGGCTTTTTCATAATCTTTGTAATAGGTAGTCATAATTAATGGGTTAGAAAATTAAAATATAGTTTAGTGTTAGGTGCTTTTTTTTGACTGTTCTATTTATCAATTCAACTATAAAGGGGGGTGAGATCTATGGTACAAGGAACTGTAAAATTTTATAACAGAACCAAACGCTTCGGGTTTATCGCTCAGGATGATGGCGAAGATGTTTTCGTCCACGAATCCGGCATTCTTGAAGGCCCCATCTCTGATGAGGACCGTGTAGAGTTTGATGTAGAAGAAGGCGAAAAAGGTCTGAAAGCAGTGAATGTCAAAAAAATCTAAAGAACCCCCACTATAATAAAACCGAGGGAAACCCTCGTTTTTAACCCTCCTATCTTAATAGGGGGGAACTCCTTTTCTTTTCTAAAATTTACCAATAAATCAATCTTACTTGAGAAGATATAATAGAGGATTTCAAGTAGCCTATTTTATTACAGTCAGTGTTCCGAATTTCCCCGCTGTAAGCTGGGAATTTCCCTGGAACTCATTGACATAGCCATTCTCTATTTTTACCTTATCCCCGACAGATACCTCGTCTATACTCTCGTTCCAGAGAGTAAGATCTATCTCACCAGAGTCATCCTTAACCCTTGCGGTTGCAACCCGTCCTTCCCGTCCAAACTTTGAGAATTCCCGTGCCTCAGAGATATCTATAACCTCAACCTCTATGTCCACCTTCCCCTGTCTTGGTTTCAAATCCACAACCTTCAAAAGATCACTTCCTACGACCAATAATCTAATATAAACAATAAATATCTGGCGTCTTGAACTCGCCAGATCTTAAAAAATGTCCAGTATCCCTATATGAAGAAACTTGACTTTTTGAAAAATTGTCCAGTAAAAAATCTCCTAATCCTACGATCTCCTTTTTTGAAAACAGTCCCTACAATATACCGGCCGGTCGTCCATTGGTTTAAACGGAACCTCCGCTGTGCCTCCGCAGTCTGCACAAGTCGCAGTATGCATCTCTCTAGGCCTGCCGCCAAAGCCGCCGCCTCTTCCCCCGCTTCTTTGAGCCTTCCTCTGTTGTCTGCAAGGCTTGCATCTTTTAGGCTCATTCTCAAATCCTTTCTCTATGTAAAACTCCTGTTCATCCACGGTGAAGACAAACTCTCCTCCACAGTCAGAACAGACCAATGTCTTATCTTCTAATTCCATTATTTGTTCACCTACTTTTCTAAAATGTCCCCAAATACTTCTTCACTTTCCCTTAGTGACTGGAGATTTAGGGCTTAACTGCCAAGACTACAGCCGCATGCTATATAAATTAGCCGGTCTAAACCCTGTATTCTTTTTATATTGGTCTGACTAATTTTATAATAAAAACTGTAATAAACCGGTGGATAATATGAAAGACAAAGAAGAGGAATTAATCAAACTGATAGAAAAGATATATGGGATGAAGGTGTCAAATATCGACTTTAAGCTTGAAGATAATCCGCATACCTCAGAGATTGTTCATTGTCGATTGAATATAACCGGCACAAAGAGTTACAAAAACATCGTTTAACAAAGCGGCCGATTAAGACATCTTTGATATTATCTCACTTGTCATCTCCGAGGTCTTGGCGTTGCCACCAAGGTCATAGGTCACAACCGTCCCCTCTTTTATGACAGTCGCAACTGCGTCAACAACATTTTTGGATGCCTCTTCTTCCCCCAAATACTTGAGCATAAGAGCTCCTGAGATGATGGTTGCAGTCGGATTGACCTTATCCATGCCCGCGTATTTTGGTGCAGAGCCGTGAACAGGTTCAAAGACTGCGATTTTATTACCGATATTTGCACTTGGTGCAAGGCCTAGACCTCCTACGAGTCCGGCACAAAGGTCTGATAGAATGTCTCCAAAGAGATTGGTTGTAACAATGACGTCGAACTGATTAGGATCTTTTACAAGCTGCATCGCCATGTTGTCAACGAGACGGTCTTCAAACTCGACGTTTGGATAATCCTCAGCTACCTCTCTTGCGACTTTTAAGAACAAGCCCCCAGTAGTTTTTAGGATGTTGGCCTTATGGACCGCTGTCACCTTCTTTCTACTCTCTTTCACAGCATAGTCAAAGGCAAATTTTACGATGCGTTCACTTGCTCTTCTTGTAATAACATTTACGCTCTCAGCATGATCCGGGTTATCATCCACGAAATATTCCTTCCCTGAATAAAGGCCTTCGGTGTTCTCTCTGACGACAACCAAGTCCACATCGTTATATCTTGATTTCGTGCCTTCAAAAGACCTTGCCGGTCTGAGATTTGCATATAAATCTAAAGCCTGTCTTAAACCCACGTTGACACTTCGAAAACCTGTCCCGACAGGTGTTGTTATCGGACCTTTCAGCGCAATTTTATTTCTCCTGATAGATTCAAGGGCTTCTTCAGGGAGAGGTGAGCCAAACGTTTCAAGAGCAGCTTTCCCTGCTATTACTTCCTCAAAATCAAACTCTACACCAGTTGCCTCCAATACACTGAGTGTGGCGTCGATGACCTCGGGCCCTATGCCATCCCCTGGAATAAGCGTGATATTATACATTTAACATCCCTATCATTTAAGAATTCCAACAATAGTTTAGTATATACATGAATAAAAAGCTTTTTTAAAGAACGATTAAAAAGAGGGACCTACAGGATGTTTTTTTTACGTAGTCTCATCGCCGTTGATTATAGCCTTGGCCATCTTTTTCAACTGTTTGTCTGTTATAGCACTCTTCCTCTTTTCTGCGCGCTCTTTTACCGCCCCTACTATCTTTATAAGCTGATCTTTATCAGCATGGATTCCGAGCTTTTCAAGCTTATCCCAAACAGCATGCTTTCCAGAATGCTTACCGATTACAATCCTCCTGGTGGCACCGACCTCATCAGGCAGGAAGGACTCATAGGTGTAGGGAAACTTCAAGACACCATCCACATGTATTCCCGACTCATGAGTGAACATATGGTCCCCCACAATAGACCGGTTTAATGCCACAGCGATCCCTGATGCCTCCTCAACATAGTTGGATATCTTATACAGCTGGTCCATCTTAAAACCCAGATCCATGTTATAGAGCTTTGTCAAGCTCATTATAAGACCTTCAAGGGATGAATTCCCCGCTCTTTCACCCAGACCGTTCACGGTTGTAGACGCATACTCCGCACCTGCCTCAAACGCAGCAAGCGCGTTCGCAACCGCCAAGCCATAGTCATTATGCGTATGTATCTCAACCGGCATCTTTGTCTCCTCAATGAACTTTTTCACAAGATACTTGCTTGAGGCAGGAATAAGAACCCCGAGAGTGTCACAGATCCGTAACCTGTCCGCCCCGGCCTCCATGCCCCTTAGAGCGAACTCTTTAAGGAACGAGAACTCTGTTCTTGTTGCATCCTCGGAGTTAAGGGAGATATATAGTCCATGGTCTTTCGCGTACTCGACCATGGCCACTGCTGTTTCCAAGATCTCCTCCCTCGTTTTCTTTAATTTGTATTGGAGATGAATATCAGAGGTTGCAATAGATATGGCTATAGCATCTGCTTCTGTAGCGATCACAGCATCAATATCCGACTTTACTGCCCGTGCCCATCCCATAATGCTCGCATTTAATCCTTCTTTGACGATGGCGTGTATGGCCTTCTGCTCAAAGTCGGACAGTATAGGCGTGCCTGCCTCTATCTGAGGGACACCTATCTCATCCAATAATCTTGCGATCTCAACCTTTTCTTCTAGCGAGAACACCACGCCGGGTGTCTGCTCCCCATCTCTTAATGTGGTGTCATTTAGTTTTGGATTGTTAAATGAGAAATCCTTAGTGACCTCTTTCTCGAAATTATATGAGCTGATGTACAACTAGGCACCTCCAATATTGACTAACTATCAATAGGGGTTATATACCGTGGTTAAATGTTTTCATAATGAAAAGGAGGAGGGGGAACTTGCCTGAGAGTGTCTGGATCGTTTTTCTGGTTTCTTAATTTTAAACTATCTTCTCTATGTATCCGAAGTTTAATTTTAAGAAATCCTCAATATCAGAGAGATGGGAGAACGAACCTGTTTTAACCCCTTTTACAACAAGCCCGTCTTCTATCATCATCTGTATGATATCTGCTATTTCAAACTCTCCTCTTAGGGATTTCTGAACCTTTGGCAGAAATTCTCTGACATCCTTAAAGATATAAAGAGGGGCGCACGCAACAGTGCTTAGTATCTCATCGGAAGAGGGCTTTTCTATCATCTTTAAGATCGACATATCCTTTTCCAGTTTAACTGTGCTTGACTGAGTCATCTCATCTGCGCTGAGCTCTTTCAGACTCAAGGTAGCATTACAATTATTTGTAAAGTGGAATTTTATCAGCTCCCGGATATGATCTGCAGGCATTATACAGTCGCTGGCAATTACAAGCAAGTCTTCTTTTTCGATAAAATCGCCTGCGGCTTTTAGAGCGTGGGTAGTTCCACGCTGTTCCTTTTGTCTTTTGTAAGTTATGTCCACGCCAAGATCATAACCGTCTCCTATGAAATCCTGAACCTGCTCTCCAAGGTGTCCGATGACGATGCAGATCTTGTTTATCTCAGCGTTTCTCAGGAGTTCTAGGACCTGTTTAATCACTGGTCTGCCGTTTATGGGGAGAAGGGGCTTGGCGACAAAATCAGTTAGGGGTCTTAGCCTAACTCCTCTCCCGCCAGCCAAGATCACAGCCTTCATGGCTAAGCCTCAATCTCAAGGAGGTCATGGGCGATGATTATCTCTCCCTTATAGTATCGTTTTATGCTTTTCACCATCTCATTTTGTCTGCCTTCAGCCTCAGGCGCAAAATGCGTTAAAACGAGTTTCTCTATATCTAAACCTTGAATGAGCCTTCCAAGCGCTCTTGGTGTTGTATGACCCTCAACGCCCTCGCCTTCTGTCGGATCAGGGAATGCACACTCCTGAATCAAGACATCTGTTCTTCCTTTGCAGAGTCTTTTAACAGCCTCACAGGGCATGGTGTCACCTGTGTAGACCACAGAGCCATCTTCTGATTCTATCCTGTATCCTATAGATGGCATGCTGTGTTCCATGTTCTCACAACGTACGGTGCAACCCTGAAGTTTAACGTGTTTTCCGTTCATCTCCTCTATCTTTAATTCAAATCTTCCCTTAAGATAGGGATAGGCGTCAAATAACCGATCAATCCAATCTTCTGTGCCGATGGGGCCGTACATGTTAAGATGGTTTCTGCCTCTTAGAAAATTCGCCTTCAACAACGCCAAAAAATCGGAGTTGTGATCCAGATGATGATGGGTGAAGAATACATGATCAATGTCTATGTGATCGTATCTGCTTTGTGCTATACGGCCTAATACCCCTGCGCCGCAGTCAAAGAGCATAAGCTCGTCGGTTTCAACTAATACTCCAGATTGTGCTCGCTCTTTTGTCGGTATTGCAAAGCCTGTTCCAAGAAGAGTGATGCGCATAAAACTAGTTTCTTTATGAGTTACTTAAGATTAACTATGATAGTCTTGTTCTTATGTTAAAGCCATCATCTCGTTTAGATCGATCTCAAAGGCGATGATGGGATATTCCAGTTCAAAATTAGTAATAACCTCTGGGTGAATCTCGCCGAAGACGCCTATTTCTCTCCCGCCGACAATGATGCTTGCACACCTACCAGATATGAAGCTTTTATCAACAGATTTCTTAATTTCATAGCCATCCACTGCCATGTCTCTTAGAACGCCCTCGACTAGGGATTTGGCCTCTGTAAAACTGGCCTTTGAGTGTATCGAGCATGCGCATAGTTTTCTTACATCTCTGGCACCGGTCTCGGTATTCTCGTCGGGTATCACAACGTCTCCTACCTCAAAGACCTTCTGGGGCAGCTCTTTGTGCTTGTTCAGCTTCAGGAACTCCATGAGGCTTGAGAGGAGGTTGGTCCTGACTATCGTGTGCTCCTCTGAGATGGGGTTCTTTATCTTGACAGCCCCCCCTTGGCGGTTGATGTTTGAGAAGTTGCTCTCCTCATTTGTCAGCATCAAGGTCATTACCTCAGTAAAACCATAGCCTATCATCGTGTCTCTTATTTTCTCACAATACTTCTCGACAGGGTGTTTCTCTCCGGTGGTCACGATCTTTGGAAGCACTGTCTTGAAGTTCTCGTAGCCATATCCTATCGCCACATCTTCCACGATATCGATCTCGTGCAGTATGTCAGCTCTGTAGCATGGTATTAAGACCTCAATGTCTTCTCCTTTATCCTCAACTCCATATCCCATCTTCTTAAGGCATGCTGATATCTCTTCTGTTGTGAGGTTGAGGCCGAGCATCCTGTTAACATATTCTGCTGTAATCTTTCTCTTGGCCGGAGTATAATCCGGGGTTACAACGGTCATGTCTGGATGTTTTATCTCCACAGGCGTTATCTTCCACCCCCGCTCTGCAAAGGCTGTTGACAAAATATTCAGGGCCTGTGAGAGCAGGGTAAAGTCAGTCCCCGTCATCTCCACGAAAAAGTCTGTGGTATCCTCTGTGACCTTTGTCAGTTCCCCGTTTATGATGGGTGGCATTGAGAGCACATCGTCTTTTGCGTCAATGATTAAAGGATATCTGTCGTATCGGTTTATTACACCTGCATATTCTATGCCCTTGGGATGTTTTTTCAGTATCTGGTCAAGTGTCATCTCCCCCTTCATCCCTAGGGGTATGAAGCTTATCTCATCAGGCTTTGCTGTCGTATACTTGTATGGTCCTTTTATCTGTGAGGAGTCATGGACACCTATGGCGACCTTTTTCCTGTCCCGCCCCAGCGCCCAGTGCAGGTCTTCCTGAAGGTCCATAAGCTCCTGAATAAGATGATCATCCAGTTCAACGCCCGAGACCTCGCATGCCACTACATAGTCCCTTACTCCAATGACGCTCTTATCGGCTTCAAGCACGTTTTCAGGTTTTTCCAAACTATACTCTTTTAGGCCTGTTTCATAGCCGAAAAAGGTTCTCATGGCCCTAGCGATGCCTTCTGCCGAGTAGAGGTCGGGCCTGTCCGGGAAGAACTCTATACTAATCTTATTCTTATCATAGGTATCGATGTCTGCGCCTATCATGGGTATCCGGTCTATAAGCTCTTCTAGCGGCACTTTCTTGCCGAGCAACGTGCAAAGATCATGGTAATATACTTCAATAACAGGCATGATTCACTACCTCACCGCAATCCTCCTAAGCCAGTCTATATCGCTCCTATAGAACGTTCTGATATCTGTAAGATCTAGTCTTAGCATTGCCAGCCTCTCAAGGCCCAGGCCCCATGCCAAAACAGGTTCTTTAATGCCCAGGGGCTCTGTGACCTCTGGCCTGAATATCCCTGCTCCGCCGAGCTCTATCCATGACTTTTTCTCCTCAAAGAAGACCTCTACCTCCACCGAGGGCTCTGTATAGGGGAAGTAGGCAGGCCTGAACCTTATCTTTTCAAAACCCATCTTGGCGTAGAAGACCTTGAGGATGCCCAGGAGATCGTTGAAGGTAACCTCTCCTACCACAATGCCCTCGATTTGATGAAACTCCGGCAGGTGTTTGAAGGATATTTTCTCATTCCTGAACACAGGCCCGACGCTGAAGACCTTTATGGGGGATTCTTTGTTCCCTCCTAGGTGTCGTATCGTAACCGCAGTGGTATGTGTTCTAAGCAGTGTCTTTTTGGCCTTTTCTCTGTCCCATGTGTATCTCCATCCAACGGAGTCGGTGACGCCTCCGTCTTCGTGGGCGGCTCTGATGGCATCTAATACCTCCTTTTGGGGTAGTTTGGCCTCATTGGGGTTTTCAAGATAGAATGTGTCCTGCATCTCCCTTGCAGGATGGTCCTGGGGTACAAAGAGAGCATCAAAGTTCCAGAAGCTTGACTCGACTATAGGTCCTGAGATCTCTTTAAAGCCCATCTGGAGGAAGATCTCCCGTATCTCGTCGATCATAGTCCTTAGAGGATGACGTTTTGCAGGCAAAATCTCTGGCGCCATGCCTTCTACATCATAGGGTCTAAACTCGGCGTCTTTCCATCCGCCGCTCTTTAGCATTCCGTGATCGAGCTGTGTGATTTCATCGCCGATCTCAATGCCGCCTTTGACAAGTTCAACCCCCTTGTCTGTCAGCGAGATCTCTCTTAGGACCTTTTCCTCGATTTTTATCACGTTTTGCCTGCTTTTTAGAAGCTTAAGACCTATCTTCCTCTCGTCGTTTAGTTTGCTCTTTAAAACCGGGCCCATCCCAAGTATCTCTAAGAGTGATTCATCTTCTGTCTTTTCGTCTTCAAGGCCTTTTTCTTTTAGAACAAGCCTGCCTTTTTCTATTGTTGCGAGGTCTTTTTTTCTAAGCCATCCTATGGCTATGTTTACCTCACTTCCCTCCAGTATCTCGCCGAGGTCTTTGATGGTGGCGTCTTCTTTTGTTTTTAAATAATTCACAGCCCTCCTCTCGGGCAGACCGTCTTTTAGATAGCGTTCTCCCTCCTTTTGAAGTGTGATAGTCTCATCGAATCTCTCATCTATCTGGATCAGCCCCTTGGGGCTTAGCCAATAGAGCACGCGCATCACAGAGTTAATATTAAGGCCTGAGTCGTCTGCTATCTGTTCTGGAGAGGCCTGGCCCAGCTTGGATAGAACAAGCAGTACTTTTTTCTCGTTTATATGGAGTTCCTCTAGCATTCTCCCTCTCTCACTTCTTGCCCTTGTTTTTTCGTTTCTTCCCAGACTTTTTACGTCGTCTCTTTTTGGGCGTCTCTTTTATCTCCTGAAGTTCCTCCTCTTCCTCTTCTCCTTCGTAGTTGAGGATGGCTAGAAGAACACAGAGAACGGCCAATGTTATGTAGCTTCTCTCATTCGGCGAGTCCTTGGCCACGGCAAAAACAGATATTACTCCGAAAACAACCCCCAGTACTGAGTATAGCCAGTAGACTCCTTCTTTTCCTATCTCATCCTCAAGATAGTACATGTTGAAGAGAATTAAGAGTATCGCCAGACCCACTGCCATTCTTACTGTAATAAACATGTAATCACCATTATCTTATACTCTTTTATAAAACAAATCTTTGTATCTTGATATCGTAAATGAGTTTATTTAATATAAGGATTTTTAAACCCTGCTATTACGGTTTTATTTTCTCTCTATTCTGCAACAGCTTCTATCTTCTCTTCTTCTGTGGCTAGGATTACTCCAAGCACTTTGTGAGCGGACATGCCTGCTATAAAATATGTTACGGCTACAGCAGAGAAAACTCCTGCCAGACCGAATAGGTATGACCCGGCATAGGCGAGCGGAATGTATAGGACAAACATTTGCACAACAGCGAGAGCTGCGGCATGGAGGGGCCTGTTCAAGACATTCAAAGATGTGGTTGCTAGTAGAAAAACACCCTGGTAGCCGATGCCAACAGGCACGATAGTAAGGTATAGTACTACTGTCTTTATGACCTCGGGGTTGTCACTGAATACTGTGGCGATTGGTCGGGCTGCTATCGCGAGGAGTACTAGCATTGCTGCTCCCCATGCCATGGAGAAGCTGTTGGTATATTTTCTCCCCAGATATACTCTGTCAAGTCGTCCTGCTGCCCAGTTTTGACCGACAAATGGATTGATAACCGCTCCAAGAGCCATGAATACCAATATGGCTACCATTTCAATTCTTGAGGCGACGCCAAAGGCCGCAACGGCTTCTGCTCCGTATGTAGATACAATGCGTGTAATTACCCCCATTCCTATTGGTATGATGATCCTGCTTCCTGCTGCGGGCAGGGCTATGTACAGGATGCTTTTCCAGGAGTCGATGACGACTTTTAAAGACGGGATTTTAAGTGTTATCATCTTTTCGCGATAGTAAAGGACCCACAGGGAGATTACTAGTGTGATGGCTCTTGCGAATACCGTTGCTATGGCTGCTCCAGCAAGTCCGAGCTTTGGAAATGGGCCCAGCCCGAATATTAGCAGTGGGTCTAATACGAAATTGACAAGTGCCGCTATGATCATGATGAGGCTCGGTGTCTTGGTGTCGCCTGTTGCTCGGATGGCGCTGTTTCCTACCATGGGGACGACGACGAATAGCATCCCAAGGTACCATATCAGCATGTATTGTCGTATTAGGACTATTATCTCGGGTGTTGCTCCAAGTAGAGCGAATAAGGGGTTTATTGTCAGTATTCCTATGATTATAAAAATGCCTACCAGTAGGAGGGATAATATTAGGCTGTCTGTTGTGAGTCGCTGTACTTTGTCGTAGTCTCCTTTTCCTATGGCCTGTGAGATGACTGCTGAGGCGCCTGAACCTAGTCCCAGCGCTAGGCTTCCTACAACGAGTACGACGGGGAATGTGAAGCTTATTGCTGCAAGTTCTTTTGTCCCTAGTTGTGCTATGAAAAAGGTGTCTATCAGGTTAAATATGATAATAGCTGCCATTCCGAAGATCATCGGCACAGTCATTTTAAAGAGGATTTTATCGACTGGTCCATCGATTAGGCGTGCTTTTTTTGTGTTTTCCATCAGTTTTCCTCTTTTTTTATAATCATTAATTAGTCAAGGGTTGTGGGGAAAATAATTTTAA
This sequence comes from Hydrothermarchaeales archaeon (SeqCode), assembly GCA_036446635.1. GTDB lineage: Archaea > Hydrothermarchaeota > Hydrothermarchaeia > Hydrothermarchaeales > SZUA-236 > JAZFTJ01. The sequence goes on along the minus strand of JAZFTJ010000021.1, from coordinate 504 downwards.
CCAAGCGTAATATGATAGTGTAACATGAGGGTACTTATAGTTCCAGCCGTGATAGCAAAAGGTCAAGACGAGCTTGATGAGATGCTTGATAAAGTCAAGGGGAAGGTTAAGAGGATCATGCTTGATGTGATGGATAACAAGTTTGTTCCAAACTCCTCGTTGGAGTTTGACTTCAAGCCCCCTGACGATTTTGAGTATGAAGCACACCTTATGGTCACTAATCCTCTTGAATGGATAGAGACGAACTATGATAAAGTGGATATCGCCATACTCCAGGTTGAGACCCTTGAGGATATTGGGGAGGCTATAGTGTTTGTTAAGGAAAAAGGTCTTAAGGTGACATTGGCTTTGAATCCCGAGACAGGGCTTGACATTATCCTGCCTTTTTTAGATGAAATAGATGCTGTTTTGATCCTTACAGTTAACCCTGGAAGCTTCTGTGTTGAGTTTCTCCCGGAGACCCTTGAAAAGATCAAAAGGCTCAGAGAGATCGATAAAGATCTC
>JAZFTJ010000020.1:0-22766 GCA_036446635.1 Hydrothermarchaeales archaeon (SeqCode) | reverse complement strand
AAGAGCACCCACAAATTAAAAGTCTGTTATCTCAACTCTTTTCCAAATGATCACTCTCTTCATGTCCACCTTATCCTTTCTCCTAGGTGTTATTTAAAACCCTGTAATTTTGAAAAAAAATCAGTGGAAGATAAAAATAAGGTTTGGAAGGCTTAGAGTTTGGTTTGAAAAGGATTGAAAAAAAGTTTACTAAAGATCCTTCTTCTTTTCTTCAAACTCTTTTTTATCAATCTCACCCTTTGCATATCTCTTTTTGAGTATGTCTAAAGGAGTTTCAATTTGTGTGGTCACCTGTGGGCCTTTAATCTGTTTGTAAAGCCATATAATGAGAAGTATGAGAGCAGTCACGAATAGTAACTTGAATACAATAATAGAACCCCACTTACATGCAATTGCCGTAGTACCTACCACATATATCACGTCCTAAATCAGTGTCAAGTCAACAATTCATCTGTATATATCCTTGACATATTAATATGTGTTTTCCCAAATTCTACCCAAAAGGCTTGGAAGGCTTATGAACTGGTTGAGAATTGAAAAAAATATAAAATTTTCGTATGATTTTGCCACGGACAACAGAGGCAGATTCTAGACTATATAGCAACCTTTTTAAGGGTATTCTGATATCATACGATAGCTTATTAAGGTGATCAAATTTGACGGAAGCTAGCCCATACCTATTGGAACGACTTTTAGAGCTGATAGAGTCCTCAAGAACATTATTGGCTGAGGAGATCGACGCTGAAAGAAAAGAGATTTCTGAAACCCAACTTGATGAATATAAAGAAATATTGGATAAGTCACTTAAGAAATTTGAGGAGATAATCAAGAAATATCCAAACGATGACGAGATTAAAAAACTCTTTGAAGGATTTTTAACTTTCTGTGAGGAGAGGTCATCCTACAAACCAGAGGGTGAATTGAAGAAATTGGACCACTTCATCCATGATCTAAAGCACCTTATTGACTGGCGCATTGTTGAAGGAGCGTCAGGTAGAACCTTGGGCAAAAAGAGCTACAGGAGTTTAAGAGGGGATAGAGAAAAGCGCGGCGGAATCTAGACAAATATTACCAAACGCGTTAACTCGAAAAAATAGTCACTTTTTTAGTTTTTATTATGGGGAGGGGACAGCCCATAGGAAAAAACAAAAAAGTATTTGCCTTGTCCCATGGGCATATTGATTCTATAAATGTATCGAATGCAAACATTATTAATCAAACCATGTCTAGAAGGCTTAGAGATGGTTGAAAAATCTATTTTAGATTGAATTTAATGTCTCCAATGGTGTCTCTGAAAAGTATAAAATGGGGGTACTGGGACTTGAACCCAGGTCCACGGGTTTCTCTCGTGCTCAACACGAGTACGTCTGGAGCCCGTAATGATAGCCGCTACAGTACATATAGATCTTTTATTGATATCAACTCATTGGATATCTAGAACCAGCCATCTAAACTAGATTGAGACCCAACTTCCTTGATACTGGTCTCTAGCCTCTGCAGGGCTTTTTCCACTCGTTCAATTGAGAAATCCCTTTCATCACAGAGAAATCGGACCGCCTTATCAATATCTGGAGCGTTCCAATTCAGATCATAGTCCTCTGTAATCTTGGGCTTTAAGAAAAGCTCCTTGATCTCATCTATATCGAAGTCTGGATGAATACCTTTATCCTTCAAGGCTTTTTTTGCACTTCCAAATTCTTTTATAAGCTTATATGCCTTCTTAGGTCCTATCCCTCCAACTCCCCCCGGATTGTAGTCCGTGCCTATGAGTATGGAAAGCTCTATCAGCTGCTCCCTATCTATCTTTATCTCTTCTAAGACTTTGTCCAGATGAAATATCTCCGGGACAACATCCACATAGATATTCTTCCTAGGGATCTTTCTCTTACCTGAGATAGTGAGATTTCGGGCCAATCGATTGGCGCCGAACAAAAGAGAATCATAATCCTGAGACCCTGTGGCCCAAACATCGCCTCTTGATGTCATATATGCTGCCTGTGCCTCTCCCTCAGTGAACGCTTGAACCGTTGGGATGCCCATATACTCAAGCAGAATTTTGGAATCATGGATCATATCCCCTGACAATCTGGAAGCTTGTTGAGCAAAACTTCTTGCAGTTTCAAGATCCCCTGCTGACAAAGCCTCTTTCCACTTCTTTTCAGCCTTGGTCCGTATCTCAATCCTATCTTTTACAACCCCATCCTTCAATCCTGGTGGCATGCCGTCAAAGACATAGACTGGCAAGATTCCGAAATCCATGAGATTCACATTTCGATACAACAACCCTGAGAGGTGACTTGTTACCCTTCCGCTGGAATCCTTTAGTGGCTCTCCGGTAGGTTGTCTTATTATAGAGAGAAACTGATAGAGCGAGTTCATGGCATCTATTGCAACCTTTTTACCGGCAAGCTCCTTGAATTGGAGAGGTTTAGATTTTATCAAATCAGCTAGTTGAACGCCCAATGAATGACCTCCTTATAGCCTGTCTGAGTGGATTAAGTCCTCTACTCTCCAATTCTTGCTTCTATTGTCATGAACACCGGCCCACGGATGTCAATGTTTTTATTATTAGTCGTTATATATCTTAAAGCAGCACTGTCTAGGCGAAGATTTATGTCATTTAAATTTCTGGCGATCTTTACTTTTGTAATAGACTTTTTCTCCCTTTCCCTCACTGCTCTCTCTATGTTGCAGGCTGCTAAATTAGCGATTCCTTCGATATATGTCATGCCTGCATTGGTGCCGTTTTTCATGATGTCCTCGGGTATTTTTTCCTCTGAGACCCCATAGATATTGCCGTTATTGACATAGATGTTGTTAAAGGCTGCAGGGCCTAAAAGCTTTGTTTTATCCTCAACTTCAACAAGCTTTACCTCTACATTGGAGCCTGAAACATTGCCCATATAAACTTCGAAGTCACATGGACTCTCGCTTTTTCCGTGTTCTCGCCCAACTGCGATGATCCGGTCAACTATATCTCTACCCTCACCTGTGTGTGGTGCCTTGTCCAACTGGATGCGTGAGGCTATGTCTTCATCACTGAGTTTCCATTCACCATAGAACTGTGGGTAAACAAGCTCACGCGCATCTTTTACCCCCGATAGAACCATTGCAAGCCTCTCAACCCCCAGTCCAAGATTCATGACAGGATACTCGATCTTATATCTTGACAACGCCACCGGACTGTAGATTCCAAAAGTAGCTATCTCAACCCATCCTCCTTTCGGATGATGAGCATAAACCTCGGTCTGGGTATCCGGGGCATAATATTTCGATCTCTTCTCATCTGGCTTGAACTTGAAATCTTTAAAGCCAAATTGCTTCAATAACTCCGTGGATATTCTTTTTCCAGCTTCAACTCCCACCTCTTCATCCACGATAACGCACGAGGCAGAGTGATAGGTACGAAGATGACTCTCGTCCTCTTTTTGCTCTCGCCTAAAGCATCTGCCGATGGAGAAAAGCTGTATTGGAAATGGATTCAAACCTATCTGGCTTTCCAGTGTCAGAAACCAACCGCTGGTCATATGGGAACGCAAGGTATTTCTCGTAGAGCTGGGCTCCAACTCCCTGAACTCTGGAAAAACTTCGTTGATTATCTTCATCGCCTTTGAGTCATCAACCTTCAGAACACCAGCAAGCTTATAGGCCAAGTCATCTCCTCCAAACTCCCCCTTTTTGTACTTGTGAAGGACATTGGTGAGAGCTTTATTATCTGCCATTTCCCCGCCAAGGTCCTTTATTAGAGCAATTTTTTCATCGCTTAACCCGATGTCTGGCCGGGGAAGTCCCCCCAGATAATAGCATCTGTCTAAAACTGCTGTTGCTTCAGGACCAAACTGTCTCCTTACATCTGTCTCTTCAATATAAAGCGGGTTGATGACCTCGTTAAATCCTAGATTTAGATAAGCCTCTCTTAGTCTTTGAAGTGTATCAAAGACAGGATGCGGTTTTCCAGGGGGCAGATTTTTCATTCCCCTATCTTTCATCGGCTCTATCAATTTTTTTGTGTCAAGCCATGTGGCATCGAAATCTTTTTTGGCTAGCTCTGTGATCTTCTTACTATTCCACTTGCCCAAGATCGGTCACCTTTCAGAAAGTTTCTTCAGTTCTGCCTGCTGCAACGCCAATGTTACCTCTCCACGTGTCTTTTCCAGGATAGAGCGCGCAATATCCTGCTTTCTTCTAAGAGGTATGACGGCGGTTGGGTAGTCGAAGGCCGCTATCTCATGATAGATCTCGTCCATAAGGTCAAGAAAGTACTCTACCTCACTAAAGTCGTCTTTTCTGATTGAGTCAAGGATATATCGTCTTAGCTCCCCTATCGAATCAGCAAGTCCCAGGACATATGCTTCTGGACTAACGTTTAATTCTTGAGGCTCTAATAGCTTCTCTTTCTTTATGAATGCGTAGGTTAGTACGGCTTCACAGTATTCTTGCAACGAGTCATCGAGAAAGTTATATCGGTTATCCTCCTTTTTAATGAGAGTAACCTCTTTTTTTGCCTGATTGATTAGGTCTTTTGCGATTTTGAAGTCCTCTTTATGGATCGATCTGATGGCCTTTGTCGACATCCGTCTAATTTCACGGGATGTCTTGAAGACCTCTTCTCGTCTACCGTCTTTCTCGTCTAAATATTCTTTTATTCTACTTAGGATATTAGTTAGAGTCATTTTATCTTCTTATTTTGATAGAAGAACTACCTTGCTATCCTTAGATGAATCTTTGATATTATATCCACTTTCCTCTGAGAGTTGTGCTGCAAACTTTTGAACCTCTTCAAATGATGGCATATCTTCTCTTAAAAGCCTCCGTCTGGAGTATCCCACGTGCACATACCCCTTGGGCTCCACATAATCTGGTTGGGCCTTCTCAATCAATGGGGCAAATTTTTCGGGTTTGTCCAGATTGAAACCTCTTATCAGTGTTATCCTGATGACTTTCTTTGTCTTTATGCTATTTAATATTTCTAGACTCTGATTCAATCTCTCCCATCCATCCTTCACTTGGGGATTGTTTATCCTTTTGTAAAGCTTTCTATCATATGCTTCTAAGGACAGGTAGAGCTGGGTAGGTTCTTCGATATCCCCCAAAACCTCTGGTTTCATGCCGTTTGTTACAAGGTAGGTCGTAAAGCCTCTGCTGTGAAAGTCTTCAATCAGCTCTCCGATCATAGGATATGTAGTAGGCTCTCCTGCCAAGGATATGGCTGCATGCCTGGGTTCGTTTGCCTCTTTTAACTTGGACTTGTCAACTTTTTCATTGCCCCCGTAACCGCTCAGAAGACGCCTCTGCTCCTGTATGGCATTCTCAATGATAAAACCTGGATCATCTAAAGTTTCGCCTTCCATCTCAGACCCGATGGTATGCTCTATGGGTCTCCAGCAGAAAACACATCTATGTTGACACCATGCTACGCTGGGCGTCATCTGGAGACAGCGATGACTCTCTATTCCATAGAATTTTTGCTTGTAACAAGGCCTATTGTTGACTAAGCTCTCCTTTAACCAATGGCATGCTTTTACTGCAGAGTGCCCGCCTATTATTCGATAGCCTTGTTTTTCCAATAGTTTTCTAACATTTTCTTGCAAAATATATCAAGCCTTTATCCTCTTGTTTCAAAATATTCTTCTATCTATTTCAATTTCTCCCCATCTAAAAACATCGTCTAAAATGCGTATCGGCGACTACTTGCTATTCCATTTACCGTTCCCCCAATGAGGATATTAACTCAACTCTTCTGCTACAATTCCCACGCATTTTTTGAGAATATCTTCCACATCTTTTCCCTCCCCCTTTGCACCTGCGGCACCAGCATGCCCTCCTCCCCCACCATTGATAATTCTTCCAATCTTCGGCATAATGTCTCTTCCTAAATGTATCCCCGTCTTACCTAGAAAATAGGGTGTGGCTCTAGAACTAACTTGCACCGCGTTCTTTTCAATAGACGCGACAAATGATATGTCCGCTCCAAGAGATAGAAAAGATTGCGCTGCAGAAGAATTATATGAGCTGACATATGATGTGACCACGACCCAATCATTTACCCGGGTTATATTTATCCTCTGAGCAGCCTTTAGATGAGCTATCCTTTTCGATACATTCCCCGGTATCTGCAGAATTTTCAAGACCTTATAGTAATCAAAACCTTCTAAGGACAGAATTTCGTTTACAATTCCGAGAGTTTTAGGGGAAGCAAACTTGAAATGCGCGGTGTCGGCTAGGATCCCTATCAAAATAGCCTCTCCAACCTCAATGTCTATCGCAATTCCGCTCTCTTTAAAGAATGAATAGATCAGCTCAGTGCAAGACGAGGCATTCTCATCAACAATGTAAAAATCCGCGATGCTTTGCGTATCTTCATGCTCAGCATGATGGTCTATCACTACTTTACAGGCATCTGATTTGATTAACACCGTATCCAAGGGCGCCAGTTGATTTAAGTTAGAGGTATCGATGATTATTATTAGATCAGCGTCAACCTCTGGGTCAATCTCGATGTTTTCCCCAAATTTTTCGAGAATTTGATTACCAACTCGGGAAATGCTCTTAGAAGCCCCAAGTTGAAGTTTAATCTTGTTATTGAGTTTTTTTATGCCCCTCGAAAGTGCAATCGATGTAGCTACAGCATCAGCATCTGAATTCTGATGGGAAAGGATCAATGCTTTTCCTTCAAAATCCCTGATATATTGGATGAAATCCCGCATAGATAATAGGAATGAACACTGAGATACTTAATGTTTTTTGTAAAAATAAGAAAAGATCTATCCAGCGCTGCCAAATGCAGATGACTGTGTCTTTAAGGCATCTTGGATCTTTGTCTGCATCTCTTTTAGTTTTCCCTCGATCCTCTCTTCTTGTTTTTTGAATGTCTTGATTCTAAGCTCCAAGGTCTCTTTCTTCTCAGCCAACTCTTCAGACACATCTTTTTTCTCGCTCTTGATCAACAACGTGCCTATATTTTTATAGATCTCTGCGGTGTCCTTGAGTTTCGACAACTCCTCCACGGCCTTCTCGGTTTCTTTGAGTTGAAGCTCCATCTGAAGACGCTGTTGCACCATTACTTGCGCCTGTTGTTGGAGTTGTTGGATCTGAAGTATCTCCTGTTTTAACTGAGGTGAAAGCCTATCAAACTCCGATGCCATTTATATCTCTCCTAACATTGCGTGTGAGGTTCTAATCCATCTGAAATAGGAGTTAACAGATGCTCTAAGAGCGGTCATATCCCTAGCCGTTATCTCCAGAAAAATTTTGTTCCGGTCTTTTCTCAGGCTAGTCCTGGTTCTGTCTTCAGATTTTATCTCGGGTTTTAAAGCCCCATAGACCACTCCCGATTCTTTCTCGGTTTTAAACGCCATTTCGATATCTATCGTTGCTTCTTTCATCCGTCCTACCGGCCTTTGATAGTTCGTACTGACTTTGATCTTTCTTTAAAAAGTATTTTATGGCCGCAAAATGGACATCTAACTGGGTCTCCCCCTGCCAACTCCACAGGCTTCCCACACTTACCACATTTATACATATCTAACTTCTCTCCGTAACCTTACTCAGTATGCGGTCAGCGGTCGTTGAAATACTTGTCTTGGGTAAATATGCTCCCCCACTGAACTTTGCACCACACTTTCTACATTCCCATATTCCCGCCGCCAGCCTCTTAACTGCCATCTTCTCACAAGTAGGGCATTTATGCGGCTGCCTCATCTTAATGTCAACCCCAGCCCATTTTTTCCTGAGGCTCATCCCATAATGTGTACCGAATTTCCCCGACGGACCTACTTTCTTGGTTCTCTTTGACATCCTAATCACTCTTTAACAGCTTTCTCAGCTCTTTTGCCTTCTCACGTCCCCGATTTATTGTGTCAATAATCTCTTGACTTGTAAAAGTGCCAGAGCCACCTTTCTGCATTGCACATAGGTCGCCCTTTTCCGTTGTTTCTACGGTCAACCTTGCATCTAGTACCTGCTCCTCATTCAGAGAAGGGTCAACAAGGATGCTGTCCTTAACTTTTGCAAACGTTGTGGAGACTGGTGTGTCTAACATTGGGAGGGGTCCAGTCTTCTCATCATAGATCACTTTATCGTCCTCGACTTTTGGCATCTGGGTGTTAAGAAGAGCAGTCATTGCAGCTAATGAGGTTGCGTCAAAAAGATTGCCATTGTAGTCAAGGATATGGGTATCAATAAAGACTATCCACACCTGTTCGCCGTCAACCAGACAGAGCTTATCTAGATCTATTGCCCCTGATTCTCTTATGCCTCTATCTACGACCCTTGCCAATTCAATCGTGTCTTCTTTTGGAGGGCCCAATTCGAATGTGGGTGAGGCTACAGGCCTAAGCTCTGCATTTGTTGTCATGACTCCAGAGTTTGGCTTGTCTGAGTATGGCTCTCCTAATATCAGCTTTATCCCCGCAACTACCAGGGTCTTGCCTATGCTAATCCGAGCAGAGCCATCTGCTTTTGTATAAATTCCCTTCTCTATCTTAATCTCACGATAATCATCAAATCCTCTGCCGTCTTCTCTTTTGCCTTCATCTAATAATCTGGAGATGTAATCGATCTTTACTTCAGGAACTATTTCGTGCATTCTTATTACCTCTCATACTTTGATTTTAATGCATCAATTTGCATTTGATGTACTGTTTCACATCCTTTTTTCGCCAGATCAAATGCTTTCTCAAACTCTTCCTGAGTGAGATTGCCGTCCATCTGCATCAGTGTTATCTTCCCTTTAGTTGGCATCGTGGCTATCGGTAGGTCTGCGTCACCATAGTTGTCCTCCACATCAGATAGATCTACTACAATTTCGCCTCCAATTTTGCCTGCTGCGCATGCGGGCACGATGTCTCGCATAGGAATCCCTGCATCTGCCAGCGCCAGTGAGGCGGCTGTGATCCCAACACACCTGGTCCCAGCCTGTGCCTGCAATACCTCTATAAAAACATCGATACTAGTCCTTGGGTAAAGATGTAAAAGAACTGCAGGTTCTAAAGCCCACCTAGTGACCTTAGATATTTCCACACTCCGTCTATCAGGACCTGGCCTTTTCCTATCTGATACTGAAAACGGCACCATATTATAGGTACATCTTAAGATGGCTCGATCGGATCTTTCTAAGTGTCTTGGATGCACCTCTCTTGGTCCAAGGCAGGTTGCAATGGCCTTGTTCTCCCCCCATTCAACGTATGCTGAACCATCGGCTCTATCCAATACTCCGACTTCCATCTTTATTTCCCTTAATTCGTCTGGTTTCCTTCCATCTAATCTCTTTCCATCGATAATAAACTTCTCTGGTTCTCCAACGTTCATAGTTTTTCCCTCGCATCTAATATCATATCTTTTACATTATTTGTTAACCCGGGGGTATGGGCCTCTTTTTCAATTTTTTTAATTATTTCTGCTACAAGATTAACTAGCTCTTCCTTTCCGTCCACCCATACTCTTCCATTTTGTCCAACGACTATTTGGCATCCGGTCTCCTCTTTGATCATTGATATCATGGAGCTCTTCTTGCCAATAACCCTGGGCACTTTTGCAGGGGTTATCTCCAACATTCTTCCGCCTTTTAGTTTCCTGCTTCCTCTCTCTTTCATCGTTAGAAAAACCCTTTTTGTGGGTGATATCTCCCGGATCATAGCATAGATCGTCTCTCCTTGTGAGATGATCTCTGATAAGTCTGCTTGAAAAGAATCAAAATCTCTAAAGTAATCTCTTGGAGTCAATACTCCCTGGTAGGGGGCGTTAATATCCAATATCCAACTTGAATATTGGACCGTGGTAACGTCTGCAATCACATAATCTCTGACCTGAGGCATGTACCTACCGGCCATGGGGATAACCCGCACCAGGTCTCCGCCTTGGTCTGCGAGACCTAATACAGAGGCGTATATTCTGTTATCTTCTCGGTATACGCCGCTTCCAAGCTTTAAGTCCCCCTCTGCGATGAGTTCTCCTGGTAATACCATCTTTTTCATAAAAATTTCCTCACTTTATTATCTTGCTCTCAATCTGGCCACTGGTCAGTTTATTAAGCTCGTTAAAAAAATCATCAACGCTTCCTGCAGGTAATTCAATCATGACTATTAGAGAGCCATCGTTTTGCCATTCTTCTTTCTTGACTTCTCCAAAATTCTTGACTATACTATGTGCCTTACCCGCATAATGCGCGGGTATCTTCACTGCGATAGTTTTCTCCTCGAATCGTATGGGTATAAGGGGGCGTATCGCCTTTAGTGCTTTTGGAGCTTGCTCCTCTGCAGATTTAAAGAGATCTATCTGAACTCTTGCCTCTGTTATCGCTTTTTCGATCCTTTGAGGGGGATGTGGCGTCCCGGTCTTGGGGTTTATTCCATGTTTAACTATGAAGGTTATCAACTGTTTTTTTCTGTCTTCATGGATCTTCTTTCTCTGCTCGGTTGTAAGGTGTATGTCTCCTTTTTCGATTATGATCTTGGCAGCTTCTATGGGGTCGTCTGTGCCCAATAGCTCTCTGATGTGCTCCTCTGATGCTTTATCCCCTTTTTTTGCGTCTTTAAAAATCGTCTCGACAGCTAGAACATCTTCCATGTCCTCTTTTATCCCTTTCTTCAGATCTAACGCTAGATCTGGGTCAACCAAGACCTCAAATTTAGATCCATGGGTTTCTAATCGGGCAATTATCGCCTCTTCCAAACTGACCAATAGGGTTCACTCCTTTTCCGGAGTCTTAGATGGGCTCTTTCCCATGCTTGAAACGTACTTCCCAATCTCCTCTGAAGAGTATTTGCGATATTGTTTGGTCTTCCCATCTATTTCGGCCATCTCAACGGTCTTTTCTGACAGTTTCCCATCTGTAACCTCTTTTAGGACTTCCAGTAAAAGGCCTATTGCTTCATCTTTGCTTGAGTCTTCCTTGTATTTTTCTTCAAATATCTCCATCGCGGTGGATCTACCAGATCCTATGGCTGTAGCTTTGAACTCTATCAGCGCCCCGCTTGGATCTGTCTCAAAGAGTCGTGGCTCGTCATTTACCCCTGCAATAAGAAGTGAAATTCCGAAAGGTCTTACCCCACCATGCTGTGTATAGAGCTGTTTGAAGTCGCATAGTTTCTTTACAAGTATCTCTACATCAATGGGCTCGTTGTATGTTATCATGTTTGACTGGGCTTCGACTCTTGCCCTGTCTATTATTACTCTTGCATCTGCAACAAGTCCGCAGGTTGCGGCTCCAATGTGATTATCTATGGGGAATATTTTCTCGATACATTTCTCTTCGATCAATCTGCTTGTCAGCCTCTTATCCACAGCTAATAGGACTCCATTATCATATTTTATCCCTAACGATGTGGTTCCTCTTTTTACTGCCTCTCGGGCATATTCCACCTGAAACAGCCTTCCGTCAGGACTGAAAACCGTTATCGCCCTATCATATCCCATACTTGGCATCGGTTGCATCTTTTCACCTCACATATTGAACTTGAATAACTATGATTTTGATGAGTTCTTATTTCCTTCAGTGTCTTTATAACCTTTATTATAGGGAATATGTAGCTATTGAAGTCATCTTATCCCGCCTATTAAATTATCCCTCTTTTTCGATAGATAACAGCTACAAAAGGTCCTCCTCTGTAAGTCCTATATACTCCATCTTCAAATTCTTCAATCGTCTTTTTAACTGATTATCTTCAGTAATCGCGTCCAAACAGTTGCCATATTTCCTGACAACCGTCATTTCTTTCCCATCAAGTTCTATCTTCTTTTCGATTTCGTTAACCTCTATTGATGTATTCAAAAACTTCCTCTTTAGTGCTTTTAATGTTCCGGAGATTCCAAGCACTTGGATGCTGGCTTTTCTGTGTGATATCTCATCTACCAACGTTAGGCATCCTATTACTTCTCCTGTTTTTTTGTGGCTGCACACCAAGAAGCCCTGCTGATTATCAAAGTCTTTTATCCAAAGGCTCAGGTTTGATGCCTCTCTTTCCCCAAGAAAGCTCAGGACAGTGTGCCAAATTGCCCCCACTGCCTCATCTCTTTTTACTGGGGCATCGGAGTGTACCCTAAAGGCAATGTATCTCTTCTTCTCCCTGAGTGTCGGTGGTAGCAATGTCATTTTACCACCCTGACCCCCTTTATTACGAAGTTTCGATCTTTTCTGTCTCTATTTTTCTCCAATATTTTCATAGGCACTCGATTTACTGCACATTCAATCTCATCCTGATCCATTCCAAGGAGTTTGAGTAGCTCATAGACCTGCCTTGCGCTCCGCAACTCATATCTGGACTTCGCCCCTGAAACTACGATTAGATCGAAGCCATATTTTCTTGAAAGTATCAGATTAGTCTTTATCCTCCTTAGTGCATTCACTCGGTCCATTCTTTTTGCAGTTATTATGTCTTTTAGATTTATTTCAATGGCTACGCCATTTTTCTCTGCTTCTTTAGCCAGCACCGAGTTTATCCCGCTATCCCTATAATTAATCGAAGCATGTGCAAGGATGTCCACGCGTTCATCTTTCACTGCCAATCTATTGATCCCCACTGATCCTCCATGCATGACTATGTAATCGGAATTGTCATTGTACTTCTTTATGAGTTGTTTAAACTCGTTTTTATTTCGAGGACGGATCCCTTTTCCCGATGTGATGTCATCTGATTTGATGCCACCACAAAATCCGATCTTTATCCCGAGTTCTTCTGCTCTGTATAACATCCTGGAGGGTGTATCAACTCCATGTGAGTATATGGAGTGTACGTGCAGATCTATGAATTTCGGCTTCATTTCGATCCTGTCCTTTGAAAATACTAGGTATGACCACTTTTTTATTATTCATTCGAAGAACGTCAATATTCCCCTTATTAATCGATCATATAACAGTTTTCAAAGAAATAGAGTTGTAAACTTATAATAGTTTATCCCAAGGAGTCCCATATCAGGCGCTTTGACACCAAAAAAAGATACAACATTAAAAAAAATTTAGTGTTATCTAGATGTTTTGATTGGATAACTCTATCCTACCATCCCATTGTCTTAATTGCCTGTTCGGTCATGACTTCTGATGCTTGGCCTGATCTTCTCCGCGCCTTTGCCCTTTTTACGTAGGCCACGCGACTTTTTGCCAGCAGATGTTAGTCCTCTATAAACCCTGCCTCTATGCTTGTCACTGCATATCCAGCCAATATCCTTATCATTTATTATCGCTGGATGTTGAGGATCAACGAATATTATCTCAAAGAATTTGTACTTCCCATCCTCTCCGATCCAGTAGGAGTTTAAGAGTCTTAGATTTGGATATTTTCTCTGAGCCCTCTCTTCTGCAATCCTCTGGATGTTCTTTTTTGGCGTGATCTTTTTAAGACCCATTCTCTTTGGCCCTCTGCCGCCTGTCGGTCTTTCTTTTCTGCTTCCGCCTCTTCTAACTCTCGCCCTTACTATGACAAACCCCTGTTTTGCCTTGTAGCCTAACCCTCGTGCGCGATCTATTCTCAGAGGCCTCTCTTGCCGTACTATGCTAGGCCCTCTTCTCCACACGGGCATCCTCTCCTTTAATAAGGCATGAACATATGATTCTTTTGGCTTGTTCCACGCATCTTTTACATAGCTGTACATTTTCCATCTCTCAAGGTTATCGGTCTTGTATCAAAACATAGCTGGCGAGTATTCTTATTTGAATCTAAATGCCTTTTCATCGGATCATGATTAACATCGATAATCTCTTTTGTCAAAGTTTTCTTATTCAAAGTTCTGCAGTCTTTATCTCGGATACTCCTGTGATATCACTTATGGAATCCAATACCTCTTTCGGAACGCTTTGATCCACCGTTAATATCATCATTTGAAGTTCGCCTTTCTGTTTTCTCCCAACCGTCATCATCCCAATGTTGATATCATAACTTCCTAGTGATGTTGCAACAGCCCCTATCATGCCCGGTCGATCTTCATGTTTCACAAGCAAGATCTTTCCCTTCGGTATGATATCTGTCTGGTAACCATCGATACTTACAATCCTCGCCTCTTCTCCCCCTAAAAGTGTCCCTTTCAACTCAACCGTTCCCGTCTCAGTTTTTACTTTTAGTATCATCAGGTTCTGATATTCCTCAGCGTCCTCCCGTCTGGCTTCGGTAATCAGTATTCCCCGGTTCTTTGCCACGATCATTGCATTGAGCAGGTTAATCGAGCCTGTTAATATTGGCGATAAAAGACCTGTCAGAATTGAATTTGTAAGGACATTTTTGTCTTCGATATCGTTTAATTCTCCACAGTAGGTTATCAGGACATCAGTTATCCTGTCTCCGATAAGTTCTATCGAAAGCTTTCCCATTTTGCCAGCCAAGGGAATATAATCTCCAAGCTTTTCAAGCGTCTCTGGATCAAATATGGGCATGTTTACGATATATCTTGGCGCCCTGTTCTGTAGGACATCTAAAACGCCTTCTGCCGCCATTGTTGAGGCATTTCTCTGCGCCTCCTCTGTCGAAGCACCCAGATGTGGAGTGACTATTATATTCTTCATATCCAACAACGGATTGTCAAAAGGAGGCTCTTTTTCAAAAACATCAAGTGCAACGCCAGCGATCTTCTCTGATTTCAGCCCATCGACCAGCGCCTTTTCATCCACGATACCCCCCCTAGCGCAGTTTATAATATAAACACCCTGCTTCATCTTGGCAATCTCATCGTGTCCAATTATAGCCCGGGTCTTGTCAGTTAATGGGACATGAACTGTGATGAAGTCTGAGTTCTTAACCAACTCATCCAAAGTCACAAGCTCTATATGGATCCTTTTCGCGATCTTCTCAGGAATGTAAGGATCATAACCCACAGAGTGCATGCCGAAAGCTGTGGCCTTCTCTGCTACTTGTGAGCCTATCCTACCCATACCTATAATGCCCAAAGTCTTGCCCCTGAGTTCCATACCTATAAATTTCTTCTTCTCCCATCTCCTGTCTTTTACAGACTTATCCGCGAAAGGTATCTTTCTGGCCAACGCCAGGATCAACCCCAAGGTGTGTTCCGCAACTGTTATCGTGGAAGATTCCGGGGCGTTTACAACTACAATACCTCTTTCAGTGGCTGCATCTAGATCAATAGTATCCACACCCACTCCTGCTCTACCTATAACCTTCAATTTCTTGGCGCAATCTATAACGTCTTTTGTAACCTTTGTTGCGCTCCTGACCAATAAGGCATCTACATCCGCTATTTTCTCCATCAGTTCTTCCTTTTTTAGGTCGGTTGCTACTTCAACATCGGCCGCGTTTCTAAGTATATTGATTCCTTCCTCGTGGATGACATCTGATACTAAAATCTTCATCATTTCACCTTGTCAATATCTTGATCACGTCTAAGTTCTTTAATTCGTGGTCTTTTGCTACCTTTCTTCGAGTTCTAACGTCTATCGCCCCTATAAAATTGTCTCCTATATCCGTATGTACCTTGTAAGCCAGATCCAGCGGTGTCGATCCCTTGTCCATTATATATGCGTCAGGCAGTATGTTACCATCTTTGTCTGAGAGCTTGCCTTCATCTTCAACTGGGTAGACAACTATTTTTTCTAGGATATTGAATATGGCGCTGTCGATGCATCGTTGTACACCAGTATCACCATATCTTTCTAAAACCTCGTTTTTGATCATTTCTAAAGCTTTCTGCTCTTTCTCTGAAATTTCTTGAGCATCCTGAACCTCAAAGCTTGGGTCTCCAGGGATGTATTTTATAGCCCCTTTTTTTGTGAGTTTTTTAAGCACAAACTCTGCCATTGAGCTTGTGGCGATGATAGACTGGTCGGGAAAATCTTTCTCCATCTTTTTTATATTCTTTTCTGCTATTTTTATGTCAGTCTTGTTAGCTGCGATAATGATCTTTTTTGAAGCTTTCCTCAATGATCTTGAAAACATGAGGAGCTCATCGTCACTCCAGTCAGAGGGCCTTTTCGGATCTACCTCTGCTTCTCGAAGGGCTTTAAGTACTGTACCTTCGCTTATGCCTACTCCCACAAAAATGCTCTCAAAGTATTTCGCAAAGTCCATCTTCTCTGTTTCCACTTTTCGCGTGATCTTATTCCAGTTCCTCTTGAATATGTCCATAAACCAAAGCTCTATCTCATTTTCTAAGAATTGAATATCCTCTGAAGGATCGTGTGATCCTACCTTGACTATGTTACCCTCCTCATCTGTGCTACCAGAGGCATCGACTACATGTATCAGGACTTCTGCCTGCCGCAGTTCATCGAGGAATTTGTTCCCCAGTCCTCGGCCCTCATGGGCCTGCGGCACAAGTCCAGCAACATCGATTATCTCGACGGGGATGAACCTGTTGCCATCTAGGCATATGGAGTTTTTTGGACTGCAACGTACTTTGAATTCTTGGCAAACACATTCTGTCCTGACATAGCCCATGGCTTTGTTCGCATCGACCGTGGTAAAGGGGTAAGAAGCGACCTCTGCATGTCCCATAGTAGATGCGTTGAAAAAAGTGGACTTTCCTACATTCGGCTTTCCGACAACCCCTATCTCCATTTAGATTACCTTCCTTGGTCTAATCAATTCTATCTTCATGCCTTAAAAAAGTAATCTAAGGCTAGGCTTTTTCTTGGGCATTCCCCTCATAATGGCCTTGCTCTTTCTTAGTGCCAAAGCTCCTTAACCCTCCCTTCAGCAGTTGTGCTCGCAGTTTCTTCCCATAGTCCCCCCCTATTTGTTTCTGAGATCCCATGAAGGCAATTATCTCCAAAGCCTCCTCCTCGTTGCTACATCTTCTCAAAAAGTCTATAATCGACGGCCCAACGGTTTGGGAGCCAGAAACCTCTACCGATTGTATGTCATCCACCCTGACCCCCTTTATTGGTAGGCCCTCCCCTTCCAATTCTTCTAGAAGGTGTGGAAATTTTTTTCTAAGCTCGTCCAATCTATCTCATCTCAATCTCTTGCTTTTTAACAATGAAAGAGTCTTTTGGCACGTCTTGATAAACCACTATCCCAGGACCTATCATGCTGTTGCTCCCTATCTTTCTGCCTGAGTTGATCATCACATTTAGCCCTGTCTTCACGTTGTCGCCGACCACGCAGCCCATCTTTCTCCTGCCGGTGTCTGTGAGTTCGTCTTTGATCCTCATCTTAACACTTTTCTCGTCAAGTCTTAGATTCCCCACCAGGGTGCCTGCGCCGAAGTTACAGTTCTTTCCTATGATAGAGTCTCCCACATAGGATAGGTGAGGTACGTTTGAGTTGTCGTTTATTATGGAATTCTTAAGCTCCACCGCATTTCCCACCTTACAGTTGTTGCCTATGGACGTGAAACTTCGTATGAACGCGTTGGGTCCTACTGTGGTGTTTTCTCCGATATAAATCGGCCCTTCTATATATGTCCCGGATTTTATCCTTGAGTTTTTTCCGAGTATCAATGTCCCGTTTACAGTCACGTTCTTCTCCACAACTCCCTCAATTTTTGTGTCCATCTCATCCAATATAATCTGATTTGAGTCAAGATAGTTCCAGGGATTGCCGATATCAGACCAACGTCCCTGAAGCTCGACCCCTTTTATCACCTCTCCCTGCTCGATGAGGATCTCGATTGAGGATGTTATCTCATACTCCCCTCTCTCGGATTTCTCTGTCTTTTTTATAGCCGCGAATATCTTTGGCGAGAAGACGTAGATCCCCGCGTTTGCCAGGTTTGAGACATATTTTTTAGGCTTTTCAACTATTGCCCTGACTTTCCCCTCCTCAACCTTCACCACGCCGTAGTTAGATGGGTCTTCTACCTTTCTAACCCCTATTGTGGCCGCGGTATCATGGTTTTTAATGATGTTGTCGATGTCTTCAGATGATATCAATGTATCTCCGTTTAGGACCAAGAAGTCAGTGTTAATCTTTGCCATTCCTATTGCGTGGGCTGTGCCTTTCATCTCTTTTTGATCAATATATTGTATGGATAGACCATGGTTTGAGCCATCACCGAAGTGGTCTATTATTTTTTCCTTCTTGTAGCCTACGATGAGTATTACTTCTTCTATGCCTGCGTCCTTTACAGTGTTTAGAATGTGCTCTATTAGGGGTTTGCCAACTATGGGTAGCATGCACTTTGATATGTCTGAGGTGACGGGCTCAAGCCTTGTCCCTCTTCCAGCTGCAAGGATTACGGCCTTCATGATATTATCAACTCAGGTTTTGTGATAGTCCCATTTATATAAAAGCTTTATTTTAAAGATTGGCGTCATTTAAAGGCGATGCCCAACTTTATTTGTCTTTTTTCTTTTGATATTTCTGAATTTGTTTTCTGGTGTTTTCTATGGCAGATTCAACCTTTTCTCTTATTTTCTCTGAATTTCGCTTCAGCTTTATGATAAATTCCTCTTGGTGTTTATCTACATAGTCCACTGTATTATTGATGATATATTCAGCACCAGCTCCAATGACGCCACCCACAAGTATTCCCACCCCCAGTATGATCAGGAAGAATAGAATGTTAGTTCGGTAAGTGAATACTAAAGTGTATGAGAGTGAAAAATTTGGATTTATAATACCCTCAATCTTGTCTAGGATGAATACGAAGAGAAATAGTAGCCTGTAGACTGCCGAGTTGAGGTTCCCCCCGATTTTCGGATAGTAGATGGCGTATCCTACCAGAGAGATAGCGGCCCAAACTGCGCCTATGACCGATCCCTTATTTTGTATTAAACTCGTCTTTATGTCTTTTTCTAGTTTCATAAGACTCTTCCAACTTGTCCTAAACCCGCTCTACTGCTGCTTCAAACTCTCCTCTTACGATTCCCAAAAACTCATTTAACCTTTCTTTTGACTTAGCCTCTGCCGCTGCCCTTATTAATGGAGCGGTGTTTGATGTCCTTAACAGGATCCATCCGTCTGGGAACTTTATTTTTGCTCCGTCAATGAGATCTAGGCTGTGGCCCTTCTTTTTGAAGCTTTTGATGATCTCTTCCATCACCCTAAATTTGAGGTCGTCCTTGCAGTTAAGATTTATTTCTTCGTATGGATAACTATTTATTTCATCTGCCATTGTTGATAAGTTTTTCTCGCTTGCGGCGAGTGTCTTTGAAAGGAGTAAGGTTGCAAGGATTGGATCGTCAAATATGTAGTACTCCGGCATAAAGAGATGTGCAGATGTTTCCATAGCAAATACGGCGTTGTGCTCTTTTATGGCTTCGCAGACAAAGACATCTCCGACTCTTACTCTCTTGACTTTGCCCCCCAGCTTTTCTATCTCCTCCTCCACTATCATTGAGCATGAGACATTGGCTATTACAGTGCCTTTTTTCCTTTTTAATATGTCTCTGCAGAGTATTATCCCGATCTTCTCGGTTTGAACTGTTCTTCCTTTATCATCTACAAATATGGCGCGGTCGCTGTCTCCGTCGTATCCTACGCCAAAGTCTGCTCCTTCTTCAACAACTTTTTTCTTGAGTCCCCCTAGTGTCTTGTCGTTGGGCTCTGGAGGTCTGGCTGGAAACGTACCGTCAGGAGTATCGTTTATTGTGACAACATCAACACCAGCTTCGTTTAAAACCTGTGGAGCTGTCTCGAATGCTGCGCCGTTTCCAATATCCAGGACAGCTTTGACCCCTCTTTTTATTCTGATCCTTTGTAAAAGATAATCTTTGTATTCTTTTATGCTGTTTTTATTGTCTATGCGGCTTATTTTGCCGAGCTTGTCCCACTTTTCCAGCGTGAACTGGCCTTTTAAAAATGTCTTCCATACTTCTTGGTTTTCATTGGTGTATCCTGAGCCGTCCGGGCGTCTGAGTCTTACACCATTATATTCTGGGGGATTGTGTGATGCTGTTATGTATGCTCCGGCGTCATATTCTCCCATTCGTGCCGTGAAATTTAGTACTGGTATGGGCACAAGGCCGGTTGACACAACGTCGACGCCGGTTGACGCCAACCCTGCGATAAACGCGTTTTCTAGTATCTCGCTGCTTGTCCTGATGTCCCTGCCTATGATAACTCTGCCTTTTCCTTTCAGGTAGGTGCCGAATGCCATTCCTATCTTTGTTGCTGTGTCCGCTGTTAGTTCCTTGTTGAAGACTCCTCTAACGTCATATGCTCTGAATATGTGCTCTATCATGTGTTTATGCCCCAAACTTTTCAATTTGGTATGTCAGGTTTAGCATGATGTTCATTATGTCCTGTCCTCGTATCCTGTTTAGCCCTCCTTTTGCAACGGTTCTTTCTCCGAAATCTTCCACATCGTCTGTCCTGACCTCTGGGCCGCATATCATTATCGGAACCGAGTCTCCAGTGTGGTCCCCGTATTCTGTCGAAGTGGTGTGGTCGCTTAGAACAACAAGGTAGTTTTCCTCTATAAATCCAGAGAATATATCGAGTGCTTCATCTATTTCCTCTATCACACTGACCTTTCTTTGGATAGCGTGGTCATGGGCGGCGTTGTCTGCGTCTTTTAGATTAAGTAGAAGGAAGTCGTAGTTGTTTATCTCGTTTAATGCTTTTTGACACGAGTCTTTAATCTTGATGTCAACAGGGACATCCAGTACCTCCAGTCCACATAAGCTGCCTATCCCTTTAACCAGTCCTACGGTGGCTATGCACGCCCCGCTCAAGCCATGTTTATCCTTGAATTTTTCCAGCTTGGGCACTATACCTGCTCCCCTTAGAAGCAATGCGTTAGCGGGCGGTTTGTCTTCTTCTACCCTCTTAACATTTACTTCGTGATTTTTCAAAAGCTTGTTTGCGTCCTCAATAAATTTGTTTAAGATTCGGGCGGTTTTAGCAGCCTCGGGTGAATCGTCCAGGGGCCTGATGGTTTCTACTTTTTTTCCTGCAAAGTGGGGATCTGAGTCAGAGACTTTGAAGCTTAGTCCTTCGCCTTTTAAAACAAGAGCAACTCTATGTTGGGTTGACTCTTTGAATAGGTAGCTTACACCTTCTATGGGGATGCTGTTTATCGTCTTTGCCAGATCTTTTGTCCCCTCTGTTATTCTGCCTGCCCTCCTATCTGTCACTATATTGTCTTTGTTTACGGTTGCAAAGTTGCATCTGAATGCTATATCTCCAGGTAAAATCTCCAGGCCTACGCCTGCAGCTTCAAACGGTCCTCTGCCGGTATATACCTTAATAGGGTCATATCCAAGGATTGCAAGATGTGATGTGTCTGATCCTGCTCTAATGCCTGGAGCTATGGGGTCTAATATGCCGCATATGCCTCCCTTGGCGAAGTTGTCCATGTTCGGGGTTTTGGCAAGCTCGAGGGGTGTTTTTCCGCCGAGCCCTCTTATGGGTCTATCCGCCATCCCGTCACATACCACAATAAGCGTCTTCATTGAAATCCCGAATAGGCTAGGACTGCGTGAATGATAAATCTTACTATTGTAAATCCCTTAGATTTGTCCCTTCCTTTGTTGGTCTATTTTTTTTCTCCTGCTTTCTTCTTTGTCGCCTTCGTTTTTGTTTGCTTTTTTTCTTTGGGTTTTTCTTTTTTTGTGGCCTTCTTTTTTTCAGTCTTTGGCTTTGTTTTTTTCTCGGTCTCTTTTTTCTTCGGCTTTACTTTCTTTGCCTCTTTTTTCTCTGGCTTTTCCTTAGTCTTTTCAGTCTCCTTCTTGGCCAGTGGTTTTTTCTCGGTCTTCTTTGGCTTCTCTGTTTCTTTGATCTCTTCCTTCTTGGGAGCTTCTTTGACTGTTTCAGCCTCTTTCTTGACTTCAGGCTTCTTGGATGGTTCTGCTTCCCGCTCCTTCTTTTCCGCTGGTTTCTCTTCCTTTGGCATTTCCTTGGGTTCCGGTTTTTCTGCTTCCTTTTCTGGTGGCTTTACTCCTCCTCTTGTTCTTTTAGAAGCTGGTTCTTCCAGGACCCTTATCTTCTTGATCTCAACCCTTTTTACGGGATATGCCTTGTTTGCAGCTCTGTAAACTCTAGCAGGTAGTTTTCCGAGGACTGTCTCCTGTATGAAGACCTCGAAAACTGTATGAGAACCATATTTTTTTACTATGCTGTTCATCAGTCTTCGCACCAGCTTTTCTTGAGCGGTCTGCGCTCTTCCAGCGGCTAGTGCGATAGTTTTTACTCTTAGTTTGTAACCATCTTGTGTTATTATATCCTGAATGCCTTCGACTCGGGTTGTTTTTCGTCTTATCTGGCTTCTCATGTATGCTCTTGAGAGGGAGTGCATCACGAACTTTGTATATGCCGTTGTCCCCACAACGTCTATTATCTGAAATTTTAGCTGTATGTGTTGTTTGGAGAAATCTCCTGCTATCTCTCTCATGGTGGTTTCTATTGTCCGCCCGATTAGGTTGGATGTGTCAGAGCTGAAGGTTTCCCCTATCTTAACCTCTCCGAACATCTTCGGGGCGATTATGTCCACCCATTTCTTTGTCTTCCATGTGTCTGCTTTTCTCAGTCTTCTGGCTCTTGCCACAGAATTCCTCCAATATGCGATGCGTTTATTTGCATATGGTTCACATGCGCAACTATAATTGGGAATCGCTTTGTAATGATAGATTTAAGTAGGTTATTTATATTTTATTTTCAGAAGAGTCCACTAATACTCATATGGGTTTTTATGTGGATCGATTAGAAGGTATTTGTAATGGCAGAGAAAAAGAGATTTGAAGTAGATATTGAGGTTAAAGGTGTCAAAGCTGTTCGCAGCGATGTCCTTGAGACATTTGATTATGAGTATCCGGGTAAACGGACGGAGATTATTATGGATACGGATGAGTTTACCTGTCTTTGTCCTTGGTCGGGTTTGCCTGACTTTGCAAATCTAATAGTTTTGTATGTTCCGGGGAGAAAATGCATCGAGCTTAAGTCTTT
>JAZFTJ010000019.1:0-6844 GCA_036446635.1 Hydrothermarchaeales archaeon (SeqCode) | reverse complement strand
TTAATTGTCGCTTCTAGGGCTTTTGTCGCAACATCTTGGCTTCCCGCAGATATGACAAAGGCATCGTTTCCCCCGAGTTCAAGTCTTTTTGAGACTTCATCTACTTCTTCTTGGGTTATCCCATATCCCGGCAGTTCATCTGTATGAAATATTCCTCCTACGCCCGAGGCTGCTTTTGCATACCCGGCGAGCTCGGGTCCAAGTTTGCCCGTTAAAAGTCCGTTGAATCCTCCTAGTTTTATCGTCAAGGCTTTACCATTTTTTTTAAGTGCTCTTGCGATTACTTTTGACTCTGATTTCGAGAAGATGTCGGAGATATCGATGACCTTGAAACTTAAGTCTTTTTCGCTGACCCCTCTTTTTTGTAGCTCTTTTTTTACCTCGATCAGGTTTTTTTGCCTTTTTATCTCATTCTCTATGATGGTTTGGATCTGGTTTAATTCCTGCACCCCTTTGATCTCTGTTCTTGCCCCGCCCTTTATGGATACGTTTATATCCTGCCTTATTGTGCCTAGACCTCTTTTGACTTTCCCTGTGGCTCTTAGGAGGTCCCCGATTTGTTGCGCTACCTCTCTTGCCTGTTTTGACGTGTGGATGTCAGGTGCTGTGACAATCTCTATGAGGGGTATCCCTAGCCTGTCCAGGTTGTAGATTACTTGGTCTTCTTTCTCCTCGACTTTTCTTGCTGCCTCCTCTTCCAGGCCGATGGTGGGTATCTTTACCTGTCCCTCCTCTGTATCGAGATAGCCGTCTAGGGCTATTATGGTTGTCCTCTGAAATCCTGATGTGTTGGATCCGTCTATCACGAGCTTTCGCATAAAGTGGACTTCGTCTACAATGTCTGCGTGTAGCAGTGTCGCAATCTCAAGTCCGATATCTATGGCTTCCTGGTTGGGGTTGTGGGGCGGCTCTTCGTCGAATTCCACAAGGCAGGTGGTGTCTGGATGAGACCTGTAGATTATTTCTTTCCCCTTCTGGAACTCCTCTTGGGCTGCTTGGTCCACTTCTCCTAGTTCGCTTTGGGTTGTTCTCAGTCTCCTCATCACCTTGACATCGCCTAGTTCTTCTCTTAATAGGGATGGGCATTGGCAGAAGAGTTTGTGGCTGTCAAGCTGCTGATGTATCTCAAAACCGACTTTAAGTTCCATATATCTACCTCGGATTACTAACCGATAATGTTGCAGTAATATAATATTGTTACTATACTAAATTTTTAGCTACTATTGACGATCTTAGTAACCAAAGAGGAAGTATGAGCAATTTAAACCAATCTATCGAATATACGGTATCAAATATTATTAGTCTAAATCCGGTTGAGTTTTATAAGAATTCCATGCAAATGTACATCAGTATAATGCTTCAGAGATCAAACTGTCTGTTTCTCCTTGGCGAGTGTTCAAGTTTAGTAAACTGTAGATCATACATATTCCGGAGTATCCGGACATAACAAGATATATTCCGATAACGCCGACGATTGTTGGGGATGCGGGTATGGCGTTAAATGTGAGTGAGCCGATGAAAACGCTCCCTAAGATAAGTCGTATTGCTTGATCCACTTTTCCTACATTTTCTGACATTTTTTATCTACCTCCGAGATATGATATCTAATTATTACCTCAATTTTTGTCCGCATTTAGAACAAGTGAAAAAAGCGGTTTCAGAGTCAAACTCCATTATGGTATTGCAAGCGGGGCATTTCAGCTTTCTTAAATCGGTTACCATGCAATCTAGGGAGCAGTAACCTTCAACCTGATGCTCGGTTCTAGTTTCCGGATATGGATATTTTATTGCTTTGTCGCATAACGGCATTTTACAAGTGTCATCTTCAAACATGGGATGCACCTATTATGTGATAGCATTTAAATTATTCTTCATATGAATATTTCATCATATATATTCTTTTTGGCAAACCTTTTTATCCTATAATAAGTTAAATGAGTATTATGTCATATAAGGGGAACAATGTCCACATTAAGGAATTAAGCTCTACTATAGGTGATAAAAGGGATATAGAGGATACATTGAAAATACTTGCATTATTAGCGAATCCTACCAGATTTAAGATGGCATATCTTTTAAGTCACGGAGAATTATGCAACAAGGATCTTGAGAGGATTTTAGATGTTGAACAGACCCTGATATCGCATTACCTAAAAGACTTTAAGAACCTGAATTTGACAAAGGAGAGAAGATCGGGGAAGTGGAGATATTATTCCATTGAAGATGGCAGAATAATGGACATTTTAAATCTAATTAAAATAAAAGAAATAGGAAAAGCTGTCTAATTTTTCAGGATGTTTCGTGCTTGATTGTATCCAGTATTTTTTCGACCTGAGAAAGAGTCAAAACTAGGATCACCAGGGCGGTCCCTATAATGATATGGAATATGTTCTGGGTTTGATGTGCCATTATGTAAATATTAGCCCATTTGTTAATATCTGCCTGCCTTCCGATCAGTATGCTGAGGGTTAAAACGCAGACGCCAACCGTAACGATGCGAAGGGATGTCAAAAGGATGGTGGATTCAGTTATGACCTTGGATTTCTCTATAACCATTCCTACAAGTACCAGGGTGGGTATGGCTGTGAAGATTATAAAGGGTTCCTCGACGTGGAAGTCCCAGATTGTATGGGAAAACTGGGATAATATGGCAACGGAAACTAGGACAATCCCGAAGAAAAGAAAAGTTAAGAAGACGACTTGATTTCTACTAAACCTTCTAGGTTTATCTTTTTTTTCAAAAATTTCCTTTATACCATGATAGTAAAATAACAGCGCAATCGGGGCGCTTATCAGATGGAGGTAGTGGAACATGCTTCCGATAGTAACGCCAGAAAAGTGTTCCAATGTTTCACCAAGGCCGATCAGACCTGTATAGAAGATCCCGTTCCATATGCCTTGAACCTTGATAATGGAAGATCGGTAATAATAGAAGAGCATGGCAATTGCAATTAGGCTCATGTTAAACAGAAACATGGAGGCGTAGATGTGGGCGTATATTTCGTTTAAGCCGTAATGGCCTGCCATTTGCCCTACAAATTGTCCTTGGACGCCAAATTGTACCATGATAAGAAATGTCCGGCTTTAAATATAATCATTTAGGTCAAGATTTTTGTTTGTGTTAACTGTACGTTCGGTGTTAAATCTTGGGGGGTTGTAGAACCATAAGATCCTCTATCATTTGGGAATTTATGTGCACGGTAAATCCTTTCAGTAGGGAAAAGGCGAGAACATAGGGAAAATTATATATCAAGACCTCTTTAAACTTGGGTCTTAATTCGATTATTCCCTTGCTTTTTGAGGTGAATATTGTTGGACGTTGCCATTTGTGATATATGTCTTAAAAGGGGCGTGCTTTGTCCAAGCTGTGAGAAGCGGCTTAAAGATGGTAAGATAAGTCAGCTTGATGTGGATGTGGCAAATCTCCTTTACTCTCTTTCGAGCACATTTAAGGGGCTTAGCCATCTTAGTCTTAAAAGTTCTTTTGACGCTGGGGATATGATAATTTTGGTGACGTCTTCGAAGGAGGTGGGTGTTTTAATTGGTCGAGGAGGGAAGATTGTTAAGCATTTATCGGAAAAGCTGGGCAAAAAAGTGAGGGTAGTTGGGGATTCAGGAGACCATTTGGCTGTTGTTAGGGATCTATTGTCCCCGGTTCAAATCCTTGGCATAAACGTGGTTTATCCTCCTGGTGAGGATGAGAAGTATAAGGTTAGGATATCTAAAAAGGATGCGGCATGGCTCCCCAGTGATAGTGAGACGTTGGAGAAGGTTCTCGCAAGTTTGACTGGTAAGGATATGGTTCTGTCTGTTGAATAAAGTCTCTTTGCTCCTTTTTTATTGTTAATTATTATTTCTTTTAGAACAGTTAATGGTTTTGGATTTTTAGATGTGTGTTTGATATGGAAGTTAAGAGCAGAAAGCTTGAGGGAAAGCATATTGCTCTCTGTGTTACCGGCAGTGTTGCTGCGATAGAGTCGCCAAGGATTGCGAGGGAGCTTTCAAGGCACGGGGCTGATGTCACTGCCTTTATGAGTCGGGGTGCCAGAGGGATTATTCATCCTAATACCATGGAGTTTGCCACAGGGAAAGATGTGGTGACTCGGTTGACCGGTAAGCTTGAGCATCTACAGGAGTATGATTTGGTTCTGGTTGCTCCTGCTACTGCGAATTCTATAAACAAGTTTGCTGGGGGGATTGCAGATACCGCGGTTACTTCGCTTGTCTTTTCATCTGCTTGTAGGGTGGTGATTGCTCCTGCTATGCATCTTAAGATGTATGAAAACACGATCCTTCAGGAGAACATTGAACGGTTGGAGATGTTGGGTTTTTTGTTTATTGAGCCTGTTATAAGCGAGGCGGCTGCCAAGCTTGCTGATACCTCTTTTATTGTTGATTTTGTGATCTCTTTGCTTTTTAAGAGGGATCTTGAGGGGTTGCAGGTTTTGGTTACAGCAGGTCCTACTTTGGAATATCTGGATCCGGTAAGGGTGATTACTAACCGGAGCAGTGGTAAGATGGGTGTTGAGATAGCAAGGGAGGCTTACTTCAGGGGTGCTGATGTAAGGCTTGTTTACGGTCCTGGATCAGTGGATGTGCCGGGGTATATTGATGTCATACGTGTTGAGACCTCAAATGATATGCTCGGGGCTGTGAAAGAGAATATTTCTGATTGTGATGTCTTTGTCTCCGCGGCAGCTGTCTCGGATTTTACTGTTGAAAAAAAGGATAAGAAGATAGATTCCAGAGAGGGCGGGTTAGATGTTACGCTGACTCCGACCAAGAAGATTTTGGATGAGATAAAGGGTTTTGATTGCTTTAAGGTAGGGTTTAAGGCCCTGCATGATGTTTCTGAGGATGAGCTGGTGGGCTCTGCCCATAGGATCCTTAAAGAATACGGCCTTGATCTAGTTATGGCAAATGATGTTTCAAAATGTGCCTTCGGGTCTGATGAGAACGAGGTCTATCTGGTGGGTAAGGAGGGGGAGGCGGTTCATGTGCTTCGTGCTTTAAAATCTAGGGTTGCCGAGCGGCTCTGGGAGCGCGTGGCTGAAGAGCTCGGAAGATAGGGGATGTTGTGGCGTTGAGGGCTTCTGCTTTTTCTCCAAGCCATATAACCGGGTTTTTCCAGATTTTTAGACACTCTGATATGTTGAAGGCTGGTTCTAGGGGTTGTGGTGTTGTTATCGATAAAGGGACCCGTGCGGATGTCCGGGTTGAAGAGGGTGATATGAATGCGGTTGAGGTTTTTTTAAACGGCGATCCTTGTAGATGTCCTGTTTCTAGGATGGTTGCTGATGAGATTTTGAAGTTAACCAATGGCCGTTTTAGTGTTGAGGTTTCGCAGTCTGTGGATGTCCCACTACGGTATGGTTTTGGTGCCTCTGCCTCGGGTGCTCTGAGCACGGGCTTGGCTCTTAATAAGGCTCTTGGTCTGAGGTTATCTGATATGCGGGTTGGGCAGATTGCTCATTTTTGTGAGGTAAAGAATATGACCGGTCTTGGGGATGTTGTGGCCGAGCTTTATGGGGGGCTTGTTGTCAGGGAACGGGAGGGTGCGCCTGGTGTGGGACGTGTATCTAAGATTCCTTCGGATGGTTCTGTGGTTGTGTTTATCATTGGGGGTGAGATGGGGACGAGGGATGTTTTAGAGGATGATGAGAAAAGGGAGAGGATCACGAGGATGGGGGGGAGGTGTTTGGATCTGCTTTTAAAGGATCCTACTCCAGATAATTTTCTCAGGATTTCAAAGAGGTTCTCTGAGGAGACCGGTCTTCTAAGCCGAGAGGTAAAAGAGGCGATGGTTGACTTGGAAAAGCGGGGTGTTTCGTCGTCTATGGTAATGCTTGGAAACAGCGTTTTTACCCTCACTGAGGATACGGAGGGCGTGTGTGAGATGCTAGATTATAAATATATAGTTGCAGATATTGACAAGGTAGGTGTGAGATTAGTATGAGCGATGATGAGCATCTTCGGAAGTTGAGGAACTTTTTTATCACTGGCCTGGCTGTTACTGTGCCATTGACTGCAACAGCCTATATTGTCTGGGCGGTCTTTAGGCTTTTGGATGGGATCCTTAGCCCTTTCTTGAAGCTGATCATTGGTGAGGAGAAGTATGTCTCGGGCATTGGCTTGGTTATCACCCTGTTTTTGATCACAGCTGTTGGTGCTTTGACTACTATCGCTATTGGCAAGCGCATGGTAACTTTTTTTGAGGATATTCTTACCCGGATACCGCTTGTCAGAGGGATATATTCAACTTTTAAGGAGGCAAGTGATGCTTTTCTTGTTCATAAGCCCTCAGATGGTTCCAGGGGGGTTGTGTTGGTGGAGTATCCTCGTAAGGGTATCTACACGATCGGGCTTACGACGGCTGCCACTGTTAAGGAGATTCAGGATAAGACGCATGAGCCGGTGGTTAATATTTTCATTCCCACTTCGCCGAATCCTACAAGTGGCATGCTCATATTGGTTCCGGAGGACTCGGTTACTCCTCTTGATATGACTACTGAGGAGGGGCTTAAGCTTATTGTTTCTGGTGGGTTCTCTACTATCAAAAAGCATAAATAATGCTGGAGTAGGAGGGGTATGATATTATGTTGCCGTGGGATCATCCTCGATATGAGTCGTTGAAGCTTAGGGATGCGCTTGTTGAGGGCACCCGCGAGGGTGTGACTGTTCTTCAGGGTCTTATCGCGCATGGTCGTGGTGAGGCTTTTGATTATCTTTTAGGTGAGAGGACGATCGATCCTGCTCTGAGGGCGATTGAGGCGTCAGTAGCGCTCATGTTGATTGCATCTGATCCTGTTATATCTGTCAATGGTAACACGGCGGTTTTGTGTCC
>JAZFTJ010000018.1:0-2371 GCA_036446635.1 Hydrothermarchaeales archaeon (SeqCode) | reverse complement strand
AATAAACCGCCAATGGTAGCTTCTGCCAATGCCATATTCACACCCCGACTCTCTTATTTTTTTAATCAAACTTCCTCTTCTTATTGGAATTGATATGAACGATTTCTCATAAATAAACATTCCTATATATGCTTTTTGGTTTTGTAATGGAAAATGGTTGAAAAGAATGCATCTTTTCTGGAGTGTATTCAATTAAACTTCAGTATCTGTATAAATAACCAAAATTGTTGGGCTCCACATAAATAACATAAGGCCTACGGGCTACTGAACCCTGAAGTGAAAAGACCATTTTCACTTGCTTTTTTAAGGAGAAAATGGAACAGTATTGTATCCTGAGCATGAATCACAAGACACCCATCCTTTTATAATATTAGTTTAAATGATAATATAGTAGTAAAAAGAAAGAGTTTGAATAGTTATGGACGAAAAAGAATCACACATATTCAAATATGCAACAATGGGCATGCTAATGGGCATAATCTTGGGCATCTACACCATTATTGGCCTACCTTGGGGGCCAGCATTAGGTTTTGTCGCAGGTGCTTCTTTTGGGATAAAAAAGGACTTTGACACAGGATTCAGAGACTAAAAAGACAAGTGGGCACTTGCTTTGAGGGGGATAAGACGATCTTGACCAAATTTTAAAGACAGATAGATCAAACGCGTTTTTTTAAAGGACAATATCCTCGATCTCTCTCATCAGGTATTCCATCTCGGATACGTCAGTGGTTACAAGCCCTTTCTGTGCCAGCAGATTGACTTCGTCACAGAGGTCTTTTTTAAGCAACGTTTTAAACATTGAAAGGGCTGTTTCTCGCTGTATAAAAGACATCCTCCCATCTTCCAGAACCACCCCATTATCCCCTCTACAATAGTCAAACACTGTGCTCTTCGGAACGCCGATCATATCTCCGATCTCTTTGAAGCTGAGCCTGCTGCCTTTTTTCATTGCCAAGATTTGCTCAAGCTTTGCATCATCGATTATTCTCGGCCTACCCTTTCTCTTCAGTTTCCTCACCAAAACTCCATTCATCTCCAAGAAAGAGATAGTCTCCGGGGGAGTCTGTTTTAGGGCAGTTTTAGTGACGGTTATCTCATCAATCCCCTCCGCAACGATCTTCTTGGCGTCTTTACCGCTTATATAGTTGCTAAAGTGCATTTACTCTCCAGAAGAAAATCTCCTGCTTCATGGTTATATAAACCTTTTCTCGGGCAAGGGGGGTGTGGGCTATAGCGTTAATCTTCTTTTGGATTTTTTAGGCAAATCTGACTCGTAATTGATATCGATCCTAGAGAATTTACCGGAGCGGAAATGACCTTTAACTCAGTTAGTGAGATGTGAAGTTCTATCCTAGTGTATACATATACACTGAAAAACTTGGTAGAGTTTCTGGCTAGAAACCGTACCGTTCCCCTCCTGAAGATCGACGAATGGGTATCAACACTTACCTAGTCACTTCCCAAAAGAGATTTGACGCTATAGAGGAGAACCTCCCTAGTCTACATAACCCTTATATCCCTTTTAATGACATAAAACTTAATATGAGATCGGAGAGAGGCCAGACCTCTGTAGAACTAATACTTGTAGTCGGGGCAGTCATTTTAATGACAATAAGCGTCTACCCTGCCATTAAAAGTCAGACAGAACTAAACAAAGGAGTCACCGCCGCAAGAGATGGCGCAATATACGCCGCAAACATGATGGGTCTAGGCTTTACCAAATCGGGTAGCGGAATCACGCAAGCCAATAAAACCATAAAGATAGTTGGAATGACTTATTCAAAGGGCACTGCTGTTGGTGGATTAACACCGGTATCTATTTCATTTGAGATCCAAGGGACAAACGATGATGCTGTAGGACAGGAAATAGCTGATCACTCATTGAAGTTTATATATCATGTGTTTAATGGCAACTACGGCATAAGCGATGGCGCTACATATGTGGATTCGGAAGGTTATAGATTCACAGTCAACTACACATTTTCCTAGGAGATTATCCCAACTTATTCACCGATACCACTATAATCTTCTACCAACTAAGCTAGAGTAAACTTCTATAAAATAAGGGCTACGTCAAAATGGGCTTTATATCTCCAAAAGATCCTCGTGCATCACAGTTTTCTTTGGCACTGATTTTTTATATGCCTTGGCACGTAGGCACATAGTACAGAGAGTCTTCTTGTAACTTCCCCCGTTTTTTAGATCGTTTACTTCAATTACTCTATGAGGAGTTGTTGTGTAACAATCTCTACAAAATTTCTGCACTATTTTTTCTTTCAACTTACCCACCTATTCCATATCTACAATATACTTCTAGCTTGGAGCGGACATATCATTTGGGTTTACGCCATTGTTACATAGAGGTTATATT
>JAZFTJ010000017.1:0-15182 GCA_036446635.1 Hydrothermarchaeales archaeon (SeqCode) | reverse complement strand
AGAATGTGCTAAAGGAAGGCGGACTCATTGCCCAAAGAGACCCTGACCACTACGCCATCCGCCTCAAAGTCCCTGTAGGACGAATCACACCAGACCAGCTAAGAAAAATTGCTGACGTGGCTGAGAAAGAAGGCCGAGGCTTTGTTCACATATCCTCTAGGCAGGGAATCGAGATACCCTGGATACATATAGATAAGATGTTCGACGTGGTTGAAGACCTTCAGACAGCAGAGCTTTATGCAGGGTCATGCGGACCAAGGGTTCGAAACGTGACAGGATGCCCTGGTGCCGAATGCTGTTCATTCGCACAGATAGATACGTGGGAGCTCGGCAAGAAGCTTAGCGACAGATTTGTAGGACAGCAAGTACCTCACAAATTCAAAATATCCCTCTCAGGATGCACCAACTTTTGCTCCAATCCACTGATAAACGACGTTGGAATAATAGGCAGGATTAAGCCCAAACTGATCCCGGAAAAGTGTACCGGATGCGGATTATGTGTTAGGGTCTGCAGGACAAAGTCCATCACCCTTGAGGACAACGACATACCTGTGATAGATGAGGAGAGCTGCATAGACTGCGGCTTCTGCGTGCTCCACTGCCCATCCGATGCTTTGGTGAAAGAAGAAGAGGGATACAGCATCTTCATCGGCGGTAAGATGGGGCGGAATCAACCTCACTTTGGAAAAGAGCTTGTGCGATTTGCCTCTGAAGACGGTATCTTTGATATCATCGAAAAGACGCTGCAGTACTTCAGAGAGTTCGGGAATGCTCAGGAGAGGCTTACCGAGGTTCTGGCAAGAGAAGGGTTTGAGCACTACAAAAACTATGTGTTAAAAGGATAATTGAAGCCCGAGCTTGCTTCAAAATCTTGTTTTCTTTTTTTGATTCGTTGTATCGGTAGACTTTTATATATAATTTAGATATATCAAAATAGGATATAAATAGAAAGACTTTTTAGTAAACAAACTTCACCCATTAATTAAAGGTGGATCTATTGATCAAATCCAGTCACTTGGAGAAGCTCTTCATTATAGTAGCCGTTTTGATACTAATATTGATGCCTTACAGCCTCTATAGATACCGCTCCACTGGGAATGGAAAAACACTATACATTACTGGCCAAAACCCTGTAGGGGAATCTCCGGGCAAATGGATTGTAAACAACGAGGGATGGGACTTCCACGATAGAGGCGAAGGCAAAGATGAGATACGAGTTAAAAAGGGCGAGAAAGTCACGCTGAAAGTAACCTCAATAGATGTCGTTCATGTATTCACCATACAAGAATACAACATCTCAGAGGCGATATATCCGGGGGAGATAAAGACGATAGAATTTGTCCCGGACAAAGAAGGAGTATTCGAATTTTACTGCAAAAGAGGCTGTGGCCTAGGACATCTTGAGATGAAAGGAAAGCTTGTGGTGGAGCCCTGATAACTATGGTGACAAGAAGAGACTTCATAAAGCTTGCAACAGGGACAACAGCCGGGCTTCTAACACCTGTATATGCTCAGACTGATAGAGTTGTTGAGTTCCATGTGAAGCTTAAGCGGTTTGAAATTGAGCCAGAAATCATAAGAGTCAAAAAAGGCGACACCGTAAGACTCTACATAGAAGCGGTGGATATCGAGCACGGTCTCTACATAGATGGATACGATATCGACGTGAGGGTGCGGCACGCGGAGCAGAAGATTGTTGAGTTCAAAGCAGACAAAACAGGTGCATACAGGATGCGCTGCTCAGTAATGTGCGGGCCATTGCACCCATTCATGGTAGGCAAGTTCGTGGTTGAACCAAACAACCGATTCATTGGATCAATCATCCTTTCCCTACTACTGCCTTTTGCCCTGCTGGCCTACCTGAATGATAGAAAAAAGAGGGATGAACGCGATGACTGACCTACTGAAGAACACCATATTAAGGCGACTGGCAAATTCCAGGGTTTTCAGACCAGCACTTCTGCTAACAACGCTTGCATTTTTCATTCTGATAATCATGGCCGGGTTTATAGGCAGCCCTGTGGGGAACAGCAACGCCGCTATAGTATTTGTATGGATTTTCTGGTTCGCCCTCCTGATACTCATCCTTCTGCCCCTTGGCAGAGTGTGGTGTATGATCTGTCCACTACCCGCGCCTGCAGAGTGGATTAGCAGAGGAAAGATCGTCGAAAAAAGCGACAGTATAACAAATCTCGGGATTAGATGGCCGAGACAGCTTGACAACATCTGGCTTCAAAACATATCATTTTTAGCAGTGGCCATATTCAGCCCCCTAATACTCACAAGACCAGATGTCAGCGCCCTGGTGCTCCTGCTCTTTATAATTCTTGCCATCGTTTTCGATATAACTTTTAAAAAAGGAAGACCTGGGAGGATATTCTGCAGATACGTCTGCCCCATAGGCGGATTTATCGGCATATACTCCCACATGGGTGCTGTCGAGGTAAGATCCAGGGACAAAGCGATCTGCAAGAAATGCGAATATAAGACATGTATCAAAGGCAACGACCGTGGATACGGCTGTCCATGGCTCATATACCCTGGGGGTTTGAACAAAAACGCCTACTGCGGAGTATGTCTTGAATGCATAAAGTCCTGCGCATATTCGAATATGACTGTCAAAACAAGATGGTTCGGAGAAGACCTCTTGGTTGAGCGCAGGATGGACGAGGCCTTCAAAGGATTCATAATGCTAGGCTCAGCGATGGTCTATTCAGCATCATACTTCGGCTGGTGGAAAGGACTAAAAGAGCTTATAAATTTCAGTGACAGCGTCTTTCTTTCAACCGAACTTTACTGGTCAAGGATCGCTACTTTTGCAATGCTTCTTGTAGGTCTATGCATCATAGTTTTGCCTGCGCTGAATCTTGGATTCTCATATCTATCCAAAGCATGGGGAAAGAGAGATATTTCCCTAAAACAGACTTTCATAGACTATGCTTACGGAACTATACCCTTGGGATTTATGGCTTGGGCAGCGTTTATTATCAGCATGATAATGGTAAACGGCAGTTACATAATATCGACACTCTCCGATCCCTTTGGATGGGGGTGGAATATCTTCAACACAGCAGGCTATAAGTGGGCTCCATACCAGACAGGTTCACTACCATATATACAAATGATAATGCTCCTCGGAGGATGCCTTTTAGCTGTGAATGTCATCTGGAAGGTTTCAGTGGAAGACTTCAAGGAAAATGCGATAAAAGCAGCGATACCTATGACTCTCTTTTATGCCCTGCTGACATCTTTTTTGATGTTCCTCTTTGTGATGCCGTAAGGCTGTGTATCTAGAGTTTTGTTCTATGTCTCGTGGGGGGGAAAGCAATCAAAAAATTTATATATTACCTATTTAGATATATCTATTTAGGATATGTCTTTATAGGTGAAAAAGAGAAGGACGTCGATAAGTGGGACATATGGACAGATATGATGTTATTATCGTCGTCGGCAGTTTTGCAGGCCTTTCCACAGCCTATTTTACAGAAGCAGACAAGATACTCATTTTAGAAAAAATGAAGCAGCTCGGAGAGAGGCAGAAGTCAACCTGCTGCACAAGTGTGGAGTGGATAGAGAGACTTGGATGCGAGAATAGCATATTAAAAACATTTGATACGATGACATTTCACTCTCCGAATGATAATGAGGCGACGATACCTCTCCCAGAGACTTTTGCAACCATCGATTACAGTGTATTCTGCCAGACCTTGGCCATAAAGCTGAAAAACACAGAGATAAAAACTGGGGAGGCTGTAACCGGAGTTGAACCCGGCCCAGCTAAGAAAGTAATAACCCAAAAAGCGGAATATGAAGGTGAGATATTGGTGGATTGCAGCGGTTGGAGGGCCGTAATTGCAAATAAACTGAGGTCGGGCAGATATTTTGACAACAAAAAGCTTTCCTATGGAATTGAAGTAGAAACCCCCTACAGCGGCGATACCAGCACCATTCACATATATTACGGTAAGGGCTATATTCCTAACGGTTATGGATGGATCTTTCCTACCGGCGAAGACCGGGCGAGGATAGGCCTAGGCGGATACAAAGGGAAAGATCTTAATGTTTATATGGAGAGGTTTTTGGATTACCTGGAGGTAGAGAGCGGTGCTTCTAAACCTCACGGAGGCGTCCTCCCATGTCAGGGATTAAGGGAGCCTGTGGTCGGAGATGTGTTTGTCGTGGGAGACGCCAGTGGCGGTGTATTACCTTTAACTGGTGAGGGGATAAGGAAGAGTCTGGAATATGGTGAGATCTGTGGAAAGGCAATAACAAAAGTATTGAAAGGCGAACTTAAACTCAGTGAAGGACTGAACTTATACCGTGAGATGGTGATGAATAGCGAAAAATTCTACAATGATCTGTCTTTTACTCAAAATCTTTTTACCTCTGTTCCGGACTGGGCGAGAGAAAAGATAATCAGCGATATTAAGAAAATAGGAGAGGGGGAGATCAATAGATTTTTGAATGCTTATTTCAACGATGCGATAAGGCCATCAAAATTAAAGATTACAAAGGTGTTTGTTAGAGGATTATTGGCTTAATACGATGTTCTGTTTCACATCCTCTTAAATGAGCCCGCACAGTGCATGCAGCAGAAGGTTATTTTTTCTCCTTTAATGACCTCATCATACCCTCCTCTATATACCTCGCAGCCGCAGTGGGCGCACTTATTCAGGTCTTTCTCAATGGTTGCTGAGATTATGCCCCCGAACATCTCGAACTTCTTTTTGACGAACTTCTCCCCCTCTTCTGTCATGATGTATACTTTCTTCTCCCTCTCACCTGTCTTTTCGACTTTTATCAGACCATTTTCCTGAAGCTTTGCCAGGAATGGATAGATCTGGCTTGTGCTCGGTTTTTTGCCTGTGTGCTCTTCTATCTCCTTTATCAGTTCATATCCGTGTTTCGGTCCCTGATATAACAAGATGAGACTATAGAATTTTGTCAGGTTTGTGATCTCGATCTCTTCCATGGAGGGGGATTAGACCACAATATTTATATATCTTCTTATTACTTAGTTAGATATATCAGAATTAGATATATCATCTTTTAGTTAAGAAGGATAATCTATGGTCGAGTTAACCGAATCTGAGAAGAAGATAAGAACCTATCTGGTAGGGGCATTTTTTATCTTATTCACAGTATTCCTCATCGGAATACTCTGGCTGACCCGCAACCCCCTGGAGACAGTGACCTATACCCTTTCATACGCTGCCGGCCTCTCGATGATAGTTCTACCTTGCACGTTCCCATTGGTGTTTATAATAGTACCTTTGAGTATGGGAGAAGGACACAAAAAAGGGCTTTTGATGGCCCTACTCTTCAGTCTAGGACTAATAATAACGCTCTCCCTCTATGGCGTCTTTGTCGCTTGGGGAGGGAAGATATTCGGACTGCAGCGGATAACCACAATAATGTATCTGATAGCTGGCAGTCTCGCATGGGTCTTCGGCCTGGCAGAGTTGGGACTGATCAACATAAAGATTCCCACATATGGAGGGGCTACACCCCAAGTCATCACAAGACAGGGAGACTACCTTAAAGCCCTCCTTTTGGGCCTCTTCTTGGGCAACGCAGGCCTGGCCTGCCCAAACCCCGCGACTTACGTCATCCTGACGCATATAGCAGCTCAAGGAAACTTATTATACGGCGCAGCTTTGCAGGCCGT
Organism: Hydrothermarchaeales archaeon (SeqCode); assembly: GCA_036446635.1. Lineage (GTDB taxonomy): Archaea > Hydrothermarchaeota > Hydrothermarchaeia > Hydrothermarchaeales > SZUA-236 > JAZFTJ01. Next base: position 9,514 of record JAZFTJ010000017.1, on the reverse strand, counting down.
AAATGGCGTAGGGAGGACGTTGCCGCTCATTGCCCTCTCGATCTTGGGAATCCTCGGTGTAAACGCAACTGAAGGACTTCTCAAAAGGAAGGACGCCATCGAAAAAGCAATGGGTTGGGGCCTTGTCTTCGTCGGGGCGTTCATCATTGTGTTCGGTCTTTTTGGGCACCTTTGGTTCGTCAATACCCCGGTCCACTCGGGCTGGTCCCGGTGGTTTGCCGCGACGGCAGGAGGCGGAGCAGCGGAGTATGAGTGTTGTATCGAACCTCCCTGTTCGGAGTGCCTCATGACAGATCACTGCGGCGAGGTGGGCAAATGCATCTGCAGGATCCACGTAGAAGAGGGTGAACTTGAGAAAGTCTGCAACGAATGTAAGATAGGCCTTGCACAAGGAGATGGAATAGCCGAAAAGGCGGAAAGGACTCAAAACCCCGCTTTTGCTACTCTCATAGGCCTGATCCTGCTCCCCATTGGATGGTACTACATCAAGAATAGGGGATCAGAAGAGGAGGATAATTAAAAAATGGATAGAAAATCGATAGCCATTTTCTTTTTAGCATTGATGATGTCCGTTTCAGGCTTGGTTTATGCTGATAGTTTAGAGAGTGAACATGGAGAATCGGTGGTTTTAGAAGAATCTGATGTAATGGTAGTCAATCCAGTTCCCAGAAATCAGGAGTCCGTTGCTGCCGGCAAGGAGATTTATGTGAAAAAATGTCTCGCTTGCCATGGGGAGACTGGTGCTGGCGATGGCCCGATGGCAGAAAATCTTCCGGAAAAGCCTCCAGACCTAAGCGATATAGAGATGATAGGTGGACATAGGGACGGCGAGCTCTTCATGATGATTAGTGATGGCATGGGAGACAATATGCCAGCCTACAAAGATGTATTGGAGGATGATCAGATATGGCAGGTCGTAAATTACCTCAGGGCGCTTTCATCCGAGTATGTGCAAGAGGATCTCTTAGAGGAGAAGACCATTGAACTGACACAAGAGGCAAAGGCCGAGCCAGAAAGGGAAAAAGAGGGGAAGTTGAAGTATGTTTTCATTGTGTTGATCTTAATAGCGTCGATTGTCATCGCTGGATATGTGATAAAAAAGGAATATAAGGAAAGCAAAGAGGACATGGATCATCGAAAGAAGTGAGGATATGTTCGACGAGAAGATAGTGCTGACAAAACGGAAGCTCATTTTCGGGATGACGTTTATATTTGTATCGGGGTATTTGATAGGTCTCTTCATCCATTCCATCCGATAGTACCAAGGTGAGAAAAACGGTTAATGTGAAAGTCTTGACGATGCCGGGATGCGCCCACTGCCCCGAGGCAAAAGAGCTTGTAAACAGGATAAAAGAGGATATGCCCGATTTGGAGGTCGAGATAATAGACGTTTCTCAGCATCCCGATGTTGCTTTAAAGTACTCTTTGATGTCCGCCCCAGGTATAGTGATCAATGATAAACTGGAGTATATCGGGGGGGTGCCCAAAGAGGAAGAATTGAGGGAGAAATTGAGGAAGGAGGCTGGTTAAAATGGAGAAGGTTACACTCAGAGTAGATGGGATGCACTGCGGCGCATGTGCCAATGGCATTCAGATGATGTTAGGCTATAAGAACGGTGTTTCAACGGCGGAAGTGAGTTTTGAGAAAAAGGTGGGGGTGGTGGAATACGACCCGGAGAAGATAAGCATCGATGAGATTTTGAAAACAGTTGCATCTACCAGCGAATACAGCGCAACGGTAACGGAAGATTAAGAGGATATCAAGGAGGTGAACTAGGGTGAAGATCAGGAAGCTGAAGAAGGTAGTCAGATACGGCACCTGCAAGTGCCACAAGAGTTGCATGTGAAGTAATATAGTCTCTGTAGTCATGTCATAGAAACGAGACGGAGAGATTATCAAGGATTAAGAACATTTGTGGCTTGGAGGTGAAGAATATGGAAGAAACAAAACTGAATCCCACTGCTTTGGGCTACTCAGCAGGCATACTCGGAGGGCTCCTCATGCTAGTTCTGAGTATCCTTGGGGTGCTTGGATTTGGAGGAGAGGCCGTCAGGGTTATGCAGGCCTACCATATCTGGTACTCCCTTTCTCTTGCAGGGATAGTCCTCGGCATCGTAGAAGGTGCAGTTGGTTCTTTTGTTGGCGGATACCTGATTGCATACTTCTATAACAGATTTGCATAGTGGTAATGTCTGTTATTAAAAAAGATATAGAAAGTATATAGTATCCAAAAGTAAATGGAAAACCGTCTTAGACTTGATATGGGGTGGATAACATGGAAAAGATGGACACTATTGAGCTGGAATTAAAAAACTACATGTCTCCTGAGTGTACCTGCAGGGTGGAGGACATAGCAAAGAGCATATCCCACGTCATGGATGCCTCTTTTAACCCTGTTTCAAACCTCCTCACGATAAAAGCGCATTCGGGAATGGTGAAGTCGAAGGATGTCATAAAGCGATTTGAAGAGTGCGGGATAGAGTGCAAAAAGGGCAGGACCCTGAAAGAGAAGGTCCACGACGAGCACATGGGCATGAAGATGGAAATGAAGGGCATGCCCCCAGAGCACGACCACCACGCCATGATGGAAGCTGATATGAAGAGGCGTTTTTTTGTTACTCTGATAATCTCCATACCTGTGTTGATACTATCCCCGACCATCCAGAAGTGGTTCGGGTTCACTGTGCCTGATTTTACTGGATCAGATATCATTCTTTTTGTACTGGCAACTGTTATAGTCGGCTATGGGGGCATGGTCTTTTTCAAGGGCGCAAAGAGGTCGCTTAAAAGCGGAGTCCTTGATATGAGCGTCCTGGTGTCCATCGCTGTTCTCTCGGGCTATCTCTACAGCGTCGGCTCCACCTTCTTCTTCATGGCCATGGACTTTTACTGGGAGATCTCGACCCTTGTCGTCTTTCTTCTCTTCGGCCATTGGATGGAGATGAGGGCCATCCGCGGTGCGTCTGGGGCGCTAAAAGAGCTTGTCAAGCTCATACCGCCCACTGCTAATCTAGTAAAGGATGGCGAGGTTGTGGAAGTGGAGACGTCAGAGGTCAATGTAGATGACATCCTCCTTGTCAGACCCGGAGGCAAAATACCCATCGATGGAGTTGTCGTGGAAGGAGAGACATCTGTAAACGAATCCATGATCACAGGCGAATCTATGCCGGTCCACAAAAAAGAGGGCGATGCAGTCATAGGGGGCACTATAAACGGTGAAGGAAGCATGAAAATCCGGGTTACTAAGACCGGCGAAGAAACCGCGCTGGCACAGATAATAAAGCTCGTACAGGACGCACAGGCATCCAAACCCAAGACCCAGAAGCTTGCAGACAGGGCGGCACATTATCTAACTTTGACCGCTATAATTGTGGGGGTGGGCACTTTTATTTATTGGTATCTTATAGCAGGGATGGGTTCTCTTTTTGCTCTTACACTTGCCATTACCGTTGTGGTCATCGCTTGCCCTCATGCCCTGGGTCTTGCCATCCCAACAGTCACTTCTATTTCCACTACTCTTGGAGCTAAAAATGGGATGCTTGTAAAGGATGCGAACGCACTTGAGCAGGCGAAGAACATTGACATCATAGTCTTTGACAAGACAGGGACCCTGACAAAAGGGGAGTTTGGTGTCACTGACATTATCAATGTGGGCGATTGGAGCGAGACGGAACTCCTGGCCACAGTGGCCGCCATTGAATCAAACTCCGAGCACGTCATTGGGAGAGGGATTGTGGCCAAGGCAAAAGAGGAAACGACAGAAACGAAAAAGGCAGAGAAATTTGAAGCCATCCCTGGGAAAGGGGCAAAGGCAATAGTAGACGGGTTAGAGATATTTGTTGGCAATAATGCCCTGATGAGGGACATAGGGATAGGCTTCATGGATCTTCAAGAAGAGGTCTTGAAACTCTCATCTCAGGGAAAGACAGTCATATTCGTTGCAACAAAAGAGAAGCACCTTGGCGTAATAGCACTTGCAGATATAATAAGAGAAGAGTCAAGAGAGGCTGTTAGAGCCCTAAAAGGGATGGGTGTTGAGGTGGCAATGTTGACAGGGGACAACAGGGAGACAGCGGAGTATGTAGCAGGAGAGCTTGGACTTGATACTTTTTTTGCAGAGGTTCTTCCGGAACAGAAGTCCAACAAGGTGAAACAGCTTCAGGCACAGGGGAAAAAGGTGGCCATGGTAGGAGATGGGATAAACGATGCTCCGGCTCTTGTTCAAGCTGAGATTGGCATAGCCATAGGTACGGGAACCGATGTTGCCGTAGAGAGTGCAGATGTAGTTCTCGTCAAGAATGATCCCCGGGATGTTGTCAAACTCATAAAACTGAGCAGGGCCACCATGCGGAAGATGAAACAGAATCTCGTATGGGCTACTGGCTATAATGCTGTCGCCATTCCGGTAGCAGCAGGGCTTCTTTTTCCTTGGGGAATCGTGTTAAAACCGGAGTGGGCCGCTTTGATTATGGCTGCAAGTTCAATAATCGTAGTAACAAATGCGGTGTTGCTGAAGAGGGTGAAGATTTAGGATAATTCCAGTACAATTCTATCACTCTCCTCAGGGTATTTACTAATCAATCTGGTAATAATCATACACCCATCAAGATTGCTATGGAGTTGTGTATACCGTGGGGCAAGCCAAGGACGAGGATGGTGAGCTTGCCCAGCCAGTACCAGTTTTGGTCTCTGGCGTCTTCGAGAAGGTACAGCACCACGAGCACAAGGGCGGCGTTAAAGATAAGGTAGAAATATGGCGAGGAGCTGAGCATTGCCTCTGTAAGCATCTGCTCACCTCTATATCCAAGGAGCATTGCGCCGAGAGTTGCGGAGCTTGCCATGAGCATGATGCCGAAGATTATCAGGGCATTTTCCGATGTGTAAAGACCTTTTATCCTTTTAGCGCCTAAGAGGATAATGCCTGAGAGGATGGCAGCGGAGGCCCAGATCAAGACAAATACCTTCCCATTTAATGTGAGCGGCTGTCCTGTAAAAATATCTATCGCACCGCCGGATAAAACCTCCGCAACCATGGAAAGCACTGGGACTAGGCCCAATGCTGCGAGGACAACACCCATATAAAACAGGGGGCGATCATATTCCTCCCCAGCCATCCTATGGCTGAGCCACAGACATGTTGCGGCGATGACGGTTAACATTATGTACAACCCCGGGGTCACAAGGTAAGCATGTACCCCCTGTCCTGTTGCTCTGTAGTAGGACTCTAGCCCTCTGAGAAGGCCACCCAATATAACGAACGGGACAAGAGAGCGGAACAGCCTTGCATCGATTTTTACCTCCAGACGCTCAAAAAATCTCTTTACCCCATATAAGCCGACTAGCAGGAACGCAGCGTAGACTAGGGTGTTATACACGTTGTAGCCCTCGCCGGTATAGATTGGGTTTATGAAGTACGTGTATATGAATTCGCCTACCATGCATATGTCACCTAGACTAGAGGGATAAATGCGGTCAGAGGATAAAAACATTGTCGCGATATAAATCCCTACCAGAGAAAATAAATGGAACTTTTTCATTAGAGAATATAGTTAGTGTTTATCCAACATTCTGGTTGTATCTGGGTGGGATTTGGGAAAAATTAGATTAAATCTAAGACTAATTTTCTGCTATGTTGCATGGGGTGCATATAATACTGACCATTGGAAACATCGTACTTTTGCTTATATTGCTCTATCTTTTTCTGCAAACCTATAGGACAACCCGATCTAACTTTGCTCTGGGCCTTGTGATATTTATCTCGATCTTGCTACTTGAAACTCTTATGTCCTGTCCGATACCTATCTCTCTGTTCTCCAAACCCGAAAATTGTCCGGTTGAGATTTTTTATACCGCTGCGTCAGGATTTGAGTTCGTTGCCCTTTCAATATTACTGTACTTGGTGTGGGTGTAGAGAAAATTTGGCTATATTTGGGAATAATTTGGGTATATCTTTATATGATATATCCTCTTAGGAAACATTTGATTTCCATATGCACATCTCTGGACGACTATCACTAGAAGTATATAAGATTAGGTTGGGCATAAGCCGGAATTTAAAGCAAAGAATATAATGAGAGGTTAGTTTGTGAAAACGAAGAAAGTCCTAACGATCATCGCCCTATTTGTCATCGCCATCTTTGTCTACTATACGGTAAACGTTACCCCCATCATCAGTGATTCAGAGTACACATATATCAGCGGATTTACATGGTACAACTCCTACGAGGCAGGCCAAGAAGTAGCCTTAAAGGAGAACAAGCCCATGCTCGTCTATTTCTGGACCATATGGTGCACTTACTGCGAGAAAATGGCTGTTGAGGTATTCCCCTATGAGCCAACAGCAGAGATACTAGAAAACGATTTTGTATTAATAGCGGTGGATATGGATGTCAATAAGGAGGATACGAATAGATTCAAGGTTCAGGCCCCTCCTTACGAGCTTTTTCTTACACCAGAAGGCGAGAGGATCACAGCAATCCCGGGTTATCAGCCCAAGGAAGAATTTTATAGGATACTAAAAGAGGTCAGGGATCACTACTATGGTGTTGGGCAATGAATCTCGGTGATGCAATACTTTATATAAGCGCAGGTCTGGCTCTGATCGTATTTCTAGCCTTGATATACGAGCAGAAAAAAGGTATAGACACATTCGATCGGCATATAAAATGGCTCATCAGGGCGTTTTCAATCCTGCTTTTTCTTGATTTCGTTTTGCTTTCCTACTACTTTGTAAAAAGCAACTTCACCATCAACTATGTATGGCAGTTTTCAAGCAAACAATACCCCATATATTACAGATTATCTGGAGCCCTTGCAGGGCAGCAGGGCACCCTCCTTTTCTGGGCAGCTCTCATTGGCATAGGCAGCCTGTGGCTTAACGAAACCGAAGGGAGTACCTCCGATTTCGTAAAAAAGAGCCAGATTATAATTGTCTTTCTGGTAGCATATTTCGTGTTCTTGACTCTGCTTGATTCTCCATTCAAGACCATCTATCAGGTGGTTTCGGACCTTCAAGTGGGATTCGTACCCCTAGACGGCAATGGTCTAAATCCCCTCCTACTTGACCCTTGGATGGCCCTCCATCCATTCACCACCTTCTTGGCCTATGCCGGGACCACTATCCCCTTCGCAGGCGCCATTGTTTATCTGTCCAGGACACTAACAGGGAGGGATGAAGTGAGGGAGGACAGGATGTGGGTATCCAAGGGCATGCAATGGCTCCGCATAGCTTGGCTGTTCTCTACGATGTCCATGGCAATGGGGGGTTTATGGGCATACAAATCCCTCGGCTGGGGCGGATTCTGGGCATGGGACCCGGTGGAGACTGCAATGTTCATCCCATGGATTATGCTTACCGTTGCCATCCACGCGGTTGTAGAGCACAGAAGGGACAAAAATAAGTACAACATCCTTGCTCCGCTCTTGGTAGCCTTCTCTTTTGCGTTTGTTGTGTATGCCACTATGGTGACACGAAGCGGGATCTTTGAATCCGTACACTCATTTATCGCAGGTGATGTAGGAAAATACATCACAGTGCTGACGGGGGTATCCTTCGCCATACCTCTGATATTGAGCATAATAAAATATCTGAAGACAGAGACACAGGAAAGAGGGGAGGAGTCGATAGTTAATAGGACAAATATCTTCTACGCCGCGATACTGGTTTTATTGATAATAACATTCATCTCATTTTTCGGCGTAACATATCCACCCATCATCAAGCAGTTGACCACAAACAAATACTCAGTCACTGCACAGTTCTTCAACATCTGGATCTATCCATTTTTTATCCTAATGCTACTTTTGATAGGATTGGGCCTTCAATACAGGCCATCAAATAGAAAGCGCGCCATAACCGACTTTCTCTTCTTCTCAGGCCTTACAGTTGCTGTGAGTGTAATTAACCCTGGGGGAAATCTCAACATTGTCGATTATACCGCAATAATCAGCCCCGCAAAGCCTTTGCTCTACCGAATCATAGGCTCTATATCTGCCATCACCGTTGTACCACCTTCTATATACATAATTTATGTAGTTGTGGAACGGTGGCAGGCGAGGTCTCCAACTTTTGCCACACGAAACGTCAAGATACAGGAACTGGGGGTTCTTGCCATCCATTTGGGGGTTGTGTTGATAAGTCTTGGAATAGTATTCTCCAGCCTTCTTGGCTCAAATTTTTCAGTGACCCTGAATGTCAACGATGTGGGGAAGTTTACAAATGTTGCTCCTGCTGAAGTACATGAAGGCTTCGGGAGGCTCGGCACATGGGGCGTGCACGAAGGTGAGGGAACGAGCCCCTACTCTGTTTTGCTAGTAGATTATAAAGAGATAGTGGACTACGGATCTGGCAAAAGGGAAGAGCCCCAGCTTCCGGGGATCAGCATCCCGGAACTTTATAGCGAATTGGCAACCGGCAAGTCTAGGGATGAATACACTGTTCGAGGATTCATCGACGATCTAATAAATATCGGTCAATATACATATATCAAAATAGTTGAAGGTGAAAAAGAGCTGTGGCTGGCAATTCAGACATCAGATGTCCCTAAGAATATAAATGTAGTGGCAACCGGATCTCTCATGTTCAACTTTCCTAGCCCTTCCCTTAACAGAACCTTTGATGTGATACTCCTTTCAAACCATTTGGAAGAATATCAGCCCGATGTCGGCAGTGGGATATACAAGACCGTTCAGCAGGTCAAACTCGCTGTTTATAAAAATGGGGGGAGGATAGGAGAAGGCATCGCAAAGTTTGAGATATACTCCAATGGAGATGCAACGCGACCTCTAATCAGCAGAAGTCTTGTAAGGGACGTCTTCGTGATATTCGATGGATTTGGATCAGAGGGTGCAATCCCCCTGACGGTGAAATTGAAACCTCTCATGAATGAGATCTGGATAGGAGTGTTGCTCTTTATTGCTGGCATTTCCATGACTATATTTGCAGACACACAGGGCTTTGGTACCCTCGAGCAAGATATAGTGTTAAAGGGGCTTTGTTCAGGCTGTGGCGCCTGCGCCGCTGTATGCCCCGAAGACGCGATTGTGGTGGACGAGTTCCCAAGGCTTGTAGGGGAATGCACGGACTGCGGCTACTGCCTCTACCAGTGCCCCAGAAGCTTCCTTGACCCAGAGGCCATCGAAAGAGGGATCCACGGCCAAATGTCAAAAGACCCTCTGGGCTGGGCCGAGGTAAAGGCAAGCATTAGAACAAAGGATAAAAAGAACAGGGAAGGCTCCCAGGATGGTGGATTTGTAACAACACTCCTAAGCTATGCCTTTGAGAAGGGCATAATTGACGGCGCCCTTGTCACAGGTTCGACGGGGGACTGGAAGCCAGTGCCAATGCTTGTAACCTCAAAGGAAGAGCTTGCAGGAACCGCGGGATCGAAGTACACAAACAGCGCCATCCTAGCACCGCTCCAAGAAGCCAAGGACCGAGGCCTGAAAAAGCTGGCGGTAGTTGGACTGGTCTGCCAGATAGAGGGCCTGAGGAAGATCCAGCACTATCCGATA
>JAZFTJ010000016.1:0-8128 GCA_036446635.1 Hydrothermarchaeales archaeon (SeqCode) | reverse complement strand
GTTAATAGGGATTCTCTTGCGACTATTGGGAAGTTGCCCACGACGACGTAGCTTGCTTCGAACCGGGGGTCTTCGTAGACCTCTTTTTGGTCGTTGGCAGGTATCCTTGTTAGCCCGTCTATGTTGGATTCGTATCTTTTGTCGATGCAGAATAGTTCAACCTCGTCTTTTAGTGGTGAATAGAAGTAGGATAGGTACATGTTTACGCCGGAGATGTACTCCTGTATGGTTGCGTTCTCTACGTCTTCTTCTGTTATCTTCTTTCTTTTTACAAACTCTGTTGCTTTTCTTTTGAAAGATTCATTGTCTTTGACTAGGAAGTAGTTTTTGCCGCCTCTTGCACCAGGGAATTTTACAATAGACAGTCTGTCGATATCGCGGGGGTCTTTGAATTCTTTGGGTAGTTTTATGTCTGCATCCTCAAGCCACTGTCTTTCCAGGGTTCTGTCTGATTCCCACCGCAGTATGGCTCTGTTTCCCAAAAGAGGTAGTCTTAGGTTTTCTTCGATATCGTCAACGCCGACATAGGCAATTAGTGATCCGTGTGGGACCAGTACGCAGTTTTTTTCTCTAAGTTTCTGCTGGTTTTCTTCCTTTAGGATGTCTTTGTAGTCGTTTATTGTGAGGATCTCGTCTGCTACTTTGAAGCGTTCGTAGATTATTTTCTGGTCTTTTCTGCATATGGCAAGTGATCTAAACCCTTCTTCTTTTGCTCCTTTTAGTATCTGTAGGGCGCTGTGGCTGCCTAGGGTTGCTATTGTTATCTTATCTTTGTTGTATTCTTCAAATATACTCTGAGTTTCTTCTTTTTTGATCATCTTGCCGTATCCCCCTTTTTTTAGAATGATATTTTAGGTGGTGATGTCTTCAAGCCTGTCTGCTTTTAGAGCGTTTATTGTCTCCATGGCGACTCTTCTTCCGGGGCCTACTTCTTTGCCGTATTTGTATTTCATGTAGGGTGATGTGGACTCTACGCATGGGCATCCGGGGATTCTGGGGCTGAGGTCGAAGACGTAGAAGTCTAGGTTCTTGTCTACTGCGCCTTGTAGTGCGAATAGGCCTATCATCCCTGGTGGTGCCTCTTTTTTGCATGCTTCTACAAAGGCTTCTCCTGTTTTGAAGATATTTTCGATCTGTGATTCGCGCATGGTGGCGCCCATATGCCCTATCTCTATGTTCTGTGTTGGGATTTTAAGCTCCAGCTGTTCGTCTGCTGGTAGGTCGAGTATGCCGTCAAGGTCTGTCTGTATTCTTCTGTCAAAGCCTAGGAGGTCTAGCTCGTCTGTTAGGGGTGACCAGAAGTAGTTGGCGTTGAATTTGGCGCCTAGTACGTATTCTTCGATGACTGCTTCTTTTAGGTCTTTCTCGTCTATTATGTCTTTTTCTAGTCGCTCGTTTGCTCTTTCCTCAAACTCTTGGGGTGTGGAGGCGTAGAAGAATGCTCGTTCTAGTTTTCTGTCTTTTTCCAGTACTTTGACTATGACAAGTCTGTCGATCTCCTCTGGTGTGTTGTAGGTTTTTGGCATCTTTATCCCTGCTGCTCTTAGTAGGTCGTATTGGTTTTTTTCCTCGTTTCTCTCCTCCATTCTTAGCATGGAGCGGTTGCCGAGCATTGGTATGAGGAAGTCGTTTTCTATGGTGTCATATCCTACGTAGACGCTGAAGGATCTGCTGGGGACGAATAGGGTGTTAAGCTCTCTTAGCTTTTCCTGGTTTTCCTCTGTTGCCATGTCTTTGAAATTGTCGAGGACTAGGGCTTCATTGAATAGGTTCTTGTAGTATTTTGTGTAGACTGTTTCTCTTCCTTTTTGGCATATTACTACGGATTTTAGTCCCTCTTGTTTGACGCCGTGCCCTATCTCAAGAGCGCTGTGGCTTCCTATTACCCCTATTGTGATCTCGTCCTTGTTGTAGTCTTCAAGGACCTTGGAGACATCGTCTCTTGTTATCATACTGGTGGGTTCCATCAGGTGAGTATAAATTATTTGTGGTTTCGAGCATCCGGGGGGTGAGTCTCTACCAGCCCATATCTTTTAGATAATCATATGTTGCTGTGCCTTTTCCGTGTATCATGAATTCATTGATGTCCTCTTCTTTGTCTATATCAAGGGATAGGCAGTATGAGTCGTATACTTTGAGTTCAAGACCTTTTGCTTCCGCTTCTTTCTGGTAGTCGATGTAGCTTGTTTTGGTGAATCTTTCTCTTATTATGTCTGGCGGTTTTCTGTAGAGTATCGCTGTTCCTCCGTGTCTTGCGGGTGATATGATGAGTGGGTGTTTTTCTCCTAGTTTGAGGATGTCCTCTATGTGTCTTTTTTTTATAAGTGGTGTGTCTGCTGGTATGAAGAGTGTTGCTTTTGCTCCTTTTTTTATGGCGTATTGGTTTGCGTATTTTACTGCGCGGTTTAGTCCCATTCTCCTGTCGCCTTCGTCTAGGAATATGATGTCCCGGGGTATGTTGTCTTTCAGGTTGTCTGAGCTTATGACTATGGTTTGACACTCGGTTTCATCTAGTGCTTTTAGCACGTCTTCTAGCATGTGAAGTATGAGCTCTCCTCTCTTTTCTTTGGCAAGTGTTCCAATGAGTCTTGTCTTTGCCTTGGAGAGTTTGTTTACAGGAATTATAGCATAGGTCATTAGGGATTCTATCAAGAATAATCTAGATATAGAGTTTTCCTATATTTTCTTAACCATATTATAGGTCCCATCAAGTCTTTTATGGATATGTCAACTGATTGCCGGACTAATCCTGATTTTTGTAAGATCCCCTGAGGATGAATAAAGAAACAAAGACAAGATTAGGCCGATCCTCGTGTCCCGAGCTCTTGATCTAACGTGTCCATCCCGTCTGATGTGTCTCCCTTTTGTTTTAGTTTCTGCACCACTTTGCCTACTGATTCCTCTTCTTCTACTTGTTCTTTGACAAACCATTGTAGGACGTTATGGGTGTCTTGGTCCTTGAGGTCATCGGCTAGTTTTATCAGGTCGTTGATGCGTCCTGTGACTATCTTTTCATGGCTTAGTGCGTGTTCGAAAGCTGCCAGGGGCGATGCCCATTCTTCTGGTGGTTTGTCGATTTGGTCGAGTTTGATTCTGCCGCCTTTTTCGTTGATGTAGTTGTAGAGCTTCATTGTATGAACCAGTTCTTCCTGTGTTTGTGCTTGCATCCAGCTTGCGAATCCTGGTAGGTTGATGCTGTTAAAGTATGCGGACATTGAGAAGTATATGTAGGATGAGTAGATCTCGAAGTTGAGCTGGCTGTTTAGTGTTTCTTCCATTTTCTCGTTTAGCATTCTTCACATTCTCCTTTCATATTTGATCGTTTTTGGTGATAATATAACTTTCGATTAAAAAGAGGAGATAGCAAGAGGGGCTTTTCTTATGCGTTTTCGTATTTTCTCTTGATTAGGTCATGGAGTTTTTCTTTTATCTCTTCAACGCATCTTTGGTATTCTTCTAGTGGGTATCCGTAGGGGTCTTGTGTGTTGAAGACCTCTATTTTTTCGGGGTCTGTGTTGAACCAATCTATTATCCTCTCTCTGTGTTTTTGTTCCATTGCAACGATTAGATCTGCCCAGTCTGTGAGTTCTTGTGTTATCTGTGTTGATCTGTGGGATGTTATGTCCAGTCCTTCTTGTTTCATGGCCTCGATGGCCTCTTTTGTGGCTGTTTTGAAGTATATGCTTGTCCCTGCTGATCTTATCTTGACGCCGTCTCCTTGGCCTGTTTCGTTTATTAGTTTTTTAAAAAGTGCCTCTGCCATGGGGCTTCTGCATGCGTTGCCTGAGCATAGGAAGAGCACTTTCTGTGGCTTCATTTTTTTAGGATCCAGTTAGTTCTTTTTTGATCTTTGCGAGTATGCCTATGGATTTTTCTTTGTCTGGTCCGAGTGGTGATCCGCATATCATCTGTGTTATGCCTATCTTTTCTAGTGTTGCTATTTTTTCTTTTACCTCGTCAGGTGTGCCTGCTATGCAGAATGCCTCTATCATATCCTCATCTACTTGGTTCATGGCTCCTTTGAAGTCTGCCTTTGCGAGGCTTTGTCCTATGGCCTTTGTTTTCTCTTGGTTTATGCCGTGTTTTTCTAGTATTGTTGGGTTTGTCCCGCTTGCTATGAATGCGACTACTATTGTTGCGCTTTGTTTTGCTTTTTCTCCATCCCCATCTACTGATACGCTGGCGTAGCTTCCTATCTCTATTTGGGGGTTGTCTATCTTTGATATTGCGTATTTTACGTCATCTGGGTGTGATGCGTTTATGAGCACTCCATCTGCTATTTTTCCTGCTAGTTCTAGCATCTTTGGTCCTTGTGCCCCTACGTAGATCTTTATCCCTTCTCCTGTTTTGAAGTTTAGCTTCCCGCTCATCTTTATGGCTTTTCCGTCGTGTTGGACTCGTTTGCCGTCGCATAACTGTCTTACAATGTCAACGCTTTCTCTTATGGTGGCGAGGGGTTTTGTCCATTCTATGTTTAGGCTGTCAAATGTTGCCTTATCCCCTGCTCCTATCCCTAAGATTGCTCTTCCGTCTGAGATTTCGTTTATTGTCGCTATCTCTGCTGCTGTGATTGCTATGTTTCTTGTGTATGGGTTTGTAACTCCGGTTCCTAGTTTTATCTTGTTTGTCTCCATGGCCACTACTGCGAGGGTGGAGTATACGCTTCTGTTGTTGTAGTGGTCTGTTATCCATAGGTAGTCGAAGTCTAGGTCTTCTGCGAGTTTTGCGTATTTTGCTATCTTTTTTGGGCTTTCTATGGCTACGAATTCCAATCCGAATTTAAGCATGAACAGTCACCCTGTTTGGTGATCGTTTTTGTGTTTATAAAAAAGTTTGGTACGCTGGGGCTTTGCTACTAAACCTTGAATTTTGACCGACTTTAGTAGCAGATCATCGACTTTTGTAGCAAGATGGACTTTTGTAGTAAAGCCAAAACCCTCCGAACTTTTATATAGATGATTTCCTAATTTTATATGGTCTAATTGTAAGAAAGGACTTTTATCAGTGGGCTTGAGGAGCTAATGATTAAACAAAAGACAGTGTATCGGGAAAGATAGATATGGGGATTAGTATATGTATAGCTTCAGGAAAGGGTGGCGTAGGCAAGACGATGCTTACAGCAAATCTGGGGTTAGCCCTGAGTTCCCATGTTAAGGATGTCACCATCCTTGATGCTGACCTAGAGATGTCAAATCTTGAGTTCTTCCTCGGGACAGAAACCCGAAGACCAACATTGCAGGATGTCTTAAAGGGAGAAGTCGAAGTGGCTGAAGCCAAGCACCGGATATATTCTGGTATAAACATAATCCCGGCAGGTATCAATCTTGATAAATTTGGGGATGTAGATCCTCAAAGATTATCACCCGTATTTGAGGAGCTTTTAAAAGGTACTGATATCCTAATTATCGATTCACCGCCTGGCCTTGGGGAGGATGTTGTTGTGGCCCTCGCATCGGCACATCTAGTGTTGCTTGTAATAACTCCTGATCTGCCATCCATCTCTGGAGCTTTGAAGATCAAGATTGTGGCAGAGAGGATAGGAACCCAGGTAATAGGGGCGGTGATAAACATGACGACTTCAGATGTTACAGAAAAGGCGATTTATGAGATGGAACAATTCCTTGGAACCAAGGTAATAGCATCAATTCCTGAGGACCCAAATGTCCGTTATTCTCTTTTACATAGCTTACCTCTTCTCCTGAATTTTCAATCCACCCCTCTTGTCATAGAAATAGAGCGGTTGGCATTAGAACTGGTGGGCGATGACGTTTCTTATACGCTTGTTGAGCAACCAATTTCAACTCGATTTACGTGGGGAATGAGTATGGGATATAAATCAGAATTTGGTGGTATGGTATACTCTTCTGATATGTATTGATTTTTCCATATTTAGGTAGGGTTTGGGGTACAACTTCCCGACTTTTGTAGCAAGATGAACATTAGTAGTAAAGCCGTAAGCTGGGGGGTGGTTCTGTTAAGTCTTTCAGGAGCCCGTTTACATATAAAACGCTGCATTCTTGTACGATTTCGATAATGTTAAATAACACCGCCTTGGAATGATGATATTGGGTGCTGTTAATTTTTGAGCAGAGTATTGGAAAAGTTAGTAGGCCATAAAGATGGGTGTATCTGATTCATCTAAAAAACCCGACGATGCCGAAGCATGGTACAATAAAGGAGTTGCCTTGGCCAAGCTCGGAAGGTTTGAAGAGGCAGTGGAAGCCTTTGAAAAGGCCTTAGAACTAGATCCTGATGATGCCGAGGCAGGGTTTAATAAAGGAGTTGCCTTGGCCATTCTCGGAAGGACTGAGGAGGCATTGGAAGCCTTTGAAAAAACCTTAGAACTAGATCCTGATGATGCGGAGGCATGGTGCAATAAAGGAGTTGCCTTGGGCTATCTTGGAAGGTATGAGGAGGCGTTGGAAGCCTCTGAAAAGGCGATAGAACTAAAACCCGATTATGCAGAAGAGGCATGGTTTAATAAAGGAGTTGCCTTGGCCATTCTCGGGAGGACTGAGGAGGCATTGGAAGCCTTTGAAAAGGCGATAGAACTAAAACCCGATTATGCGGAGGCGTGGTGCAATAAAACCTGTGCATTAATTTCATTGAAATCCGATAAGGAGGGTATAAAAGAGTCTTTGAAAAAAGCCGTCGAACTCGACAGAGAGTTTTTGAGTTGGATTGAGACGGACTCAGATTTTGACTCGGTCAGGGATGAGGAATGGTTTATCGATTTTGTAAAAAGCCTCTGAGGCGGTTTTCCATCTATATTTTCTTAAAAGAGCCATAATTTCCTATCAACCCCCCCGACATCACTTATCTACCCTAAATACAGCACAACAAGAAAAGGGTAGTGTTGGCATAATAACCCCCACATACGTGCTGAGAAAGGATGGGAAAAGATAGGAATGTTTCTTTATGTTAAGTGATTCTCAGGTATTGGAAAAAATAGTTTGACTCTTTTTTTCTGTTGATAACACGTTTTTAGGGAGTTTAAGATGAAATTTAGTGAATTTAATCTAGATAGAAGAACCCTTGATGCGATATATGCTCTTGGTTTTAAAGAGCCTACAGCTATCCAAGAAGCGGTTCTTCCTCTTGCTCTTTCGGGGCGGGATGTTGTTGGTCAGTCGTGCACTGGTTCTGGGAAGACTGCCGCCTTTAGTATACCGATAATTGAGCGGATAAAAGAGGGTGGTGGTGGTCTTAAGGGTCTGATAGTTGCTCCGACCCGGGAGCTTTGTCTTCAGATAACAGGGGATATTAGAGCCATGGCTCGGAATAGTGGTCTTAAGATTGTGCCTGTTTATGGTGGTCAATCGATAAATATGCAGCTTAAGCATGTTGGCCGGGCTGATGTGATTGTTGCTACACCGGGTAGGCTTCTTGACCATCTTAGGCGTAGAAGCATTAGTTTGCGGCAGATTGAGATTCTGGTTCTTGACGAGGCTGATAGGATGCTGAATATGGGTTTTATTGATGATATCCGAAAGATCATCAGGGGCACCCCGACTGATAGACAGACTATGCTTTTCAGTGCTACTATCCCCCCGCCTATTCGGCAGTTGAGCAGACATTACATGAAAGACCCTGAGTATGTGGAGGTCTCAACTGATGTGGAGGCTCCCGATATTGATGAGTTTTTTGTTCATGTGCCTGATAAGGAGAAGTTTCAGATGCTTTGTTTTCTTCTTGCCTCTGAGGCGCCTCAGTCGGCTATGATTTTCTGCAACACCAGGAGGTTTACTGATATTATCGCTGAGAATCTGAAAAAAAACGTGGGATATGAGGCTAAAGCGATTCATGGGGATATGAAGCAGTCACGGAGGGAGCGTGTTATTAAGAGTTTCTATCGTAAGGAGTTTAAGATTCTCTGCGCGACAGATGTTGCCTCTCGTGGTCTTGATATCTCGGATGTGTCTCATATAATTAACTATGATGTTCCTATTGATCCTGAGGATTATACTCATCGTATAGGGCGGACGGCTCGTATGGGGAAGAAGGGCCGTGCTATTACGTTGTTGAGTCCCTCTGGGCATAAGGATATGAGGAATCTTGAGAGGATGTTGGGTCCTGTTGAGTTTGCTGATGTTGCTGGTTTTAATCCGGGATCGTATGCAGCTTTGGA
>JAZFTJ010000015.1:0-3481 GCA_036446635.1 Hydrothermarchaeales archaeon (SeqCode) | reverse complement strand
CTGCTCCCGCCTGAAACTATAGTGAGTAAGCTCATAGAGCTTCAAGGGCAGATTCTTGTAAGAAATGGTCATATCATGCTTCATAAGATACTGGCCAAAACATGCCGCAAACCGAAGGAAATACTCCTTCTGATCAGACTTAATAACATATTGTCTAGCAGGAAATCTGTTAAGATACTTAGAGAGCTGAGGATGCTCAAAGTCATACATAATAGGAGTCTCAACCTGCATCGCATCATAGTCTGTCAGGATATTTGTCACATGCATCTCAAGCAGTTTCTTGATCAATGTCCCCTTAGGATACCACCTGAGATTCCCCGCGTCTGAGCCCGGCTCGTAATCCACAAGTTCAAGGCTTCTCATAAGACGCACATGAGGCGGCTCCTTATCCACAGCCCGAGTGCCCCGGGTCTCATAGTCGTAGAAGGTCTTAAGACTCGGATAATCCTTGAAATCAAACTCCTCAGCAGGAATAAGATTCCCATCCAAGTCAAGAACATAGTGTTTGGTAGTAAGCGTATCCTCTTTTTTCAATGCCTCAGAGACCTTCTCCCCCCCTTCCTCTTCTTCCTTAGTTCCTATAACAATGCTTCTTGAAAGCTCAGAGAGAGGATGCCCCTTACAACTCAGGGTGAAAGCCTTATACCATCCAAAAGGCGCCCTCTTTACAATATACCCTTTTTCCTTCAACCTCCCCTCCATATCCTTTAGCACCTTAACAGCTACTTTGGGGTTGCTCAAGGAAGAGCTAAGATGAGCATAGGGATAGAGCATTATCGCCTCAGCCTTGACCTCTTTAAACACGCCCTCTATCTCATCTGAAGCCTTCACCGCTGTAGCGTCGGGATCATCTTCATCCACCTTCTCAACAGCAATAAAAACAACCAAAGCCTCTTCCAAACGCTGACTCTTCTGCTCTTCGGTGACTTCCTCAGCCACGGGCGTCTTCTTCTTCGTCTTGTACTCGATAAAATCAGAGTGAATCAACAAAAGCTTCATTTAAACCACCAAAAATGATGAAACATGTAGAAGATAAATGTTACTCATGTTCCCATCCATCTACCTTCAAGGATATAACTATTAAGGACGATCCGATTTCGTTTTCCATTGTTAAACCGCGGAGATTTAAACTGATGTTCAATTACAGCGAGGAGTTTAAGGATCATTTCAAAAACCCTCGAAACTGGGGGACAATCGAGGACGCCGACGGAAAAGGAGAGGTTGAAAACCCCAGCTGCGGCGACAAGGTCTGGATTTATCTCAAAATAGAGGGAGATAGGATAAAAGACATCAAATTCCAGACCACAGGATGCGCACCGGTAGTTGCAACAAGCAGCATGATAACCGAGATGGCAAAAGGCAAAACAGTGGAAGAAGCCCTAGAGATAAGCAGGACAGACGTGGAAGAGAAGGCAGGAAAACTACCACCCATAAAGATGTACGGACCAAACCTATCCGCGACGGCATTAAAGGCCGCTCTTGATAATTACCTCGAAAAAAGAAAGACTGACCACTAAGTGTTATCCAGAGACCTGTATCTCCTCAAACTCCATCGACGGAGTCTTAACAGTCGAAAACTGCTCATAATCATCTCCAAACCCGACGACCTTGTTTAAAAGATCGAATATGTTCCCAGAAATTATCGCCTTTTTAACAGGCCTCCCATCCAAAAACGCATTCCGGGTCTCCACAGAAAAATCTCCAGAAATAGGGTTAGAAGTATGAGCACCGATCAAACCATGCACCAGAAGACCGTCACCACTCAAACCACCTTTACCAGATACCACAACGTTTGAGGGCCCGACACCAGGCACTGCAGAGTAAGAAGGCCGGGATGCATTGCCAGTGCTCTCAAGCGCCCCCTTATTCGCGGTATATGTATCATAGAGAAAGCCCTCCAAAACCCCATCCCTAACCAAACCAGTCCTATGCGACCTAACACCCTCTGAGTCAAACTTCGAGGTATCAAGCCCCTTATCCAAAGTGCCATCATCCTCAAGGCAGATAAGATCTGAAAACACCCTCTCCCCCATCTTATCCGCCAACATAGACCGCCCCCTCTGAACATTGTCCGCGCTAAAGGAGGGGATCAACGTATTCTCCAAAAGCTCCGAGACAGCAGGGGGCAGGAGGGTTAAAGAAACCTTCTTCGTACCAATCTCCTCAGCATTTAAAGACTCATGAGCCAACCTCGACGCCTCCTTCCCAATACCATAAAAATCAAGATCCAAGAACCGAGAGACATCAAAATAAAAGCCAGACGAAACATCCTTATCTCTGGCCACAGTGCCCAAGAATCCAGAGATCGACGTCCCCCTGTCAGATCCCTCCACACCATTAGAATTCAATATCCTAACCTCTGACCTCCCCCACGAGACTGTTCCGCTTGTAGATGTAACATGGTACTCGTCACAGGGCTGGAGAAGAGCTTCAACAAAGCCCAAGGCATCATCAACATCAATATCATCGATCCTCCTGTCATAGCCCAGGAGATCTTCATAATCCTGACCCGAAGGCATCGAGGAATGCTCATCCCTCTGAGCAACTTTAGAGATCTTAACAGCCTTCTCAACAGCCTCCGGGGTCAAGACGTTGCAGAAATAAAAGCCTGTTCTCTTATCCTTGATAACTCTTATGCCGTATCCAGAGGAAGAGCTTTCTTTGAAAAGGTCAACCTTACCAGCTTTAATCTCAACCGTATTACTGGAGGAGCTTAGATAGAGGATCTCTGCCTCATCCACCTTTTTTGAGAGAAGCTTTATCGCCTTTTCCATCAACCCGTCCCCCCAACCGTCGCAAAAGTCCTGATATGAGGCCCGCCATCCCCCACCGGAACAGCCTGACCAGCCTTTCCGCAAAAACCAATAGATAGATCAAAATCATTGCCAAGAGCAGATATCCTCCGCAAGATCTCAAGAGTCTCCCCTGACAACGCAACATCCTTTATGGGCTTTGTTATCTCCCCCTCCTCAATCAAGAAACCCTCCTCGGCACTGAACTGAAAAACCCCGCGAGCAGTATCCACCTCACCACCTTTGGAACCTTTTAGATAAATGCCATGCTTTATACCTTCAAACAACTCCTCAATATCATGATCTCCGGGCTTGACATACGTGTTACTCATCCTGACAATAGGCTGATTCCCAAAACTCTGAGCCCTCGCATTACCTGTGTTTCTTTGTCCAAGCCTTGAAGACGTCTCTCTTGAATGAAGATAGCTCTTTAAGACACCATCTTCTATTAGCGTGGTCTTCTCCCCTTTTACGCCCTCAGAGTCATAGGAGTAAAACCCAAAAGACCCCTCAAGGGTGGGATCATCATACACTGTGACAAGATCAGAAGCAATCTCCTCACCCAGTTTGCCTTTAAGAATAGACTCATCTTGAAGTATAAGATCCGCCTCTACCGCATGCCCAAGGGCCTCATGAATAAAGACACCTGTAAGATTAGGATCAAGGACCAAGTCAAAAGCCCCGCTTGG
>JAZFTJ010000014.1:0-4602 GCA_036446635.1 Hydrothermarchaeales archaeon (SeqCode) | reverse complement strand
ATTTGGTCATGGAGCAGTGGCTTTGAATAGGGTATCTATTTGCCAATCACGATGGAGATATCTGCGCGTCCTTGAACCTCAAGGATATCGACTTTCCGGCCTTCGCTTATGACCTCTCGCTTGATCTTTTTAATGTGACGTGACTGAAGCTTTTGGCCATCCCCCATCACGGTCCCTCCTTTGGTTCTGAGTTCTTCTGCGACCTTATCTTTGTCACAACTTTTTAAAAATTCGACAACTTTTTTTGCATCTTTTTTAAACTCGGGACCGATTGTTGAATAGTCTGGAACTATCTCTAAGATATGTTCCTCTGCATTTATTTCGCCTTTTAAAATCTCAACTCCTATGAGTCTCATGACTCCTTCTAATGCCGCTTTCTCTCCTTCTAGCAATAAGGCGGTCTTATCTTTGGCATAGATCTTCACATCTTTGAGCTCATAGTTTAGCGGTAGACCGTTTTCCGCTTTATATCTCCGGATATGTGCTATAGTATCAACGACGATCTGCCCCTTCTCCTCAGCCTCCTTGTCTATTAACTCATCATCTGATCTCGGCCAAGAAGATACATGGATGCTTATTTCATCCTCCCTTTTCGCGAAGTACATGTGATATATTTCCTCAGTCACATGGGGTGTGATGGGGGCCATCATCTTCAGAGTGTCAAGAATAAGGTTGTAAAGTGTATGCTGTGCTGCTCTTCTTGAATCCTCACCATACACCTCTGGACTATAAAGCCTGTGCTTGCAGATCTCTAGGTAATCGTCACAGACATCGTGCCAGAAGAAGTGTCTCACCTCTTTTTCTGCCTTTGCATAATCATAATTTTTGAAAGCCTCTGTGGCGTCGTTTATGACTCTCTGAAGTTTTGAGAGTATCCATCTGTCAACTATGTTTAACTCGCCGGTTTTATCTTCATAATCCTGCAGGTTAGATATGGCGAATTTGGATGCGTTCCATAGTTTAATTATAAACTTTCCCCCACTCTGCCAATCCTTCTCCTGCGAAGGCAGATCCTCACCCAGCTTGGATTTTGCAGCCCAGAGCCTTAGGCTGTCTGCCGAATATTTTTTTATAACATACTCGGGGTCGATGACGTTACCGATGGATTTTGACATCTTTTTCCCGTGAGGATCAAGAGCGTGGCCAGATATCATAATATTCGTCCATGGAATCTCGTTTTCGTGTAAAATGCCTTTGACAACCGTATTAAAGGCCCAGAAGGTTATGATGTCGTGGGCCTGTGGCCTCAGTGTCATGGGGTACATCTTTTTGAAAAACTCTTCGTCCTCGCCCCATTTCAGGGGTATCTGAGGGGTTAGGGCGGATGTCGCCCATGTGTCCAAGACATCTTTTTCAGCTTCAAACTCTTTAGATCCGCATTTGCAGATTTTTTTCGGTTTATCCTCAAGGGGATCAACTGGTAGGTCCTCGTCCTCTGCCAACATCACCTCTCCGCATTTCTTACAGTACCATACTGGGAATGGGACGCCGAAGTATCTCTGCCGTGAGATGCACCAGTCCCACTGAAGCCCTTTTATCCAGTTATCATATCTTGTCCGCATATGCGGGGGGTGCCATTTTATCTTCCTACCCGCCTCTATGAACTTGTCTTTTAGGTCCAGATATTTGATGAACCATTGTTCTGTGACTAGGAATTCCACCTCTGTTTTGCATCTTTCATGAACATTGACTGGGTGTGTTATCTCCTCCTGTTTTATTATCAGTTGATTAGCCTTGAGGTCTTCAATGATCTTTTTTCTTGCCTCTTTTAGCGATAGGCCCTTATATTTTCCTGCGACTTTGTTCATCTTTCCATCTTTTGTTAGGGATATCTTTAGAGGCAGGTCGTGGGCGTACCACCAGTCGATGTCTGTGAGGTCGCCGAATGTGCAGCACATGACGATGCCTGTTCCTTTTTCAGGATCCACTCGGTCGTCGGCGATTATCGGGACCATCTGTCCAAAAAGAGGTACTTTCGCCTTTTTTCCAATTAGCTCTTTATGTCTTTCATCGTCGGGGTGGACAAATATGCTGACGCATGATGGCAGGAGCTCCGGTCTTGTGGTGGCTATGATTATCTTCTCCCCATCTTCTAGTTCGAAGTAGATGTCGTTGAAATATGACTTCAGGTCTTTGTCTTCCAGCTCAACCTGGGCGATTGCGGTCCTGCAGGTGGGACACCATATGGTGGGGGCCTTCTTCCGGTATTCGCGGCCCATCTTGTAGAGTTCGATAAATGATCTCTGGCTTGTCTTTTGGACCCAGTCGTCTATGGTCCTGTAGTTTACGTCCCAGTCTGGCGATATCCCTAGGGATCCCCATGACTTTTTCATCTCTTTTTCTATCTCTTTTGTCTCCTTCAGGCAGAGCTTAACGAATTCCTTTCTGGGCATATCAACAGCCCTAAGATTCAGTTTGTTTTCGACAAACCTTTCGGTTGCAAGGCCGTTGTCATCGAAGCCAAAGGGGTAGAAGATGTTGTAGCCCATCATCCGCCAGAATCTTATCACGAAATCTGCATGAGAATATGAGAAGGCATGTCCCAGGTGCATTCCGCCTGAAACTGTTGGCGGAGGGGTGTCCACGCTGTAGACTGGTTTTTTGCTTTTTGGGTCAAATTTGTAGACGCCTTTTTCTTCCCAGAACTTCTGCCATTTGGGCTCAGAAACCTTAGGGTCATATTCGTTTGTCATTCGCTGTCACCACTTATTCCAATCCTAACAAAATGTAGTCATGGCATCATATATTGAATCGGTTTAAAAATATAATGGTATACGATTAGAAAAAGCATCGGTTTTGTTCTAAAAAGTGTTCAATGTGCTCTGGGACTTTTTGAGGATATTTGATATGTTGAGTCTTGTACCATCATGGGCGGCTATGGTTTTTATTCCTGTTTCGTTCTCGACCCTTCTTGCCTCAGCCGATCTCACTTTTAGCATTTTCATTCCGAAGTGGGTGAGTATCACAAGCTTTGGCTTTATCTCATTTGTTATTTTTATCGCATCCTCTGTGCATAGATGCCATGGTATCCTGTCATCTTTGGGGCGTAGGGTGTTGAGGATCAGTATCTGTGAGTCGCTATAGCTTTCGTAGAGGCCGTTGAAAAGTTCTGTGTCAGAGGAGTATGTTATTGTGCCCTCTTTGGTATGGAATTTTAGTCCTATTGTGGTTGGATCGGAATGTTTTGCCGGCAATGTCTCGACCTCTATTCCGTCGATCTTAAATTTTTGATTGGCATCTAAAATGTATTTTTTTATGACCTTATCTTGGTGATATTTCGAGATTGCGGGTCCAAGAGAGTCGATGCCCACGATGACACTTTTGCTGGCAGCTAAAACACCCTTCTTTTCTCTTGCCCCCACGGACATAGCTTCAATTAATATCTCTGCGTCGTTGTAATGGTCTGGGTGGCAGTGCGTTATAAATACGGCGTCTGTTTTTATGGGGTCTATTCTCATCTCCTTCATTGCCAGCAGCGCAGTAGGCCCAGGGTCTATGTGTATATTGGTTTCGGCATGTAGTCTGAACCCTCCTGTCCTCATTTTCTGGTTTAATGTTACCCATCTGCCGCCGCCAGAGCCTAGAAAGATAAGATACATATAGACACCAAATTTATTGTAGTAAAACTATGTTAATATGCTTTCTTATCTTCGGGAATTAAGCGATAAATATTTTTAAAGTAAGAGCAACAAGATGTAATATGTGATGTTTGATGGGGATGCACGAGAAAACCGGGACATCGGAAGAGCGTAAATATACGTCGCTGGAAGAGGGCGAGACCTATTCCATTTTAAGGTACGAAGGTGAATTGAACCCCAGATACATCTTAAAAGAAGCGGAATTGACCTCTGATGAACAGGAGATTGTATCGACAATACATGATTTTGCCATCAAAGAGGCCTCGGAAATGTTTTTGGAAAAAAGCGATGAGGAGAACAGAGAGAAAGCTGCATCTTCTATAAAGGACCTTCTTAGAAGGCATCTCCCGCATCTTACTGATGATAAGAGAGGGTTGTATGCCAGGATCGTGCTTCGTAATATGTTTGGGTATGGGAGATTACAGGACTTCATCGACGATGACAACCTGGAGGAGATAATGGTAAACGGGCTTGATCTGCCGGTTATCGTTGCTCACCGAGAGTATGGCATGTGCGAGACAAATGTTGTCTTCAAAAGCGATAGTGAGTTGAAGAATCTGATAGATAGGGTTGCAAGGGTGACAAAGAGAAAGATCGACCTATTATCTCCTCTTTTAGATGCGAGATTGTCTGATGGGTCAAGGGTGAACTCGACTATTTCGCCGATATCCCTTGATGGTTCTACTCTTACCATAAGGAAGTTTAAGGCAGATCCGTTAACTATCTTGGATCTTATAGAATTTGGAACTATAGATTCTAAGGTTGCTGCTTTCCTGTGGCTTTGTGTTGAAGGTTTGGGGTCCAAACCTCTAAATACTGTGGTGGCGGGGGGAACGAGTAGTGGAAAGACCACTACCCTAAACTGTCTTGCTGATTTCATTCCAGAAAATGTCCGGGTCATTACCATAGAGGATACAGCTGAGCTTAATCTTCGGCCCTTTGATAACCTCATCAGGTTGGAGAC
>JAZFTJ010000013.1:0-8779 GCA_036446635.1 Hydrothermarchaeales archaeon (SeqCode) | reverse complement strand
CACCTCAGCACCGGCTTTCGCAGCCTTAATAGCCAGATACTTATCAAATATCCGCCTCTCCAAAATAACAGAATGCGGCTCAGAGTATGGTACACTAACCCTAGTGCCATCAGGCGCATATATGTTATAACCTTTAAGGGTCCTTGCAACGAACTCTTTTTTAAGCTCAATACCATGTTTTTTAAGCCCAGGATACCCTGTTCCCTCACCGCACCTAACAGGCGTCCCTATCTCAGGCCTCTTTTCAACAAGCAAAACATCCACGCCCTCATCAGCCAGACATTTTGCAGTCATAGACCCCCCAGGACCTGCGCCAACGACAACAACATCATAATCCATAATCAGACCTCAATAGCACCCATAGGACATATTTTGATACATAACCCGCAAGGCCACCTTATACAGGGGCACTGAACACACCGGGTCTTGTCTATCTCAACCTCGCCGGTATCAACGAGTTCAATAGCACCCTGAGGGCAGATATTTACGCATGTGCCACAATAACAGCACAGTCTCTTATCAATCTCCATCCTATCAACCGCTTCCAACCAAATACTGGTTCCAAATCTAATAAAAACAATAGATCGAAAAGTAGTTAACATATCACTTAATATCTCTTTTGGTGGAAGCCTGCAGCATCAGAATGTGAGCCTGCCTTTTGTCCTTTGATATATCCACTCAAAAGAAAGGCCATAAAGGAAGGATAAACTCCAGAAAAAATGAAAGTTTTTTATTAAAAAGAGTCAAGCGAGGCCTGACCACTCCCTTGAGAAGTTACCTTATCCCCCTTGATTTCATCCTCATCGAAGATAATCCTCCCATACTGCCCTCCGCCACCTTCGATTATCTTAAACCGCTCCTCACGGTAGAGAGATATCACGTTCCCAATGTTTTCATTAACCTCCAAAAGATCGGCAATAGGAACATCCACTAGAACAGAAATCTCACTGCCAAAACGCTTAACCAGCTCATTCCAAGAACTCTGAATCTTAGCAGAAAAAACACTTTTAACACCAAGCGCCTCAGAAAGCAACTCGGCCAAAGGCGCGATCCTAAGATACCTTGGCCGATGCTCAGGATGCTTCGGCTCATCATAACTTGCAAGCTCACGTATACGCTCATACACTCCTTTCTTTACTGTACCGCCACAGTTCAGGCAGCCCCGTCTTAATTTTTTTACACCTTCCAGATCGTAATGCGTGTAACATTTTATACATGAAGTGCGGTGGTATTTTCCAAGACGAGGATCTAAACCCACGTTAAGCTCAATCCTTCGCCCCCCCTCTCTTTTGATAGCCTTTTTTATCTCATCATAGTTTATCTCCTCCAGAGAAAGCCGGTTAAACTCCCTGCCCAGCCTATGCGGCCAAGGTGAGTGCGCATCGCTGTTGGTAAGGAAAGTAATATCCCTGAGTTCTCCGATGAAATCAGCAGAGTACGTATCCGCACTAAGTCCCAACTCCAAGTAAGGAATATCCCGGTCACCGTAGCACTCCTTTACACTGTCGTACTCCTTGTATATGGAGGTCCAAGGCACAAAGGCGTGAGATGGACCGATCATGACATCGGACTCTGCACATAACTCGGCGATCTCCTCACCTGAGAGATGTATATGGGGCCGCCCATCCTTGTCCAGATCATTAGAGTGTTTTGACAAGACTTCTCTTAGCTCTTCAACAGAGCTTGTATCAGGGAAAAAAAGGAGATGATGAACCCTCCTGTTATCCTCAACCTCTGTAGTGATGACAAAGTTGCATCCGTTCAACTCAAAAGTCCCATCCCCAGTTCTCATATCAATTATTTCTTTCAGCCATAAATTGTGAAGAGCGTCCCCCGTGCCGACGACATCCAAACCCTTCAACAAGGCCTGCTTTGATATGATATCAAAGACCATGTTCTTAGAGGTAGCCGCAGAGTACTTGCCATGAATGTGAAAGTCGCAGTCAACGCTTAGCAAAACCAATCCACCTGATCAAGATTTAACCCTAGGAATATAAGTTCAAGCACATATTTAAGACCAACTATAGCTTTCCATCCCAGGAGATGCAACTAGAAGAACATGACATCAGCACCTACTTCAACGTTCCTGACCCTCATCCTCTCAAAAGCTGTAAGCCAGAACCAGAAGAAAAAGGCCACGAATATAGCGACCAAAAGAACATTGACCCAAAAAGAAAAACGCCGGTAAGACCCCTTCTTCAATTCGTAATAGTTATAGACAACGCTAAGAATGAGGGATATGAGGAATATCGAAGAGATGCTCATAAAATGAGTATGTGTAAAACTCTATTTAAAAGAATAGGAGGAACAGAGGGGTAGTCCTATGGGCAAAAGAACCACCCCCCATGCCAAACCAATGGATATACACATATTATCCTTTATGAAATATGGAGTTATGTTCAAGAAAAATTGAATAAACTGCTCCTCCCCTCCTGATTAAATTGCCCTAAAATCTTTCTAATACGACCCGACCAATTCCCACCCAACTATCGTGCCCTTAGTATCTTTAGAAGAGATCAGATACTTGTATTCAAGATTGTTACGGACAAAATTGCTAAGTCCCTTCTTAGTCATCTTAAAACCGCGGTTTTCCAAGGCACCGAGTATGGTCAAGATGTCCAAGAAACGTGTGTTTTTTTCCCTATAAGCACTCAAAATCACGCTTTTCTTCCTAATCACTTATATCACCTCCTAGAACAAAAAGAGACTGGGACAATCTATTGTCCAGCATAGCCTCTAAAAACCGCGACCTCATGAACAGCCGCAAGGAACACAAACGCTAAAAACTGGGCCTTGATTATCCCCAAATCGACCAAAACTTCAATCAACTCATCAACTCCTTTCTATAATAAAAAAAGTGACTCGGCAGGAGTTATAGTTTTGTTCAAATTTATTAGAATAAAACCCATGAAAAATGAAAAAAGAGAGAGCTAAACCCCCCACAAAATAAAGAAAAAATGTTAGGTCAATAATCTTGTAATATTAACCTATATACCTCATCGTATCCCCAGTTGGCTCTTTTTTCTGAATCATCCCCATCTCCTGAAGCATCCTCTTCTCCATCTCCTGAGCCTCAGCCAGCATCTTCTCAGTATCAATAGCCTTCTTATCAAGCCCTTCCATATCAATATCGAGGTCAAGGATCTTAACCAACACCTCCAAGACAACCTTAGCAGAGTTAGGATCTAGGTAATACCCTGAGGTCTCACCCATCAAACAGACACCATCAACCCCCTTCAGCTTGCCGAGCCCTAAAAGAAGACCTGAAACGCCCACGATCTGACCCACGCCAACCCTCTTTAAAACCACACCCATCTCCTCTAGATCAGGGATATTACTCTCATTAGTAACTGCACCGAAGACCTTCGGTTTCTCAACAAGTCTCCCCACCCCAAGACCACCAAGAGTATAGATATAGCCCACACCATAGTCCAAGGCAATATCCAAGATCTTCTGGGTCAAAACATGCTGCCCCTTAGAGGTCGCACTTTGCGTATTGCCTGTGACAAAGATGATGTCCCGCTGAGAAGGCTTATCAGCTTTTTTATAATAAAACTCGTTACTCATGGTCTCTATTTGACCGCTGTCCTTGACAATGACCTGAGGGGGGAAAAGAGTCGAGTGAAGAATCATAAATTTTTTTGCACCAATCTCCCGTATAAGATACATAGCAGCAATCTTACCCACATTCCCTATTCCCGGAAGCCCCTCAATCAAGATAGGATCCTTTAAATCCGGCTCTTCGATCACATGAAAATTAAATTCTTCCATTTTTCTCCAATATCTCCCACTTCAACTTTCGCCTGTATTCACCATAGGGATCCTGTGGCGAGAATCTGGCCGGATGAGGGTTTACAGTCTTTCCACCACACCTGCTGCAGCGCTTCTTGAGCGTGTACATCTTACACGCTCGGCAGTAGAGCATCATGCCTTTATCTCCCTCAAAAACCTTCCGGAGCCGCCTCTGCTCTGTAAGGTTTCAATCACATCATCAGCGACATCCCTTAGAACTTCCTCTGCCAGCTTGTAATCGGGAGCAGTGACGTGAACCGCATATTTGGGTGAGCCTACGTATCGGATATCCAGCTTAACGTCCTCTATTTGGTTCTTATTCCTTGCATCCACCAACGTCTTTTTTATCTGCTCAACACCATCTGACAGCGGACACGTTAGCATCAGGTAACCTGTTATCTCGACCAAGGGGAATTCAACGTTCTCCTTTACATACTCTAAAAGTGGCTTGACCCACTCCTTCTTTACTCCATTCAAAACCTCTTCTCCACGGACCGAAATCTCCTCAAGACCCGCGTAGATCTCCCCATATTCCTCCTCAAGCTTAAAACCAACCGCGTCATAAGCCTCGTCAAGCGATTTGCCAACTTTTTTCGCCACCAACTCTAGCAGCTTATCGGCCTTTTGATCACGCTTCCATGCCTGATTCTTGTTCTTCCTCTGAGCATCCCCCACACGTCTTACCGAGAGATCGACATGCCCTTTCGCTTTGTCGACGCTTAAAACCTTGGCAACAGTCTTCTGACCCTCTCTGACAAAGTCACGAATGTTTTTTATCCAGGTAGACGCGACCTCAGATATATGTATAAATCCCTCCCTATCCTTGTATTCATCAAGCCTTGCAAATGCCCCATGAGAAAATACCTTGGTTATCGTACAAATAACAAGGTCCCCGTCTGAAGGAAAATCCTGCTTCTTCCTAACCAATAACCTCACTCCAAAACAGACAATATCCTCGTAAGTATCTTGGCCTTACCCCCGCCAGGCTCAGCTATTGTCTTATCGCAGACCAGACATTTGACCCGTGTGGAAACCGAGCCAAAGATTATTTGCTCGTTGCTACAGTCAAAACACTTCACCCTCAGAAATCTGCTCCTGTGTCTGTGTGAGAATTCCATGTCATCAAACCTCCTCAAACTCCAGCTTCTTGACCCTGAAGCCAGTCACATTATGAGCCTTTCCGCACTCCCTACATCGCAGTATCAGATTGACCTTTTTAGTCGGCTTTGCCCCTGAAGGTAAGGCCCTTGGAAAGCCACCATAGCCCGCCTTAACCCTTCTAAACTGTCTTTGGCCAGCCTTGAGCTCGCCAGCCTTCCTCTTCTTGGCCCTCAACACCTCATGAACCGTATGCTTCCGGCAAGAAGGACAATGAGTCCTTTTCTCTTTCGGCATCTTCATTAAACAAAACCTCAAATAGTGATAAAAAAGTATAATAAAGAGATATCTTTTAACATCCGCAATCCTTATAAAGGTTCAGTCCCTGCACTGGATGAGTTCAGCAGCCCCTTTTTTTATAAATATCTTAGCATTCGCCTCTGGCAGAGTGATCATATCCTCGACTTTAAACGATCCATATGTCCTTCCATCCACCCCGACTATCTGAGGCATGTCCTCGAGTATCCTTATTGTGCTTTTTTCAATAACTTTTTTTTCAGACCCTGTTATTATAGCCGGAGGTTCTTTGTCTAATTCTGGTTCAGAGCTAGCCTCCTCTTCTGGTTCTTCTGTTTTTCCTTCCTCTAGTTCAGCTTCCTGTTGTTCAGCAACATCTGGTTCACCACTATCTGTTTCAGCAGTTTCATTGACAACATGGTTTATCCTTTCCGATGAAAAATTCAAGAGCAAATCCCTCTGATTTCTAAGCGTTTCCAAGATCTCTTCTAAAGTCTTTTCTTCCTCAGGAACAAGATAATCAATATCAGGCTCTTTCCCAAACCTTGCAAAAGACAAAGCGCTTATCACAATTTTTCGCTCCCTAGCGTTGTACAGATCCACAATTATATTTTCAAGGTTCCGCCTCTCCTTCGAGTACTCAGGATACTTTTTATAGAACTCAACTGTGTATTCCTTAATGATGGAATAGAAGTCCTCGCCGACATCTTGCAGATATGGCGACCGCTTCTCCTTTCTTAGCAACTCCGTCAGCTTATTGATGTCCATCTGGAAATCCCTCTCATTACTATCATTACATCTTTCATATATATCTTAACTCTGGGTAGTCCAATCAAGGGAGGGTGAACTGTGAATAGTTTTCAACCTGCTCTCTTTGGTGTGTCACGATTTTACTATGAGAGATTTAATAAACCTGAGAAATCAAATAAAAAGGAGGGAAACTAAAAAAAACTAGGGATAAAAATGAAGATCTACGACCTATCCATTCTCCTATCAGAAGAGATGCATATCTTCCCAGGCGACCCACCATTTACAGTCAAGAAGATAGCAGAAATCTCTGAAGGTAAAACAGCAAACATCTCATCAATCACCATGGGCAGCCACACAGGGACGCATATCGATCCTCCCCTACATTTTGTTAAAGACTCCCAGGGTATTAACAAAATACCGCTGGACAGGTTTGTCGGAAGAGCCATAGTAATAGATCTGTACAGCGTAGAAACCGAGATCACCGAAAAAGATCTAAAAGAATTTGATGAAAAAATAACCAGAGGAGACATTGTTTTATTTAAGACAAAAAACAGTGAAATGTGGGATGGAGAAGAGTTTCGAGAAGACTTCATTTATCTTACCAAAGATGCGGGCAGATACTTACTGAAAAAAGGGATAAAAACAGTTGGCATAGATTATCTCTCAATCGAAAAATTTGGGAGTAAAACCGCGCCAATACATCATCTGCTTCTTGAGAATGGCGTGCCTATTATAGAGGGGCTGAACCTAAAAGGCATAAAGCCTGGAGAATATTTTTTCGCCTGCCTTCCTCTAAAGATCAAAGAGGGGGACGGAGCACCTGCACGTGCGATTTTGATCGAGGGTCTTTAATGATAAGATTCGACGATGTATCGTTTGAGTATGATAAGGCAAAGGAGCGGGAGTGGATAACAACCAACGGCCTTGGCGGATATGCCTCATCAACGATAATAGGTGCTAACACCAGGAAATATCACGGCCTTCTTATCTCTTCTTTAAACCCTCCAACAGATCGATGGCTTTTACTCTCAAAACTTGAGGAAGAGGCGAATATAGGTGGCATAAATTACAAGCTCTCAACTAACCGGTTTCCAGGAGTGATCCATCCCGAAGGATATAGATATCAAAAAGCCTTCATCCATGATGTATTCCCCCGGTTCGTCTATCAGACAAAAGACGTTTCTCTGGAAAAGACTGTTTTCATGCTACACGGATACAATGTAACCATAATATCGTATACGATAGACAACCCGGGCACGCCTTTCGATCTTAAGATAAGACCTATTATTAATTCAAGAGATTTTCATTCAAACACCCATAGTGCCGCGATAGACTGGCAATTCGAACAGAAAGAGGGGGTAAAAAGCGTTGTCATCAAGGCATCGTTTGAAGGTGCCCCAAAAGTGATCCTCGGGTCAGATCTTGCCCTTTATTCCAGAAACGACTTCTGGGTCTATAACATGATTTATGAGAAGGAGAGATCGAGAGGGATTGACGACAGTGACGATCATTACTCGCCGGGAGAATTCTCCCTCCGTGTTGGAAGAGGAAAAACCAGCTTTAACATTATCACCGCTGGAGGAGGAAGTGCGGAAAGGGATTTTAAAAAATTCTACCGCGAAAAGCCAAAACATTATCAGAAGCTCCTCAAGAAAGAGAAAAGACGGGTAAACGCCCTGACAAAAAAAGTCTGTGACCGTTACAAGTGCAAAGAAAACACATTAATTAGGGAACTGACGATTGCTGCTGACTCTTTTATTGTCCAAAGACACAGCACCAACTCGAAGTCAATAATTGCTGGATATCCGTGGTTTTCGGACTGGGGAAGAGATTCTATGATCTCTTTTACCGGCCTTACTTTGGTTACTGGGAGATATGATGATGCCAGAGATATCCTGAAAACCTATGCAAAATACTGCGATCAGGGAATAATCCCCAACAAGTTCCCGGATCAAGGGGGTGAACCCGGATACAATACGGTTGATGCATCGCTCTGGTTTTTCATAGCAGTCTATAACTTCATTGAATACACAGGGGATCTTAAGTTTTTGAAAAAAGAGCTATGGAGTAGCTTAGAAGAGATCATCCAAAATTATAGGAAAGGGACAAAATTTGACATATATATGGACTCGGATAGCCTGATATCCGCGGGCTCAGATGATACACAGCTTACATGGATGGATGCAAAGATCGGGGAGTGGGTGGTTACTCCACGGAATGGTAAGGCGGTTGAGATCAACGCCCTCTGGTATAACGCGCTAAGGATAATGGAGAAGCTATCAGAGAGAATCGGTGAAGACACCGAGGAATATAGATCATTAGCAGAAAACACAAAGAAGAGCTTTGAAAAATTCTGGAACCCCGATGAAAAATGCCTTTATGACGTGATAAAAGAGGGCTTCAAAGACGGTTCTATACGTCCAAACCAGATACTTGCTGTAAGCCTGCCATTCTCTGTCCTTGAAAGAGAAAAAGAGATGCTCGTAGTCGATAAAGTGGTGACTGACCTCTTAACACCTTTTGGACTCCGAACCCTATCGCCACGTGACGATCGATACATAGGACACTATGGGGGAGATCAGCTCAGTAGGGACTCAGCATATCATCAGGGCACAGTCTGGCCTTGGCTCCTTGGGCCATTTATAACAGCATATTTAAAAGTGAACAGCCACAGCAGTGAGAGTAAAGATAAGGTTGAAAAAGATTTTGTCCTGCCATTTTATGATCATATTAAAACAGCAGGTGTTGGGACAATATCTGAGATCTTTGACGGCGACCCGCCATATTCTCCGCGGGGATGTATATCCCAAGCATGGAGCGTGGCTGAGATACTGCGAAGCTA
>JAZFTJ010000012.1:0-3213 GCA_036446635.1 Hydrothermarchaeales archaeon (SeqCode) | reverse complement strand
AGGGGGAGTTTTTTCCGGTTAAATCCGTAAAGCCGGGGGAACGCGATGAACATTGCCTGCGCGGTCTCAGGCCTTAGGTATCCTACTTTTTTACTGCCTGGTCCGATGTGGGTTTTAAACATGAGGTTGTAGCTCCAGACGTCTCCGAACTTCCCGTGGCATGATGGGCATCTGACCCGATTTTTTTCTATGATCTCCTCAAGTTCTTTAAACGAGAGTCCGTCTGTCTCGATGTCTTTGTTCTTCTCCTGGATAAGATGATCTGCCCTATAGGCTTCGCCGCATTTCTGGCACTCCACCATTGGATCAACGAATCCCCCCACATGTCCAGAGGCGATAAAGACCTCCTCAATCCCCACTGTGGGGGATGATATCTCGTGGAAGCCCTCTCCTAGGATGAAGAATTCTCGCCACTTGTCCTCTACCTTCTTCTTTAGGCCTGCGCCCAGTGGTCCGAAGTCGTAGAAGCCGCTGACTCCGCCGTAGATCTCAAACGCGGGCCATATGAAGCCTCTTCGCAGTGCCAGTTCCATGACCTTCTGATGCTTGTCCATATGCTCATCAACTCTTTGTAGGGGCTTAGTTTGAAGTGATATAAAACATTAACCAGCTATCTAGGATTTTCAAAAGGCTTTAAATAACACCAATGGAGAGAGGATAGGATGGGAATAGAGAATGAAGATGTATACTAGATCGCCATATGGGCTAGCTCTGATATTCGGTGTTGTGCCATAAATTTTCTTATTTCTCAACCAGCTCAAGCCTACCAGCCTTATTAATCTCCCACTGTTTTGGATAGGTTTTATAATAACACCATGACTTAAAGGACATTAGAGGGTAGTATATGACCGTTAGTTTTCAGAATAAAGATAGTGCAGCAGCGACACTCACAGATATTATTGGGCATACCGACACAAACCAAATAGTTTTAATCAGTCCTTTCTGGAAGTTAGATGATAATGAATTGAATAGATTGAAAGACGTAGGGGACAACGGTAAAAAAATAACTATTGTCATGGCTGATAAGAAAAAAAAATGGAAAGATGAAAATAGGGCAAATACCATAAAACAATTAAGAGAAGTGAAAGGCATTGTGATTAAAGAGGCCCATAATCTTCATACTAAATGTTATTATAATGATTATCGAATGCTTATTACTTCCATGAATTTTTATAAAGAATCTAAATTTCATAACTACGAGATGGGAGTTACCTTTCTAAAAAATCAGGAACCAACATTATTTAAAAAAGCTAAAGATGAAGCTGAACTAATTATTAAATACGCAACACCTATATCGGATAGAATAGAATCAATACCACAAAAGAAAATGGAAAGAAAAAAAAGCAATTATAATCCAAGCTCAAAGAAATACAAGATATATCATAAAAAGAAAACTCCTCAAACAAAGAATGGGACTACTAAGAGAGGAAAAAAGAGTAATTATTCAAGCTCAAAGAAATACATACCATATCATAAGAATGGGACTACTAAAAGAGGAAAAAAGAGTTTTTAATGAGGTTTTTGGATAGAAATAGTTTATTTTTCAACCAGCTCAAGCCTTCCAGTTGTGTTAATCTCCCCGCATGTCTTCACCCAAGTCCACTGCCTTTTATTCCATCGCTTGATTAATCCCTCTTCACTCATTTCATTATAAACTCGGGCTACTAAGCGAGGTTCTATGTTTAATTGTCTTGCAACCCTTTTTGTATTAAAAAAATTCTTACTTTTGACATTGTCTATTATCTGTTGTTTTGTTTTTTCATCAACCATGTGACTTCAAATCCATGTTTTCTACCAACTCTAACCTTCACAATCTTATTTATCTCCCATTCTGTTTTTTTTGATAGGTTTTAAATAACACCTACCGCGTTATTATTGATTTGTGGATGGTGTAATGACAATTTCGTTAATGATAAAAAGGCATTAAAAATGGATGATAATTATAACGATAATATTTTATTCTATCTAGATAGGAGATATTATGTACAAGATTTCGGTCATTCCGGGTGATGGTATTGGGCCTGAGGTTATTGCTGAGGGTGTC
Source organism: Hydrothermarchaeales archaeon (SeqCode) (assembly GCA_036446635.1). Classification (GTDB taxonomy): domain Archaea; phylum Hydrothermarchaeota; class Hydrothermarchaeia; order Hydrothermarchaeales; family SZUA-236; genus JAZFTJ01. Next base: position 1,169 of record JAZFTJ010000012.1, on the reverse strand, counting down.
AGGGTTTTAGAGGCGGTAGGGGAGGTTAAGAACATTGACTTTGACTGGGAGTACTTTCCCTATGGGGCTGAGTATTACTTAGACACTGGCAAGATCCTTCCGGATTATGCATTGGAGGATATGGGGGAGACTGATGCTATTTATTTGGGTGCCGTGGGGGATCCTCGTGTTAAGCCTGGCATACTTGAGAAGGAGCTTTTGTTAAAGCTTAGATTTTATTTCGATCAATACGTGAATCTGAGGCCTATTAAGCTGTATCCGGGCGTGCCTTGTCCTCTCAAGGATAAGAAGCCTGAGGATGTCAATTTTTATGTTGTAAGGGAGAACACGGAGGACTTCTACATAGGGATAGGTGATAGGACCAATAAGAAGAAGTATTCCTCCTCCTTGGAGGTCCTGCGCGAATTATATGAGATTAAGTTTGACATCGATGTTTCGCAAGACAAGAAGAGCGAGATCGCTTATCAGATCGGGCTTATCACAAGAGAAGGATCTAAGCGTATTATAGAGTTCGCCTTTGAGCTTGCAAGGAAAAAGGATATGAACCGGGTTTCATCTGTTGACAAGGCAAACGTCCTAACCCATGTATACAGCCTCTGGAGAGAGACATTTGAAGAGGTCGCCTCTGGTTATAAGGATATAGAGACAGAGTTTGCCTTCGTTGATGCGGTGACAATGTGGTTTGTTAAAAAGCCGGAGTGGTATCAGATTGTTGTGACACCCAACATGTTCGGCGACATCATCACAGACTTAGGCGCGATGATACAGGGAGGTATGGGCCTTGCTCCTGGTGGCAATATTAACCCAGAGGGTCTTAGCATGTTTGAGCCTATACACGGGTCGGCTCCTAAATATAAGGGTAAGAATGTCGCTGATCCCTTGGCAACGATATTGGCAGGTCAGATGATGCTTGAACAACTCGGTGAGGATGAGGCAGGCAAGCTTGTAGAGGATGCTGTGATCGAGGTCCTTAAGGAGGGTAAGATAAGAACCTATGATCTGGGCGGGAAGTCCAAGACATCAGAAGTTGGTCATGCAGTCGCTGGGAAGGTAAAAGAACTGGCGGATTAGCAATATTAGCTTTCCTCGGATTTTGCCCATAATAAAAGAAGGGGTATTATTGTTAATGCCAATACAGATGTAGGTCCGCATACACCCTTTTTCTGCCT
>JAZFTJ010000011.1:0-11084 GCA_036446635.1 Hydrothermarchaeales archaeon (SeqCode) | reverse complement strand
TTATTGTCAAGCGTAAAAGCGCTCCTGATCCTAAGTTTGGCAAGAGGCCTGAGAAGCGGAGTATGGAGGAGCATATTAGATACGGCATTATCGCTCTTGACAAGCCTCAGGGCCCTACTTCTCATGAGGTTGTTGCCTGGCTTAAGAAGGTCTTGGACATTAAAAGAGCGGGACATGGCGGCACGTTAGATCCACGGGTGAGCGGTGTGTTGCCTGTGGCTTTGGAGGAGGCTACTAAGATTGTGCAGGTAATTTTGCCATCTTCCAAGGAGTATGTTTGTCTGATGCGTCTTCATGAGGATGTTGATCTTGATAAGGTGAAGGCAGTCACGAAGGAGTTCACGGGCGAGATCATGCAGATGCCGCCTGTAAGGTCTGCTGTTAAGAGGGCGCTTAGGAAGAGGAGGATTTACTATATCCATATATTTGAGAAGGATGAGAGGAATGTCCTCTTTAAGGTCAGTTGCGAGGGCGGCACATATATAAGAAAGCTATGCCACGACATGGGGACAATTCTTGGTTGCGGGGCGCATATGATAGAGCTTAGAAGGCTTAAAGGCGGCTCCTTCACTGAGGCTGATTTAGTAAACTTGCACGATGTTACTGACGCCTACCACCTCTGGAAAGAGAAAGGAGTAGAGGCGTTATTGAGAAAAGCCATAATGCCTATAGAGAAAGCAGTGGAATATTTGCCCAGAATAATGGTCCATGACAGCGCTGTCGATGCGATCTGTCACGGCGCCGATCTCGCTATTCCTGGTATAAGCAAACTCGATTCAAGGTTAGAGAAAGGAGACCTTTTAGCTATCTTCACTCTTAAAGATGAATTGGTTGCGATTGGTAACGCAATGATGGATACAAAGGATATGCTCATAAACGATAATGGCATTGCGGTGGAGACTGTTAGAGTTATAATGAAACCTGGTGTTTACCCGAAGATGTGGAAGACAAACACAAAGACCATTGCGAGTTAGCCGGGGTAGCCAAGCCCGGACTACGGCGCCGGTCTTGAGAACCGGTTTTCCTCTGGAAATCATGGGTTCAAATCCCATCCCCGGCGCCATTTATGGTTTGAAAGTTTGGAGGCAAAAGTTTGGAAGAAGAGTTCAAGTATCTTGTCAGGGTTGCGAGAAATGACCTTGATGGAAACAAGAAGGTCATCTATGGCATAACAAAGATAGATGGTGTTGGAAGACGGGTGGGCAGGATAGTCTGTGAGCTTGCAGGTATTGATCCTATGAAGAAGACTGGCTATTTGTCTGACAAGGAGGTTGAGAGTCTGGAGAAGGTCGTTGAGAACATTTCTCAGCAGGACATTCCATCTTGGCTTTTGAACAGACAGAAGGATTATCGCAGTGGAAAGGATATGCATCTTACAACCTCGGATCTTATAATAGGGTTAAGGGATGATCTGAATCTTATGAAGATGATTAGATGTTATAGGGGGATAAGGCATGAGCGTGGTCTTCCGGTTAGAGGTCAGAGGACCAAGTCTTGTTTCAGGAAGGGCGCTACTGTCGGTGTAAGCAGGAAGAAAATAGTTCAGGCGGCTAAAGAAAAAAAGAAGGAGAAGTAGGTTATGGGCGATTCTCGGAAGATTGTGAGGAAGTATTCGACACCGCACCATCCTTGGCTGGCTGAGAGGATTGAGGCGGAGAAGGTTATTAAGACGGAATATGGCTTGAAGAATAAGAGGGAGATTTGGAAGTCTGAGAGCATGTTGAGGGGGATTAGACGGGAGGCTCGTAAGAATCTTGCGGCCAAGACTGAGCAGGCCAAAAAGGAGGAGGAGCAGTTGTTAAAGAAGCTTATCAGGCTTAATATGATAAAAGCTGATGCTACTTTAGACGATGTTCTGGCTCTTAATACGCGGGACTTGTTGGAGAGGCGTTTGCAGACAGTGGTTTATAAGAAGGGTTTGGCGAACACGGTTGATCATGCGAGGCAGCTTATAGTTCATGGGCATGTCTCTGTGAGTAGTAGGAAGGTGACTTCTCCTGGGTATTTGGTCAGGGCTGAGGAGGAGGATGGTATAGGGTTTTATAATTATACGTCTGAGAAGGCGCAGTTGAAGATGAAGGTTAAGGGGGCGTCTTAAGTTGGTTGGGTCTGGGATGAAGTGGGGTGTTGCGCATATCTACTCTTCTTTTAACAATACTATAATCCATATTACTGATTTGACTGGGGCTGAAACTATTGCTCGGTGGTCTGGTGGCAGGGTTGTTAAGTCTGATAGGGAGGAGTCTTCTCCTTATGCTGCTATGCAGGCTGCTACGAGGGCGGCTGAGGAGGCCATGGATAAGGGCATAATGGGTGTGCATATTTTTGTCAAGGCGCCTGGTGGCCATGGGTCTAAGACCCCGGGGTCTGGGGCGCAGCCTGCTATCAGGGCGTTGGCTAGGGCGGGTATGAAGATTGGGCGTATTGCGGAGGTTACTCCCCTACCTCATGATGGCAGTAAGGCTCCGGGTGGTAGGAGAGGCAGGAGAGTTTAGCGATGGATGTTGAGATTATTAGCAAGGGCGGTCGGTCCTTGAGTTTTGTGCTTTCAGATGTTGATGTTTCTGTGGCTAATGCGTTGAGGCGGTCGATGATCTCTGGTGTCCCGACTTTGGCCATCGAGGATGTTCATTTCATTGACAATACTTCTTCTCTTTATGATGAGATGATTGCTCATCGGATCGGTCTGGTTCCTATTGTGACTGACTTAGATCTTTTTAATTTCCGGGATGACTGCAAGTGTGAGGATGGTTGTCCTAGCTGTACTTTGACGCTTAGTTTGAAGGTTGAGGGTCCTGGTGTTGCTTATTCTCATGATTTAAAATCCAAGGATAAGAAGCTTAAGTCTCTGGGCGATATTCCTATTGTTAAGTTGGGGCGTAATCAGAGGCTGGAGCTTGATGCTGACGCGGTTTTGGGAACTGGGAAGGATCATGCAAAGTGGCAGCCATGTGTGGCGACCTACAAATACTACCCTATTATTGAGATTTCTAAGGATTGTGATAATTGTGGGCAGTGTGTTGAGGCGTGTCCTAGGGATGTTCTTGGTGTGAAGAGGAACAAGTTGAAAGTCATCAATGAGAGGGAGTGCATCCTGTGTAATAGTTGTGTTGAGGTCTGCGAGTCTGATGCTCTAACGGTCAAGGGTGATGATCGTAGATTTATCTTTAAGATTGAGGGCAATGGGGCTCTTGAGCCTGGGGTGATATTTACTAAGGCTTGTGATATCTTAGATGGAAAATCTAAAGAGCTTGTTAAGATACTTTAGGATCTCAAGGGGCTATTTGTCACCTGCTCTTATCTTGCGGGGGTCGCCAAGTCAGGTCAAAGGCGCAAGGTTGAGGGCCTTGTCTCGTAGGAGTACGTGGGTTCGAATCCCATCCCCCGCACTACTTTTTTTCGATGTTTTTTTTTACTAAAACCATTAATTGGGGGTTTTATGACTTCTTCTAAGTAAAATAAGCCTGTTTTAAGTCTCTTTTCTTGACATTACCAAATCTCTCTCACGTGCATATAGTATGCTGAGGTGATTTGAATGGATATTACTCTAAAAGCGTATGGGGGGACGGCATTATAGGCTCTTCTAGAAAGTGCTTTTTAAAGACCTTAGAAGAGACTTGAGTTAGAGGTTTCGGTCTGGTAGTGGGCTGTGAATACTGGAAAGCAGTGTGCCTTAAGTGATTGTTTTTATCATCGTCCTCTTCATCTTTTTCTTGGTGTGATAGTCATAAACAACTTTTATTGGCTTCAGCGTGAACGGGTTCATCCCAGTCCAATACATACAGGAGGATATGCTCATAGGGGTCGGTGTGAAGAGCTGGAACTGTTCAATGTTATGTAACCTTCTGATCTTACTGCACTGCAACTTCATCTCGGCCTCGTCATCACCGGGATGACATATCATCATGTAGAATCGCAGCGACTGACGGTTATCCTTATTAATCTTAGCGAATAGTGACACGAACTTGTCGAACTTGTCGGTTTCCTTGTTCATAAGTTTCAAGACTTTTTTTGAGAAATGTTCAGGCGCTATCTTGAGGGTGCCCGATATGTGGTGCTCTGAGAGCTCACGTACATAGTCTTCGGATTCAACAGCCAAGTCGTAACGTATGCCTGAGCGCACGAATACATTTTTAATGCCATCAATCTTTCTTGTCTTTTTCAACAGATTTATTATTCTTTTATGGCTCACGTCAAGTGAATTGCAATTCATGCACAGCCCACCGCATTGCTTTTCACAGTCCATTCCATACATGTTTGCTGAAGGTCCGCCCAGGTCGTCGATGTTGCCCTTGAAATCGGGGTGCTTGGTCAGCGCTTGTATCTCCATTAATATGCCTTCCTCTGATCGCGAGATTATATTGTCACCCTGATGAAGCGCGATAGAGCAGAAGTTACACTGTCCAATGCAGCCTCTGTGGGTCACAACTGAAAATTTCGCCATCTTGAGAAGCGACTCTTGGTGCATCCTCCTGGAATAATCCAGAGAATATATCCAGTCCAGGTCAATGGACGTGTATTCTGGGTACCTGTGTTGTAGAAGATAGTTGTTATCGTACTCTTGGGCTAGGTCTTTGTAGTTGGAGAATGACACCTGCATCTTGCAAAACTTAGTCTTGTCTTCTTTGACTTCTTTGAACGATGGCAAGATCTTGAATCCTGAAGGAAGCTCCTTGGATATCTCGCAGGTCCCTGAAATGCCTGAGACATTCTTGCCTTTCTTGATCCTGCGGCAAATCTCAAGTATCTGCTTCTCGCCATTGCCATAGACTAATAGCCTTGCTCTTGAATCATACATTATGCTGCGCCTCACGGCATTGTCCCAGTAATCGTAGTGCGCAAATCGCCTTAATGAGGCCTCGATGCCGCCTATCACTATGGGTACGTCCTTGTATTGCTTTTTTATTCCGTTGCAATAAACAATAACGGCCCGGTCCGGCATGCCGGTAACTCGGTTGTGTTTGTCCACCTCTCTCAGTTTCTTGAGTGGAGTGTAGTTGTTTAGCATGCTGTCAATAGAGCCTGAGGTCACACCAAAGAATAGTTTGGGTGCGCCCAGCTTTGCGAAGTCGTCATCGGACAGGGGCTTTTCTATTATGCCTACCTTGAAGCCATTTGAATCCATGACCTTGGCTATGACCCCCACAGGCGATAGCGGGTGGTCATCGTAGTATTCCGCGCTGATAAGTATCACGTCAAAGCCAGAACCAGTCCTTGATATCATAGTCTTGAGGATTTGATTCAAAGGTTATTATGATTTTGGTAAAGAACTCACGAGCACTGTTCAGGTCCGCGTTTTCTTCATATATTTAGTAAAAAACTACTTTTTTCGATGAAATCTGGGTGTGGATGTTAAAACGCTTTGATTTATCTGTGGGTCTTTGATGAAGGTTGGAGTTCATGTTTCTATCGCGGGTTCGCTTGACTTGGCTTTTGATAGGGCCGTGGAAAAGGGGTGTGACACTTTCCAGATTTTCACGAGGAATCCGAGGGGCTGGAAGTTCAAGGATCTAAGTGATGAGAAGATTGTGAGGTTTGTTGAAAAATCAAAGGATACCTCTGTCTCTCCTGTTTTTGCGCATATGCCCTATCTGTCTAATCTTGCCTCTCCCCTGGATGTTGTTTATGTTAAGTCTGTGTCAGCGCTTTCTGATGAGCTGGGGCGGTGTGGTCAGTTGGGGATTCCTTATCTTGTTATGCATCTTGGCAGTCATCTTGGGGAGGGCAGGGAGTCGGGTTTTAAGAGGATTATTAAGGGGATTAATCTTGCCCTCGGGGATGATGAGGATTGTGGTGTGATGCTTCTTCTTGAGAACACTGCGGGTACAAGGAACAGTATGGGCTCTTCTTTTGAGGACCTGCTCCAGATCTTGGACAATGTCTTTGTGCAGGGTAGGGTGGGTGTGTGTTTTGATACTTCTCATGCTTTTGCCGCGGGATATGATTTTAGGACCCCGGATGCTGTGGACGAGACATTGAGGGATTTTGATGATCTTGTGGGTCTTGATAGGCTGCGGCTTTTGCATCTTAATGACTCTATGGGGGATCTTGGTTCGAATGTTGATCGGCATGAGCATATAGGCTTAGGCTTTATTGGGGAGGAGGGTTTTAAGGCAATATTGCGGCATAAGGCATTAAAGGGGCTTCCGATGATTCTTGAGACGCCTGAGGATGAGCGAAGGGATGATTTTGGTAATCTCGCTAAGGTGAGGGAGCTGGCATTATGAAGCGGATCGGTTTTTTGGTTAACCCGATAGCGGGTATGGGTGGCAGGGTTGGTTTGAAGGGTACAGACGGTGAGGAGGTCTTAGAGGAGGCTTTGCGCAGAGGTGCTTTGCCTGTTTCAAAGCTGAGGGCTTTGGAGGCCTTTGAGGACTTATCCCGTGTTGATTTTGAGGTTCTTACCTGTGGGGGGGATATGGGGGAGTCTGTGCTGAAGGAGGCTGGGTTTTCGGGGTTTCGTGTTGTTTTTTCTCCTTCAAAGAATACTTCTGCCAAGGACACTGTTGATGCTTGCAGTGTTTTCTTGGAGAACAGGGTGGATCTCGTTTTGTTCTGTGGTGGGGATGGTACTGCTAGGGATGTCTTTGGTGTTGTAGGTAAAGCGGTGCCTGTTCTTGGTATTCCTGCGGGTGTTAAGATGCATTCGTCTGTTTTTGCTGTTAATCCTCGTGCTGCCCAGCGGGTTGTTCTTGATTTTTTTGAGGGTCGTTGTGTTGTTGAGGAGTCTGAGGTTGTGGATACGGATGAGGAGAAGTATCGCTCCGGCGAGCTTGATGTCCGTCTTTATGGTTATGCTTTGACGCCGAAGGCTCCTGCTTTGTTGCAGGGCTGTAAGTCTGTCTATGGTGGGTTGTCTGAGGAGCGTGCTAAGGAGGCTATTGCGAGTTTTGCTGTGGAGTTTATGCGTGACGGCTCTCTTTATGTCCTGGGTCCTGGTTCTACGGTGGAGAAGGTCTCGGATCTTTTGGGTGTTGAGAAATCTCTCCTGGGTGTTGATCTGGTAAAGGATGGTGTTCTCTTGGCGAAGGATGTTGGTGAGAGGGAGATCTTGGAGGCTCTTGAGAGAGAAGAGAAGGCTAAGGTCTTGGTCAGCCCTATCGGCGCTCAGGGTTTTGTCTTTGGCCGTGGTAATCAGCAGATTAGTGCAAGGGTTATTCGGGCTGTGGGTGTGGAGAATGTCATAATCTTGGCGACTCCGCATAAGCTTGAGGAGACTCCTGTCTTGTTTGTGGACACAGGGGATTTGGGTCTTGACCGGGAGTTGAGTGGTGAGAGGCAGGTGGTTGCTGGGTATCGTGTGGCTTTAAGGAGGCGTGTTGAGCATTTTGAGTAGTCTCTGTTTTGTTTTCGCAAAATGTTTTTATGCCATGGATGTGCAATCTGAGTTTTTCAATATTGGTGTATGTGTATGAGTCCTAAGGCTAAGACCAAGAAGAATGGTGGTGGAGGTAAGGCTGGGTCTAAGGCCAAGCCGAAAGCCAAGGCGAAGGCTGGGGAGAAGAAGGGTAGGTTTGAGGTGACTCCTGAGCTTAAGTCTGGTGTCAAGGACTTTTTGGTCGGGACTTTTGGTTTGGGACTTGTGGGTGGCGGGGTTTTTGGCTCTGTGGCTTTTTTCTTGTTGTTTAATGTGGTGGGTATTTATTGTACTCCGGATTCGTATCTTTTAAGCGAGAAGACTGGTATTCTATCGTTTTCTGTCAGGCTTCTTGTTGTGGCTGCTTTTGTTGCAGGTCTTATCTTCAGCTTGGTCTATCGCAATGCCAAGGAGAGGAAGTATCGGAGGATCCTTTTGGCTGTTTTTGTTGTGGAGCTTGTTCTTGCTGGTGGTTTTGTCCTGGCCTTTGAGACTCCTCATTGTTCGAATTTTCAGACGCTGATAAGTTCTAAGCCTGTGGCAAGGGGTGAGATAAGTGTTATTGATGAGCGGCAGGTGACTTCTGATGAGACCTGGGATACTATGGCTATCTGGAGTCCTGACAGTTCTAAGCTTGCGTTTTTGCGGGAGCGTTCTATGGTTTTTAGTGATTCTAAGGATATCTGGGTTATTAATAAGGGGGGTGGTAATCTCAGGCAGGTTGTCTCTGCGTCTCTTGAGCTGGAGTATCCTAGTTGGAGTCCTGATGGTAAGCTGATCGTCTATGCGGCCCTTACTTCTGGGAATCGTCATATTTGGGTTTCTGATCTTCGTGGTGGTCAGAAACAGCTTACCGGTGAAAAAGTAGTGGGGCATGTTTCTCCTGTTTGGAGCCCCTTGGGTGGGGAGATTGCGTATCTTAAGGTGGGTTCTCATGATCGGGACATTTGGGTTATGGATGTTGATGGTGAGAATCAGAGTCAGGTGACAAGTGGTGAGGCGGATGATAAGGGTATTTCTTGGAGCCCTGATGGCTCGCGGATTGTTTTTGTCAGGACTGATGATGGTTTGGGGGATATTTGGGTTGTGAATAAGGATGGCTCTGGTCTTTTGCAGCTTACCTCTGGCAGTTTTTCTGAGACTAAGCCGAGGTTTAGTCCTGATGGCTCGCGGATTGCTTTCTTGTCTCATCCTCCTCCTCAGTCTGCTAGCGCTGTTGTTGCTGGTGAGAAGCCGGTTAATCTGTATGATACTTTGTGGGTTATGAACGCTGATGGTGGTGGTGTTAGGCAGCTTTCTCTTGATCGTGTTGATGGCGATTATAGCTGGGGTCCTTGGGGTGATATGATAGTTTTTGTTAAGCTTGCTGAGAATTCTGCTACATTATGGGTTGTCTCTGTGGACGGGAGTTATGAGGAGATGTTGACTTTGAGTCAGCCTTTTCCGATGAATCCTGCTTGGAGCCCTGATGGCTCGCGGATTGTTTATAGTGTGTTTGGCACTGGTCGCAGGAATCTTTGGGAGGCTATTTTGAGTCAGTGAGAATTTTTTTTGTGGTTTGGCTCTGGTAGGATCTCTTTTTTAGTTTTTTTGGGTTTTTTTATTCAGTTAGAGTTAAATATGAGGGTGTTTTTCTTTTACTTACTTTACTTACTATTTGTTTGAGGTGGTTTGTGTATGGTTGAGACGAAGATTTTGTTGGGTGAGGATGAGATTCCGAAGAAGTGGTATAATATTCAGGCCGATCTTCCGCGGCCTTTGGACCCTATTATGAATCCGGGTACGGGTGAGCCTATTGGGCCTGATGACCTTGCGCCTCTTTTTCCTATGAGCATTATTGGCCAAGAGGTCAGTCAGGATCGGTGGATTGATATTCCGGATGAGGTGCGTGATGTTTATCGTCTTTGGAGGCCTTCGCCGCTTTATCGTGCTACTCGGCTTGAGAAAGCCTTGGGTACTCCTGCGAAGATATATTATAAATATGAGGGCGTTTCTCCGCCTGGTAGTCATAAGCCTAATACTGCTGTGGCGCAGGCGTATTATAACATGAAGGAGGGTGTTGAGCGTCTGGCTACTGAGACCGGCGCTGGTCAGTGGGGGTCTGCGTTGGCGTTTGCTACGAATCTTTTCGGCCTTGGCTGCACGGTGTATATGGTTAAGGTGAGTTATGATCAGAAGCCGTATCGTAAGGATCTGATGCATCTTTGGGGTGCTGATGTTGTTCCATCTCCGTCTACTAAGACCAAGGCTGGCTCTGCTATTCTTGAGAAAGACCCTGATACGACTGGCAGTCTTGGTATCGCTATCTCTGAGGCTGTTGAAGACGCTGCTACGCATGATGATACGAAGTACAGTCTTGGTTCTGTCCTAAATCATGTGATGATGCATCAGACTGTGATTGGTTTGGAGGCAAAGGAGCAGCTTGCCAGTGTTGACGCGTATCCTGACCTTGTCACTGCCTGTTGTGGCGGCGGTTCTAACTTCTCGGGTATCAGTTTCCCGTTCCTTCATGACAAGCTCTCTGGCAAGAATCCTGAGCTTGACGTGGTTGCTGTCGAGCCCGCTGCGTGCCCGACCTTGACCAAGGGTGTTTACCGGTATGATTTCGGTGACACAGCGATGATGACTCCTCTTATCAAGATGTATACCCTGGGTCATGACTTTGTCCCGCCAGGCATCCACGCTGGTGGCCTGCGTTATCATGGCGACTATCCCCTTGTGTGTTTGTTGTATGATGAGGGTGCTATTCGTGCTCGGGCTTATCATCAGATCGAGGTCTTTGATGCTGCGACGCTGTTTGCTAAGCATGAGGGTATTGTGGTTGCTCCTGAGACTGCGCATGCTGTGAAGCTTATCGTTGATGAGGCTCGTGCGTGCAAGGCATCTGGTGAGAAGAAGACCCTGTTGTTTAACTGCAGTGGGCATGGCCACTTTGATATGGCGGCGTATGAGGCCTATTATGCGAAGAAGCTTCAGGACTACGAATATCCTGAGGCGCTTGTGAAGCAGGCCTTGGCTAATCTGCCCCCTATGGGTTAGAAGGTTTTTTAAAATATAAAAAGTGAGAAGAGGAGGCGCATGTTTGGCCTTCTCTTTTTGCTATTTTTTTTATAAGTTTGCCCCGATCAGCGTCTCTGTTGCTGTTACCCCGTCTATTCCCCTGATTTTTGTGACGACTGTTGCTGCTGCCTCGTCCAAGTCTGCTGCTTCAAGCATGGCTACTGCGTCTACTCTGCCAAAGGTTGCCACTACCATCTTTACTCCCGCTATCTTCCTTATCTCTTCTACTACGCTCTTTGTCTTTCCAGGAGCGCAGTTTATCAAAACCCCTGCAACTACCAAATAATTCACCTCCAACACTATAATATTGTTTTTTAGTGTTTATTTAGATTTTGGAATTTTAGAAGGATTATTTCTCGTATCTTGGCGGTCAGGGTTATCAACTCTTTTTAAAAATTGTTACTCAGATATGAGTAGTATATAGTTTTGTCGAAATAGAATCCCGAAACCGTTAGTTACTCTACTTTTTGCGATAACTAAACAAGTTCCCTGGTCCCCTGCCAGGATATTCTCGATTCCAGACTTTTATAGCCCCATTCAATATTATTATGATCATTCCTGCCGTAAGCCCTAACAATAGATAACCAAAAAAGGCCTCAATACCTGCTAATATTTTCCCTATCCCTACTGGATTCAGATCGCCATAGCCTACAGTAGTCACCGTTAC
>JAZFTJ010000010.1:0-2329 GCA_036446635.1 Hydrothermarchaeales archaeon (SeqCode) | reverse complement strand
GGCCTTCTCAAGGGATTTCAAGGTCGTCGTCCATGAGAAGATATATGATTTTAACAGGAAATACGAAGAACTTGGGGTGGACCTAGGAGAGTACCTGAGCTGTTCGGAATTCGATGGCCGAGACGATTATCTCCTTATCATACCCCCCCGGGTTAAAGATGAAAGATTGAATTTCCTCAAAGACTACTCAAAAGCACTGGTATCCGGGTGGGCAGTCCATGGAGGAGCAAAATATAGGTATAGAGCTGACGAGGCATTTACATTTAGCAACCACTCTGATTTCGAGTCACTGGTAAGCTATGTTGAAAAGGCGAGCCCCCAGGCAGTATATACTGTGCATGGATTTGCAAACGAGTTCTCAAGCGAGCTTAATACAATGGGTTTTTATTCCCAGCCACTTAAAAAGGTCTGCAATGGTATGCAGAAAAGCCTCACCGCCTTCATGTAAAAGCCTGAGAGTAAGGGCTGTCATATTCGATATGGATGGGACTATCACAAAGTTTAATCTAGATATCGAGGGGATCAAAAAAGAGGTCTTTGGCGATGATTATAGCGGCATGCTCTTGGATGGCATAAACAAGCTTAAAGGAGAGGGTAGGGGGCGGGCTGAGAATATTCTTATAGAAAGTGAGATATCGGCTGCCAACTCAACCGAGCTGAATAAGGGCGTTGAGGAGCTGTTGGATTTTCTCAAGAAAAAAGAGATAAAAACTGCGTTGGTCACGCGCAACAACCGAGAAGCCGTCAAGGTTATCTTCAAGAGATTTGGGTTAAGATTTGACGTTGTTGTTTCCCGGGAAGACACACCGCCCAAGCCTAACAAAGCTCAATTGAATGCTGCACTAGATGGGCTTGGAGTCGATAAGGAAAACGCCTTGTTCATAGGTGATCACGCCTTGGACCTAGAGGCAGGCAGGAGGGTGGGCATAAGAACAGTTCTTATCAAGAGTAAGTTTTCACAAGAGGTCCTTGAAGAGGCAGATTTTGTAGTCGAAAGTATGGATGATGTGACTGATATTATAAACAATTAAGATTGGTTTTAAAAAAGCCATGCATCCTTATGGAGAAAAGATATATGAGAATCATAGTGACCTCCCAGACGGATACAGCTGGAACAAATGTATACCGCGATCTTGCGAAGAATTTTGGCTTTGAAAAAGAATCAACTTTTGAGGGAAAAGCCACATACAGAAGAGAAAACGTTTTGCTCATAGCGACCGAGAAGGGCCAAGTATTTGCAGATCATCTGGACAAATACTTTGACGCTGATTACTACGTATTTGCATCAAGGCACAAAAGCGTCTCAAAGGAGAAAACCCTGACAGTTCATGTGCCTGGAAATCTAACAAAAGAGGCATTGGTGGGTGGTAGGCCAAAAGAGCTTGCGTTTTGCAATGCAGACGCCATGAAAGTCGCTCTCATCGAGTTAAAAAAAGCAAGGGATGAACTAGGCCTAAAGTATAAGGTTTCGCTGGAGGTTACCCATCATGGTCCAAGTGAACTGGTAAAGCCTGTTATATTCGTGGAGGTCGGTGGAAGCCCGGCTGAGTGGAACGACGAAAATGCTGTCCGGGCGGTATCGAGGGCATCTCTTACGGCTGCTAAGAACAGTGAAGTATTTGAGAAAGGTATAGGGATCGGAGGGGGCCATTATGCGCCAAGACATACCATGCTCGTTTTAGAGTCCAACGTTGCAATAGGCCATATAATCCCAAGCTATGCTATTGATACCATTGACGTTGTTACATTCGCAGACGCTGTCAAGAAGACAGGCGCAACTTTCGGATTCTTAGACTGGAAGGGCATGAAAAAAGAGCAGCGCGAGAAGATGATCAGACTTTCTAAAAAACGTAATCTTGAAGTGAAACGTGGCAGGGATTTCAAAGCCCACAATAAGATAGACGGATTTAAAGAATTCGTAATCGATAAAGCCGTGTTCAATGAGGCAACAAGGTTAGGAAATAAAGAGATCAGAGATTTTATTATTAAAGAAGGGGGGGTGCCGGTCCAGGATGAGCATGGGCGTTTGGTGAACAGATTCAAAGCCAAGGATGACATTCGAACTCAACTGATCGAAAAATGCGTAGAAATAATCACTAATAATCTTAAGTTAAGGATCGAGGGCGAAGATGTTGTCGTCTTAGAGGAGCGGTTTGACACCGAGAAAGCGAAGGCACTCGGCATAAAACCTGGGCCGCTTTTCAAAAAACTTAGAGATGGTAGTAAAATAAAAACAAGCGAAGGAGATATCAGCCCTGAGGATGTTCTAAGGCAAGATGAGAGACGATTAGATATCAAAGACAAAGCAATTGTAAGAACGTTAAAAGAG
>JAZFTJ010000009.1:0-10485 GCA_036446635.1 Hydrothermarchaeales archaeon (SeqCode) | reverse complement strand
TGCTTCATACGGAAGCTCAGCCCCGCAACCTTTACACTTCATATCCCTAACACCAAAATAGGAATAAGTGTGTGTGTTATTTAAAACCTATCTTGAAAATTTTAAACCACTGGGGAAAAAAACTAGAAAAGGGGGGTTTTACTATATGTTAATTATAGTTTTAGAAAAATGTGGTTAATCTCACTGGTTTTTAGGACTAATTTACCCTTCTCAGAGATATCAAAAAACAGTCCATATTCTTCTATTTGTAGTGTCCATATTTTTTAACTTGTTAGCATTTCTTTTAATAACTTATGGTTAGCAAAACTTTTTATGATATCCTTGGAGTCTCAGAGGACGCCTCAGAGAAGGAGATCAAAAAAGCCTTCAAGAAGCTTGCTAAAAAATTTCATCCTGATGTAGCAGAGGGGGATAAAGAAAAGTCAGAAGAGATTTTCAAAGAAATCACAAAAGCCTACACTGCCCTCACAAACGAAGATGAGAGAAGATTATACGACCAGAATCGCAAAAACGGGGGATTTAATATTGAGCCAGAGCCCATGTACGATTGGGTCTACCTACCCTACTTGGACAGATACACCTGGATTCCAAAACGCCAAAGAGAGTGGAACGAGCACCACGACATGCTCTACAGATAAACACACAGCTTAAAGGGAAAGGGAGTAAGATGAGTGGTCAGGAAACTGGATCAAAAACTGTTAAGGGAAAAAAAACAAATCTATTTATTGCTCCACGCCCTATTTTATAGCTATGAAACTTTTCTGTCTCTCAGATATCCACGGAGATTTTGGAGTCGTGGATAAGATCAAAAGATCATTAGAGGATCATGACCTTATTGTTGTCTCAGGGGATATTACTAATTTCAACTCAAGGATGGTGGCTGCAAAGATGCTTGATGCCCTCATGGCCCTTGGCCCTCTTCTTGCTGTGCCTGGAAACTGTGATCTGCCAGAGACTCTAACGCTTTTTGAGGAAAACAAAATAAGCCTGCATGGCACAAGTAGGATCATAGATAACATCGGCTTTTTTGGTGTTGGCGGATCTAACATTACTCCTTTTAACACGCCATTTGAGATTAGTGAGGATGCGATCTCAAGTTTCTTGAACAATGGCTACAGGCAGGTAACTGGATGTGATAAGAAGATCATGGTCTCTCATCCGCCCCCCTATGGCACCAAGGTAGATAAGACAGGTTCCGGGGTTCACGCGGGGAGTAGGGCTGTCTATGATTTTATCAAAAGATTTGATGTTGACTTGGTGCTTTGTGGCCATATCCACGAGGGTAAAGGGGAGGATAGGATAAACGATACTCCTGTGCTAAACATCGGGCCTGGCCACAGGGGCTTTGTAAGTGTGGATGTCAATGAT
Source organism: Hydrothermarchaeales archaeon (SeqCode) (assembly GCA_036446635.1). Classification (GTDB taxonomy): domain Archaea; phylum Hydrothermarchaeota; class Hydrothermarchaeia; order Hydrothermarchaeales; family SZUA-236; genus JAZFTJ01. The sequence continues at coordinate 9,117 of JAZFTJ010000009.1, read as the reverse complement.
GAGATAGAATACGAGTTTGAGGACTTTTAAAAAATATCATAGCCTCAGTTCTTCTTTTCCCTGATACACCCGGTATGCTTCTTCGACGGTGCTGTTTGCGAGGGTTATTGTTGATATGGCCTTTGTCATCTTTATGGCTTCTTTTAGGCTTTTCTGATGGATGTTTCTGCCTGTGGCGTTGCCCCGTGCCCCGCTTATGTGTATCTGATCATGAAGTCTTTGAAGAAAGGACTCGACGTTTGTCGATGAGCCGCCTGCACAGACTACCCTGGTCCTTCCAGCAGCCCACACTGCTTCTTTGAAGACCTCAGCTGAACTTTCGCCATCTTTTTTAGGATAGTTCACTTTTACAAAGTCTGATCCCAATGTCGCCGCTGCGCCTGTTGCGCCCGCTATAAGATGCGGGTTTTTTTCGTCTTTTACCGCCTTGCCTCGGGGGTATATCCATAGGACAGTTAAAAGCCCATTTTGATGGGCCTTATTGACAAGTTGGGCGGCTTGTCTTAACATCTTGTATTCATACTCGCTTCCAAGGTAGACTGTGTATCCTACAGCAGGGATCTTAAGGCCTGAGTCTTCTTTGAATTTTACAACCTGTTCCACATCTATCCATTGGTTTGAGAATGGGTCCATCTGTGCGGTCTTTACAAGGTGGGTCTTGGAGTTTAGCTTTACCAGATAGGGTACGTTGCTATAGTCCTCTCCGTACTGTGCTATGAGCCCCATTTGTGTAGCAAAAACGCCTATTGTGCCCTGGCTTGCTATCCTGAAGAGGTGCTCTGGCTCACTGTCGTCTATTGATATCGATCCTGTGTCTGCCGCTCCGTAGAAGTCGCTGTTGAGGTGCTCTACTTTCTGGTCTCCTGCGTAGAGCATGAGCCTTCCTGTGCCTTTTGTCATCAGATTAAAATTCTCAATATATTCGTCTCTTTTCTCCTTGGGTACGTCCATTGGGACTTGAGGTTTGTCTTTCAAATGTTCCATATTTAACACCCCTAAATTATTCTACTGTGTTGGATTATCTTTATCCGAAAAAGATCTTTGACATCTCAAAGAGTTCCATGTCCAATGTGCGGTTCGTGGCGGTTACCTCTTCAAGGGAGACCGGGATTATTTCTTGACCTCTAAGAGCTGTCATCTTGCCAAAGTCTCCGTTTTTTACCATGTCAACTGCCGCTATGCCGTATCGTGTGGATAGGACTCTGTCAAAAGCTGTGGGTGTTCCGCCTCTCTGGGTGTGCCCCAGTACAACTGCCCTGCTCTCGCAGCCTGTCCTTTTCTCTATCTCTTTTGCCAGGGCGTCCCCTATGCCTCCGAGGCGGACGTTGCCGAACTCGTCTGTTTCTCCGCTTACAGTCATGAAGCTTTTTGCATCCACGGGCTTTGCACCTTCAGCTACAACGATTATGCTGTAGTTTTTGCCCATCCTCTTCCTGCTGGTTATGCAGTCGCATACCTCGTCTATTTCGAAATCCTCTTCTGGTACGAGTATCATGTGGACTCCGCCCGCAATCCCTGCGTAGGTGGCAATCCATCCTGCATGTCTTCCCATGACCTCGACTACGATAACCCTGTGGTGGGACTCAGCTGTTGTGTGTAGCCGGTCTATGGCGTCTGTTACTATCTGCACTGCTGTCATGAATCCGAAGGTCATGTCAGTGCCCATCAGGTCATTATCTATGGTCTTCGGGACGCCAACGACGCTTAAGCCATGCTTGTGCAGTGTGTTTGCCGCTCCCAGCGTGTCGTCTCCTCCTATGACGATCAGTGCGTCCAGGCCTAGTTTTTTGTAGTTTTCCAGTGCTTTTTCTAGGTCTTCTTCGGATTTGGCTGGGTTTGTCCGACTGCTTCCAAGGATGGTGCCTCCTCTGTAGAGTATTCCGCTTACCGCCTTCATGTCAAGGTCTGTGGTCTGCATATTAAGAAGACCTGCCCATCCATCTTTTAGTCCGACAAAATTGAAGCTGTATTGGTCAATGCCCTTTCTAACTATAGCGCGTATCACGGCGTTTAAGCCTGGGCAGTCTCCTCCTCCTGTTAATACCCCTACTTTCATGGATGGTCCTCTTGTTTTTGGTATGGAATTCTTGTTTATATTTTTGTTCTCTCGATATTTGAAACTCTCTTTTCGTTATTTTTCAGCTTTGAATCGTATTGTCGGCGTCTGTATCGCTATTGACCTTATCTCTTCCTTGTTCATATCGGGTTTGACTTGGTAAAATCTCTCAGCCCCTTTTTTTCCGATTTTGTCTATGAATGCCTGGAATGCCTCTGCCTTCTCTTCGGGGTCTCCCACTATCATGGCGTTGGTCTTCATTTTTTTCTTTCCGATCTGGATCTCTACTTCTGGTTTTTTCTGGATGTTTTTTAGCCAGTCTGATCCTTTGTATATTGAGAAGGCGTAGACTTTGTTGTCTTTTTTAAGATAGTTTACTACGGCAGGGACTTTCTTTCCGGAATGTCTTCCAGTGGTTGTTATCACCATCATTTTGCCTTCAATTGGCTTTGTGACCCCTATTCTATAGATTAATCCCGGAACGTAGTTTAGTAGTTTCATAAGCCCCCGGGGTTTTTCAAGCATCTCAATTTTATTATCCAATTTCTAACCCCCACTACTACTCCTTTTTTTATCCTATCTTCCTCTTCATTTGATAGACTCATAGGTTCTATCCTATTCTTTTAAGGGTGGCTTCTTTTAATCTTTTGTATATGATCTCAGCCAGAGGCTCTAGATTCAGCACATCTTCTTCATTATACTTTGTAAGAGTACGCAAAGCCTCTGCATCATTTTGTTTTTTCCATCTCTTCCATAGCCTCACGGCCTCGTATCCATCTATCCCCTCAACCTCTTCGTCCCTATTAATACCCACGACCTTCTCGATGTGCTTTAACCCCCCACTAAGCCCGATTTTTCTCCCTGCAAAGCATAGGTCGAAGTGTGGCATGTCAAAGTCTATTTTAGGAAACTTTCGCCGAATAAATGGCACATCGAAGGCTGAGCCGAAGAAGGTAACAAGAACCTGGTAGTTTGAAAGCTCTTCTTTGAGGGTTTTTTCGTCTAGGTTGAATCCTTGGATATATGTCTTGACCTCTTTTCTGTTGTATATGCCGACAACAGTTAATTCACTTCGATCTGCATCAAATCCAGTGGTCTCGATATCCAGGTAGCATATCTTGTCGAAGTCTTCATATAGTCGCCAGTGGTCTCCAGACTTTAGTCTTTTGGTAAAATATCTGCTGTTTCTTTCTTCCAGATTTTCCTTGGCAGTTTTTAGTGTTTTGTCGTGTTGGGATTTTTTCTTATCAGATATCCTTGGCACCTTTTGGCTCTCAATGAAGTTATCCCAAGTCCTGACGCCGTTTTGCCACAGAAGCTGTTCAGTCTTGTCCCCTACCCCATCTAATATTTTGAAGGTATTTTGTATCATAGTATGTGGAGATAAAATTAGTTGTACTTATCTTATTTGTGGGAGAGCTGATAAAAAATTATTGGCTTATGTTCTTCTTTATTCTGTAGGATGTAGTTGTAGGATGTAGTTTTTCACCGCAGGGGTCACATAGGAAGAGGGAGTCGACGATGAATCCTTTTCCCCAGTGGACATCTTTTTCGCAGTGGATGCATGTTGGATGATGGGTTTCGGTGTTCTGCCAATAACTGAGGGCCTCGATTTTATGCTGGATTAGATCGCACATTGTATCTTGACCTCCTTATGCTGTATTATTAAATACATGGTCTGGCAAAAACAGGTTGAAGGTTGTGGCCATATAAACCTTAGTACACGTTTTACTGGACTGGCAGCTCATTAGATCATGGAATAGAGTGTGAGTCTTCCTATACTAGCATTCTGAGGAGTTAAAAGGAGGAGATGGCTTCTGGGTACGTTTGATGCAGCCGAGTTACTAAGTAGCGGCCGAACACGTAAACGTGAGAGAAAAGGCTAAAGGCTGACTTCCTTTTCTAAAATTGGATCGCTTATCCAATGTGCTTTTGTAATGTCTCCCTGATGCTCATCTGAGACATCGTAAAATCGTAGTGTCAGCACTGCTTTACTGACTTGACCTCTTATTGACGAAGGGAGCTTATAACTTAATGGACGTGCCTCACTGCTTTGAAGCTGGGTGTTTTCTATAAGCGTAAAGGGCATAAGACCTACAACCGGCATAAGCGTGAACTTCTTCTGAAAAGTCTCGACGATTTTATAGGTTTCATCTCCTTTTGAATCCAGGAACAATATCTCCAGCCCGAGGGTGCGTGAGGGGCCAGTCGCTGGAATAGCGTGACCTGTTACACGATTTTCTATAACTAAACTAAATTTAGGAAAGTCGAGTTTAATATCCTTTAAAATCAAGTCATCACGATAAATTCCTACATCGTGTGAAGCACTGTCAAATCCATGGTAAAGAACCTCACTATCTCGTGGCTTCATATGACATCCTTGGCATGTGATGCCGTTTGCTGCGGGTTCACTCTTTTTCCATTCTTCGTATATTGTCATCAAGAATTCGCCTGACATCGCGTTTTTCATTACATGGCACTGGGGGCAGAAATCCTGTTTTTTCAGACTTTTCCGTCCTGGTTTGAACTTCTTCTCATGTGTTTCTTGGAAGGACCAGTCTTCTGGCATTATTCCATGACAGGTCTCGCAGTTGACCCCTTCGTTAACCTCTTTGCTGCCATGGCAGGCATAGCACATATCCTCGCCCATCATGACTTTGAACATAGCCACGTTCAAAAACTTCCGTTTGAAACTGTGAAATGATGGGCTTGTTGTTGCTTTTGCATGTGCTGAATTTTCACGCCACTGATCGTATATTTCTTTGTGACATTGGATGCAGGCTGCTGACCTCCTATGTTCCCCCACCTCATAGTGTGGTATTTTCCCCCTCTGTATATCTTTAAATATTGAGCTAAATGTGACTGCACTATATACAGCTACTATCAGAAAGGCTGCCAGAAATGCAAAAAATATCAGCTTTTTTTTAGTCATATTTCACCTGGATGCTTAAGCCTTCATGTTCATTTCATAAACTTATCTTCCATTTCCCCCAGCATTTTGTGACAGAAGGAGAACATTTTCTGTCTTTCTTCCTGGCTCATAGGGGTAAGGCAGTTCTCCATCATCTTCGGCATATTCTCATGCATCATATCCATCATATCTCCTCCACCCATAGATTCCATCATCATGGGCATCATCTCGGACATCATAGCACCCATATCCCCAGCTTTCATCCCCTCCATCATCATGGGCATCATCTCGGACATCATGCCCATCATATCTTTAGGCTCCATATCCTCCATCATCTTGGGCATCATTGATTTCATCATGTCTTGCTTCTTCTCTTTATCCATTCGCCCCATCATCTGTTTCATCATCTTCTCCATAAAAGACACGAATAATCACCTCTCTCATTGTCTTTTCAAGGGGATGTTATTTAAAACCTATCCAAAAAGGCTTTGTTAAATCTCTCTTTTTTCAATGACTTTAGTGACAAAATCCAGACTTTAATAACAAAATAAGGCTCTGTTGATTTTCGTTTTATCTTCTTGTATTGTCTTTTATCTTTGAGTTTCAGAGATTGAATAATAATTGTTATATCCTTGAATATCTAGAAAATAGAGGTTATGAAGGGGAGTTTAATTATCCTCGGGGTTGTTTTATTTGTATTGATAAGCTCTGGATGCATAGCACAGACGGAAACTCAGAAAACAGAGACTCTCTATGTTTGTCCATCGGGTGAGACTGTTTCTGATCCAAATCTTTGTCCTGAGATTTCAACGCCGACTCCTACGACACCTGCATCTACATCTTCTACTTCAAATATTAAAACCACTACTCCCCCTCATACTACAACAGCACCCATCCCAGAGATGGTGGTTGAAGAGGGCAAGTTATCTGCGGATAAACCAGCTGTTGAGCCTCATGAAACTTCAAATGTGGAGGAAGGCAAAGATCCGGCTGTTGAAAGAGCAACTCAAGGTGAAGATTGCGGTGATGATGGGCCTGATAAGTTTAATTATCTGCCTGCTGATTTGGATAAGGTCGCGTTTATAAAGCCTATGGGGATGGTGCAGTCTGAGCATGTTGCTCCTACAGACCATATTTATCTGTGGACCTATCAGGATTCAGGTGCGGTGGATGTTTATTCTCCTGCAGGGGGGGTTGTCACTAATATCCAGCATATGGGTTCGTTTCGTGGTGACAATGACTACCAGATGAATGATTTTTATGTAAATATTCGTCATGGTTGTGGTCTTGATAGTATTTTTATCCATATTGATAGTCTTTCGCTTAAGCTTTCCAAGGTGGCTCCGGTGGATGGAGGATTTGTGTTTGTCGATGTTCCTGTTGAGGCTGGCGAGGTGATTGGGACCTATAGTGGTAGTCTTGACTATATGGTTGTTGACAAGTCAGTCCTGCTGGACTTTGTTGATCTTGAAAGTTATCGGACTGATTATAGTGATGATTATCATAGTAGGGTGCATATCTCTGATCCTATTGCTTATTTTAGTGACTCTAGTAGGTTGATTGAAAAGTCTCTCAGGACTGCAGAGCCTATCGGTGGGCTTCTTGATTATGATGTGGATGGTAGGCTTGTTGGGACATGGTTTAAAGAGGATACCCGTGGTTGGAGTGGAGTAACGCCTGAGAGGTATTGGGACGGCCATTTGGCGATTATTTATGATGCGATTGATCCAGAGCATGTTATTGTTTCTACTGGTGATTTTGGTGGCAGGACTGGTCAGTTTGGTGTGAAGGGTAATTCTCCTGATCCTGGTGCGGTTGGTGTTGGAGTTCTTGTTAAATATGATCTCTTGGGTTATGCGTATTTTGAGGGGGATAAAAGGTGGGATAGCAAGAGTTTGGTGAATGGTTTGAAGTTGAAAAACGATGAAAGTGATTACCGTGGAATTGTCTTGTTTGAACTAGTTGAGGATCGGAAACTTCGGGTTGAGTTTTTCCCTGATAAAACGAGTTCTCAGGTGAGTGGGTTTAGTGATAATACTGTCATATATGAAAGATGAATGCAGAGGACGCAAAATACATCAGACCCTATAAAGATCAACTTAAAAAGATTGAGAATTATATGGAGCGGTTTGTATTATCATCGTGGTAAAGGTGTCTTTTCTAAATACTCCGAGAAAAGAGATAGGGCAAAAAAGGTCTAAAACTCCGATTAAGAAAAGACAGTATAAGCATACAGGAGAACTAAGTTTTAAGAAAAGAATTTAGAGGATTTAATTCTATAAATTATCTAATTATAGAAAAAGATTTCTACAGTTGAAAGAAAGGTAGAGTAATAGTAATTCATTTATATCAAAAACATAATTTTTAAATAGGGAAAATGTATAGTGGGGCGTAATGCGACTGGGCGGAGATTGTTTCCCTAACATACCTGCCCTTCGTAATTACAGCATCCTCCTTAAGTTAACAGAATCAAGACTCTGATAAAGAAAAGACAGTATAAGCATACTGGAGAACTAAGTTTTAGGAGAAGAATCTAGAAGATCTTTATATTATAAGCAACATTCTGAAAAAAAGAAACATAGAACACAAGAGTGGTTTTGGAAAAAAATCTTTGAAGTAAAAACAATAAGGCTATTGTTTTTTTATCTTCTCAAATTCTTTAATTAATTTACTATGTAATTTATCCAACTTTCTAAGCTCTATGATATTCTCTTTACACTCATCACTACAATTAGAACAATTATCTATCCAATCTTCTTCCATCTATTCATCCACGCCTTTTTATTAAGATTTTTCTATATAAAAATATATTCATTTATCTACCATGCTTTCATCTCCCGATCAATCAACACCCGACGATCAACACTACTCAAAAGAAGTCGTATCCCTCAAATTCAACAGTACCCAGTATCGAAAGCTTTAAATATGGCCGTGATACACCAAAGCATGCTAAATATTAGCAAGGAGGTTTTTGTTTATGAGTGAAATAGGAAAATCAGTCAGAATAGAGAGAATACTGGACAAAAAGAGCAGGCACACCATAATAGTGCCCATGGACCACGGAGTATCCAACGGCCCCATAAATGGCCTTATAGACATGCCCAAGATGATAAATCAAGTAGCAGAAGGAGGAGCAAACGCAGTCCTCCTACACAAAGGCATAGTAAGACACGGACACAGAGGATACGGAAAGGATATAGGCCTCATACTCCACCTCTCAGCCTCAACCTCACTAGCCCCTGACCCCAACAACAAGGTCCTGGTCACCACAGTAGAAGAAGCCATAAGACTCGGCGCAGACGCAGTCTCAGTACACATAAACATAGGCGCAGAGAACGAGGCAGACATGCTAAAAAAACTCGGTGACACAGCCAAAAGATGCCAAGAATGGGGCATGCCCCTGCTAGCAATGATGTATCCACGAGGAGCCAAGGTAAAATCAGAGCACGACGTCGAGGTCGTAAAGCTCGCCGCAAGAGCAGGAGCAGAGCTAGGAGCAGACATTATAAAGACAAACTACACAGGAGACCCAGACACGTTCAAAGAAGTCACAAAAGGCTGCCCCATCCCGGTAGTTATAGCCGGCGGACCCCAGATGGACACACCCCAGGAGGTTCTTCAAATGGTCCATGACGCCATCCAATCCGGATGCATCGGCACAAGCATAGGCAGGAACGTATTCCAACACCCAGATCCAACAGCGATGGTGCGAGCAATGGCAAAGATAGTCCACCAAGGAAGCGACGTAGAAGAGGCAATGAAAGAGCTTAAATAGATATTATTCGTTTTAACTAGATTGCTTAATCACTTTGGAGAGTGTTAAAGATATGAAGTTTTTCATAGCAGACTGCACCAGGGGCGAATCATGGAGTGATCGTAAAATACTCCTAACAGCCGCCCTTGAGTCAGGCGCCAAAGGCGCTCTGGTTTTAGAAGAGGACCTTGAGAAGGCCGCTAAGCTCGGCAACATAGATCTAATAACTGCCACAGGAGAAGACCCAGAGCAGGTTCTTGAAAAAGGCGCAACAACCCTATTAGTAGGCATAGGAGGAGAAGGTGACACAACACAAGACCTTCCAGAAGACCTCAAAGACTCCCAAGACCTTGCCAGGTTAAAAAAGCTGAAGAAAACAGGCGCACGCCTCTGCGG
>JAZFTJ010000008.1:0-7344 GCA_036446635.1 Hydrothermarchaeales archaeon (SeqCode) | reverse complement strand
AGGGATAAACAAAAGGAGTGTTAATCAGGTGACAAGTAGGAAATCAGGTTCTAGGACGAACAATAATTCAGGACACCACAAACAGAGAAACAGACTGAAAATTTGAAGATAGATATTAAGTCAGAGAGTCTATATGAGGGGGAGAAGGAAGATAAAGCTAAAATAAGCCCTAAAGCTCTCTCATCGTCTTTTCAAGCTGACTTCTAATTTTCACAGGGTCTTTACTATCCAATCCAAAATATTCAGAGAAATTTGGTGTGGTCGTCAATTCCTTCGTCCTCCCCTTGGGCTCTGCGAATATGAACTCCTTGTTAGTCAATTCCTTCACGTGATCATAGGCCACATAGCCTCTGGCCTTAACAACATCAGCTTGTGTAATGGGCTGTCTTAACGCGATATACGACAATGTCTTCAGAACATCATCTGACACCGCCAGTTCTATCAAGTTAGAAACTTTAGCTGTATACTCCCTTTTCACCTGCATGACATATTTATCATCAGCGATCTTACGAATTTCCAAAGCACCATTATTCTGTTCATATTCGTTTATGAGCAAATCAATCGCCGATTGAACCTGGGACTTTGAGCTACACTCTGTCACACTGCATAAATCCTCTAGCGAAAGAGGATTGGTGGATATGAAAAGTGATGCCTCAATGAGCTGTTTAAGTTTCAATCTAAAACACCAACCTCAGTTAGGAGCAACTAGCTGCCCTCAACGTAATGAATATCTCACCAAACAACTTCTTCTGCCAAATCTCTATCTTACGCTGAGAATCTAGGTAAAGCAAAGTAAGAACAGTCTCCACAAACCGGCTCTTGTTCCCATCATGGACGATGTCTGAAAGATGAATAATCTCTTGGGTTTTAGTCAAACTTTTTATCTTCTCATACATCGCCTCCATCCGGGCTTTGATGTCCTCCTCATCAACCTGCATGATAAGCTTCCGTCTGACTCTTTCTCTTTTTGGAAAATTCTTCCTAAGCGTCTCTTCATTAAGGGCCTTCTGAAGCGCGTTGACCAGATCAAAGATAGACGTAGCCTGCTGAGACCGCCTCTGCATCGGATTTCCCAAAGGAGGTAGTGAATCAAAATCCATGTACTCAGATTCCCAGTCGAAATCCTCAAACTCCTCCTCATATTCCTCTGGCGGAGGAATTAGATCCTCTGACTTCATCCTCAAAAGGATCGAAGAAGTGAGAAGAGTCTTGCCAGATAATCTCAGATTTATCTTCTTCATCTGATTGATCTTCCCAAGAAATTTGTTGGCTATCTCCTCTATATCTATGTCCCATGGATCAAGTTCCTCAGATATCACAAGGTCTATCAACATATCAATAGGATGAGCATCAATCAAAGACTCTTCAGACCCCAACTTCTTCCAACTCCACTCCAATGATCTTTGAGACACCATTGTCATTTGAGATACCAAAGAGCTGATCCGCCACTGTCATCAAGGTATCCCTCAAAGATACAACTATAAACTGTGCGTCCTTTGAGGACTCCTTGATAAGCTCCGCGATCTTGGCAACATTTTCTTCGTCTAAAAACATGTCTATCTCATCCAATATGTAGAAGGGTGCAGGATGATACCTCTGGATAGCAAAAATGAAGGAAAGCGCAGTCAGTGTCTTCTCGCCACCAGAAAGAGACTCAATTATCTGTGGATTTTTTCCAGGCGGCTTGGCAATGATCGTAAGCCCGCCATCAAGAGGTGATTCAGGATCCAATAAGAGCTCACCTGTCCCTCCGCCAGAGAGCTGTTCAAAGATGCGTCTGAAGTTAAGGTGGATGTTTTCATATACTTCCATGAATATCTCATATTTTCTCTGTTCGATCTCTTTCATGAGGTCCTTTATCGCCTGCCTTTCAGCAACAAGCTTCTCTATCTTTTCAAACAACGCGCCAAATTTCTCATTAACCATCTCAAAGTCCTCGATTGCACGCATGTTTATTGGCTCAAGCCGTTCCATCCTAGTTTTTAATTTTTCTATCTTGCTCTCAAGAGCATCCAAGTCAAGGTCTTCTTCAATGTCTATCTCTAAGTCTTGGTACTCATCAAAAGCCGTCTCCACATCATTATAACGGGTCTCAAGCCTTGCCTTCTCGATCTTGATCTCCTCTATCTTTTCAGCTGCATGTGAAATCCAAATCCTTATTGTCTCTGTCTTGGAGTTGATCTTTTGGATCGCGTTCTGAAGCCCCTCTTTTTGATCTTTTAGCTCACCGATCTTGCCAAGAAGAACGTCTTCCTTCACTTTGACTTTTGAGAGTTTTTCTTCAAGCTCTTTTTTCTGATCCAATATGTTCTTACTCTCGACGCTGAGTTCATTGCATGCGAGCTCGAGGTTTTTGATCTCATCCCCCTGTTCTTTTATCATCAAAGAGAGCACCTCGTCGATCTTTGAAGAGTTTAAGTTGATCTGATTGTTCTTGCCCTCTTTCTCTTTTTCACGCTGGAAGATCCGGGATTCCAGGTCTTTTATCTCGTTGTATATCTTCTCAGCCTTTGACCCTTCCAAGGTTTTCTCGATTGATAACTGCTTCTCTTTTAAGACTGACAGGGCGTTGGAGACCACATTCAGTGCCTTGTTGTTTTTTTCTATTTCTTGACTAATCTCTTCTAGTGTTGCTGACAACCCGGATAGCACGTCTTTCTTTTCTTCTAACTCTCTGGCGACTTCTTCAGCATTTCCCTGAATGCTTTTTTGTCTCTCTTTTAGTATCTCCTGTTCCTTTTTCAACTCTACCTCGATCAATGCCAACTCGTCAAGCTTTTCTTCAAAGGTTACGCCTTTCTCCAGCAGGTTCTTCTTCTCTAATTCAAGCGTTTTTATCTCCTTTTCAAGTTTTTTCAGATCCTTCTCTGAAGTAGAGGATTCTTCAAACCCTAGGATACTCTTGGAATAGTGTCCGCCGCTCATCTTGCCTGAGACCTCTATCAAATCCCCATCGAGTGTCACCATTCGGACTTCGCCTATCCCTATCTTCCTTGCAAAATCTATGTCATCAATTACCACAGTGTCTCTGAATACGTGAAAGAAGGCCTTTTCATATTTTTTATCGAACTCCACGAGGTTTATGGCAAATCAGTGGGATTTCTTGGCAGCAGTCAGGGCGTTTATTGAGGGTGGCCTTTCACGTAACTTGTTTAGCGGCAAAAACGAGGCCCTCCCTACCTTGTTCCGCTTTAGATACTGTATACACCGCTCTGCAACATTATCATTCTCTACGACTATATATTGAAGACCCTTGCCAGCGGCAATCTCGAGTGCTGTTGAAAACCCGCTGTCCACTTTCCCCAACTCTGAGATGGTGCCATAGATTCCGCTGATCTGTTTCTCATCACGAAGTTTAACTATAGTATTAATAGCTTTATTAAAAGATATTCTACGGTTCTTGATATCGTCTAAAGCCTTATATTTAGCTTCTAATTTAGCGTGAACTGATATTTTTTCCTCTAAGGATTTTTCTATTTTTAAAATAGACTCTTTGTTAGAAATATTATGTGTATATACGTCTTTTTTATCTTTGGTATTTAATTCAATTTTATTGTTAATAGATTCAATTGAGAGTCTTATTTCTCCAATTATCTCTTGAAAATGATTTATTTTCTGGTTTTTATTTTGTATATTATTCTTAATTTCGCCTAAGACTGACTTTTTCTGCTCTCTTTTTTCTCCCAAGATCGTGCTTTTCCTTTCTAATTCCAACAGCTCTTTTTGTCTATCCTCTAGCTCTTCTTTAAGTTTCAGCAGCTCTTCCTTCTGCCCCATGACAGTCTTATCCTCATCTGTTATCTTGGAGTAGGATTCCTCCACCTCAGCCCGTAGTGTGTTGATCTCTTCATCTATTTTCTTGCACTCCCCCTTTAGAGATTCATTGATTCTCTGATGCTCTGCTATCTCTCTTCTTATCTCCTCTATGCTGTTTCTCAGATACGCTGACCTCTCTTTTGATCTTTCGATCTCATCTTTTATCGTCTGGACCTTTTCATCACCATAGGCTATCTCGTTTCTCAGTCTCTCACTTTCCTTATAGACCTCAAATTGATCTGCGCCCTCCTCTTTTATTATGGCGCTGTTTAGATCCTCCAGTTGTTTTTTCTTTCCATCTGATTTTCCCTGCAAGATCCTAAGATATCGGTTAAATCTGTCCCTGTTTTTCTCCTCCAAACCAAGTCCTTTTTCAAGCCCCTCAAGACCCTCATTTATATCAGAATATTTTGCCTTCAACAAGATGGCTTCGGATTCCCTGACCTCCTTTTTCAGCTTCTCATATTTTACCGCGTCATCCTTTTCTTTTTCAAGCTTTTTCATCTGAAGCTTGACCTCGGAAAGCACAGCATCCACTGTGGTCAGGTTATCGTTCACTTTCTCAAGTTCCCTTAACGCCTTCCTCTTCTTCTCATCATATTCTGCGATACCAGCGATCTCATCAAGTATTCCCCTTCGCTCAATAGGCGTCATCTCAATGAATCCTGTAATATCTCCCTGAAGAACGATGTTGTGACCGTCTGGATGAACAAGGGCTGAGGAGAGTACGTCAAGGATCTCGGTCCTGCTTGTCCTGTTGCCGTTTAGCCTATACTCACTCTTGCCTGTCAAATCGATATTCCTTGTTATCTTGACTTCCTTAGAATCAATGTCTATCTCCCTGCCGACGTTGTCAAGATATAAAGACACCTCAGCTGATTTAGCCTTGTCCCCATTGTTTCCGCCATTAAATATCACATCTGAGAAACGCTCTGCCCTTAGGCTTTTTGCAGAACTCCTGCCCAGAACAAAACATATAGCATCTATGATGTTGCTCTTTCCGCTTCCATTAGGACCAACGATGGCTGTGAAGCCCTCTGGAATGGGCAGGGTGGCTCGTCTAAAAGACTTGAAATTCCTCATGCTTATCTTCTTGATCCGTGCCATCCTTTTATCTCCTGAGCAACATCATTTTATCCTTTAATATGTGAGAAAAATTTTGTAATCGTCCGGTAGTTTCCCCTCTTTTTCAAGTTCTTTTAGTATTGTTTTTAATACGAATTCTGATCCCCCTTCTCTATCGATGATCTTTTTCATCTCATTTGTGAGAGGGAGGTTCATCTGCTTCTTTTTCCCCAGAGCACTCCACATCCGCATGAAGCCGATGTTCAGGTTTTTGATTCGCTCATCGCTCAATCGAGTATTAGTACTCATACGCGTATTACCACCAATACAGATACTAGTGTTAGTAGGAGTAGTAGTAAGTAAATATAAACCTACCGATGGGAGAAGCAGTCAAATTTATGGTGGTTAAAACACGTCGTAAGCTGTTGCATACTTAATTCTCAAGATTAGACAGAGCCATTATTAAAAAGATTTTATTCCCCTTCTCTCTTTTCTAGCAACCTCAAGCACCCTTTTAACCTGCTCCACTGCCATACCAATGTACCTGTCAGGTGTCAAGGCAGCCTCAATCTCCCCCTTGGTCAAATACTGTGAAACCTCACTGTCCGCTCCAAGAACCTCTGCAAAGTCTCTTCCCTCCTCCTGAGCCTTTATAGTCAATCTTCTCATAAGCTCATGCCCCTCCTGCCTCCCCATCCCCTTCTTCGTCAAAACAATCATCACTGCCTCTGCCAGGTTCAAGCCCTTCGTCATCCAAAGGTTCCTCTTAATATTCTCAGGATACAAGACAAGACTTGAAAAGATCCTCTTAGAAGACTTCAAAACCTCATCCAACAGTATAAAACTCTCAGGGATAATAACCCGCTCGCAAGATGAATTAGTCAGATCACGCTCATGCTCCAAACTAACATTCTCCAAGGCGACAAAGACGTTCGACTTTATCACCCTTGAAAGACCGCAAACTTTCTCCGCTGTAATCGGATTCCGCTTATGCGGCATCGTACTGGACCCCACCTGCTTATCCGACTGGAATTTTTCGGACACCTCCATGATTTCTGTCCTCGAAAGATTTCTCACCTCCCGGGACATCTTGTCCAAAGTGGAAGCAATAAGAGCGAGTAACGATATAATCTCAGCATACCTCTCCCTCTGGACAATCTGGCTTGAAACAAGAACCGGGGTAATGCCAAGATCCTTCATCACAAGCTCCTGGATCTCTATCCCCTTCTCTCCAAATGAGGCCATCGTCCCCACAGCGCCAGACATCTTTCCAACCAAGACACGGGCTTTTGCCTCGTCAATCCGATGAAGGTGCTCTCTAAGTTCATGTGCCCAAAGAGCAAACTTCAGCCCATAGGTTGTGGGCACAGCATGCTGTCCATGCGTCCGTCCCACAGCAACAGTTCCAATATTCTTCTCTGCAAGATCTAATAAGATGCCCTCTAACTCAAATAGATCACTTCTAATAATCCTAAGCCCATCCTTGAACTGGAGGGCGTTAGCAGTGTCAACAATGTCATAAGAGGTTGCCCCAAGATGAACATATTTCCCCGCCTCGCCACATTTTTCCGATAATGCCTTAACCACCGCCATCAGGTCATGTCTTGTCTCTGCCTCTATCTCCTTTACCCTGGAAACCGTTACCAGATCGGTGTTTGCCTTCTTGGAGATCGTGTCAGCATCCTCTTTTCTTATGTTGCCCACCTTTGCATGGGCTCGTGCCAAGGCGGCCTCAACATCAAGGAGCCTTTGGAGCTTTGCCTCCTCCTCAAAGATCTGCTTCATCTCCTCGCTACCATATCTGAAATCGATCGGATGTATAGGCATATCAAATCCCTCTAGCAAACGTTCTCAATTTAGCACCTATAAATATCTTCTCAATAATTAAAACATAGACCAAGCAGACCCTAAAGTCACGTTTCATCATCAAGCAAAAATGGGAGGGCGATGTGGGAGACCTATAGTCGGAGGTGGTGGTGGAATGGATTTACAAAAAGCTGTCCCCCCATATCGCCCTCTATCTCCCCATGCTATGAAGCGAGGAGTATTAAAAGATAGAAATTTATTAGCTAACAATTCTTACACTTCCTCCCATTTTCACAGAATATGCTCGCGGTTTTCAAAAGATTACCATTCTTGTTGATGCAACCTATTATGTCACTTGCAGGCACATTCTCCTTAATAAACAAAATCTTCATCTTTTTAGACGCCTTATAGGCAAGCTCCCTGTCATGAGTGACCACTAGGCAGTCAAACTTGGAGGCCAGATGAAGTATGTCATCATCCTCCATCGTAGTGTCCACATCGCCTATATGAAGAACTCTCCTACCATTGTTCATGTTCTTCACTTTCTTAGGGATATTTGCATCTAAAATAATATCAATCGGCATGCTCATGCAAATATCTTCTCCTGACCATTCTCCAATGTCCTAATCCAAACTTGAGGCATTATCCTTCTAAGAT
>JAZFTJ010000007.1:0-13864 GCA_036446635.1 Hydrothermarchaeales archaeon (SeqCode) | reverse complement strand
CTTACATAATCACTATACTAACAGTTATCTGGATTCTATTGATATTCAAACATACTAAAAGTAAATCCAAATTTGATGAATCAGAATGTGAAAAAGATTAATGAACACCGTTTTTAGCCCGATGTTCAACTGCTTTCTCTATGAGTCCTTTCCACCTGTTTTCTCCAAGGTTTAAGTCTATCCCTGCCTCTTCTGCGGGTGTCTTACCTTTCAAAGCCGTAATCTGCCTTCCCAAATAAAATTAAACATCATATCCACAGTACCATCAAATCAAATATGACAGAGCTGCTCCAGTGTGCTGCGAGGGGAGTCAGGATAGATTTTGTCCTAAGAGCGATGTATCCGAAGACTAAGCCTACAAAAAACGAATAGGGGACCTCAAGCCCAGGCTTTCCAATATGCACCACTGCATAGGGTATTGCATGGATTATGATAGCCATCCATTCGGCTTTTTTTATGTTGATAGACTTTAGATAATCATTTAGTGAGAATAGCAAAAATCCTCTAAAAAAGAACTCAGTGTTAAACATTAAAATTAACATCCCGATCTCCAGCAGCACAAGGCTTTGTATGCTACTTCTAGCAGGCTCCCAGAGGGGATAATAGGCCGTAAACTGCGGAAGTCTTGAGCCGTAGATCATAAATGGCGTTGCCAATAAGACCAATATCGCAGCATACAATAGTGAGGTCTTCCACTTCTCTAAGGACAACCCCAGATTCCGGGGTTTCTCTTTTAACAACCAAATCGTGATCAGTGGGATAATGGAAAAAAAGATGGTATTCAAAACTAACCAACCAAAAAGAGAATTAACTCCAACCATCCTCCCCATAGGCCTTTCTAAAATGAGAATCATAAGGGCTGCTAGTATCATCCATCTAGATTTCATCACAATTATTTTGTAGTAGCGTTGTAATATAGTTTTGATCATCATGATCGAGATAGTAAATCTTTCAAAGAAGTTTGGAAAAGTCACCGCCTTAGATGGGATTGATCTGAGGATAAAGGAGGGTGAGCTTTTCGGCATTGTAGGCCCAAACGGGGCAGGGAAAAGCACTATCGTCAGGATACTCTGCGGGGCTTTAAGGCCCAGCACAGGCACCATGCGAGTAAACGGCTATGACATACTCCACGACCCCATCAAGGTCAAATCAAGTATCGGCTACCTCCCGGAAGAGCCCAATCTCTACGAGAGGCTTACCGCAAGAGAGTTGTTGGAGTTTTTCGGGAATCTATATGATGTAAAAGACCTGGGCGAGAGAATAACAGAGCTCTTGAACTTCGTCGGCCTAACTGACAGAGCAGATTACAAGATCTCCACCTTCTCCAAGGGCATGCGTCAGAGATTGGCGATAGCCAGAACGCTTCTAAACGACCCTCCATTTTTGATACTTGACGAGCCCACCATGGGGCTTGACCCAGGGTCTGCGAAGTCTATTCGGGAATTCATCTACAATCAAAAGAGAAAGAAGACCATTCTACTCTGCACCCATTATCTCGATGAGGCCGAAGAGCTCTGTGACCGAATGGCTATTCTCAATTACGGCAAGATCGTGGTAGTCGGCACCCCCGATGAACTAAAAAAAGAGGTGGCAAAGGCCGATTATTCAAAAGACCCTACCTTGGAGGATGTCTTCGTCTATTATACTAGTGATGGGTGGAGTAGTTGAAAACTCTTTTTTTGATTAAACATGAGCTTTCAGGCATTTTTTCCAATAAGAGATTCATGGCAGGTTTTGTTCTTCAGCTCCTGCTACTCATGGCAATCGTGCCCACATTCAGCAGCTTTTTAGCCACAGGAGACATCAAGACAGTAACCCCGACAATGAAGGGTTTTGTCCCTATCGGGGTTGTAGACAACTCCCCCGGGAATACTGTTCTTCTGGAGGCCCTGCAGAATAATGAAAAGCTGGAGATAAAATATTTCGACAGATATCCATCCGAAAATCTCCAAAGAGGCGAGATAAGCAGTGTTTTGACCATCCCAAGGGATTATGATGAGAGATCTGACAATCAACTTACCGTCTCACTGGTCATAGATCGTGCCAATTTAAAGCGGGAATCAGTCTTTGACGCCATATCAAAGTCTGTGGGAGATGCGTCATCTAAACTAAGACGAATACGAGAATCAAAACTTCAAGCCACGGTTATAGAACCCATCAGGCTAAAAAAGGAGCTTCTAAACCCTGTGATGATAGAGAATAAAGGAGGCAGATTCTCAAGCTTTTTCTTGGGCTATCTGATACCTCTTGTCCTGTTCTTCCCCATCTTCACCTCAGGAAACCTGATAGTGGACATGATTGTGGGCGAGAAGGAGAGAAAGACATTCGAGTCGCTGTTAACCTCGCCTATAGATGCAAAAGACATAGCCCTTGGGAAATTCGGCGCCATCTTCATCTTTATCTCTATCCAGACCATCCTGTGGCTGGCTCTGCTTAGGCTTCAAAAGATCCCTATTGCAAATCTTGGGTCTGTGGTCGTGGTTTTGCTCTCAGTAAACGCCGCGGTTATTATCACTGCAGTTGTTCTCAGCATCTATTCAACAACCGTGAAAGAGGCCAACATCTCGATGATGCTTCTTTATGTTGTCCTTTTCGTGGGCCTTATAGTCTCTTTGAGCATGGAATATTTCAACCCGGTCTCGGCATTCGAGGTTTTGCCGTTCATCAACATTTCACGGCTCGTTGTTGGCAAAAGTGTTAATCCTCTGACAACACTGTTGTTAGTCTTGTCCCTGCTCCTGTATACATTCATTATTCTTATTATGTCTGTAAAGCTTATCGAGAGAGACGACGTTGTATTCGGACCAAGACCTACCTTTTTTGCTCTAATAAATGACTTTACAGAGGGCGTCCTAGCCCGGATGGAACACACATCCAGGGGGATCGCCATGCTCTCCTTTGGATTTGCAAGCCTCGCAGTGATCTTTTCAATCACCGTGGAGGTGGCGCTGGGGATGCTGATCTTCTTCTCATTCGGATTCTCGTTTTTCACCCTTTATCTTATAACCATACTCTTTGCACTTATTGAGGAGTTCTTCAAGCCTCTGGGACTGTATTCGGTCATGGCTAATCGGCCCGGAGAGATTGATGCCAAGAGCGGATTCATATACGGCGCTTTAGCCGGAATAGGCTTTTTCTTCTTTGAAAACTTCTTCCTGGCAATGCTTGTGATGCTCACCATCCCTTCCAAAGTATTTCAGATACTAACCCTCAGGATAGGGTCGATAATGTTCGTCCACGCTGTTTCATCAGGTATTGTGGGTGTGGGGATAAGCAAGCTTGGGAAAGAAAAAAAACACATCTACATCCTTTATCTATTGACAGCTACCGCTATTCACGCAGGGTATAACCTCCTATTGGTGATGAGATGAAAAAAGTGTTAACGCTCTCAAAAAAGGAGTTCAAAGATATCATCGGGGAGCGGGTCTATATCATGGCTTTCTTTGTCCAGATGATCATCGTCATGGGGATCATCTATGCTGCACTGCTTTACACCGCTGTGGCAGCTCCTGAGACCAGCAGCTTTGTAAGGGTAGAAAAGCCCGGAGTGGGTATTATAGGAGATGAGAACTGGATAACAAGTGAGCTTAGAAAGGACCTACGGATATCGTTTGTCACAGGCGATCCACGGACAATATTAGAAAACTCCAACCTAGTGGCGGTCTTGGTATTCCCCCCGGACTTTGAAACCCAGATACAAAGAGACGCTACCGATCTAAGGCTTGTTATCGACAACACAAACCTCCTCTCAGGATACGCAGATACAGTAGTCACAGAAACCATTCAAAAGTACTCTGCAGAATTGAAAAAAGAGCGTCTCTCTCTGAGATACGAAGACCCAGATGCAGTCCTTAACCCCATAAGGTTTAACACAGTATATGTTAAAACATCATCAAAGATACCCCACATTCAATCGCCTGAATTTATTGAGATCATGTACGGAATCTTGATCCCATTCATACTTCTGCTCCCCACCTTTCTCTCAGCAAACATGGTCACAGACTCCATCGTCGGCGAAAAAGAGAAGAGGACCTATGAGATCCTGATCGCCGCACCTATTAGCAAGAGCGAGATAATCCTAGGAAAAACCCTCCCTGTGGTGGCACTAGCCCTCCTTCAAGCATTGCTATGGATGATCCTGCTCAGATGGAAAGGCACTATAGTCTACAACATGGTCCACCTACTGCTCCTCCTGTTTTTATTAGACCTCGTTTTCATAGGATTCGGCATAGTAATCTCTGCCATGTCAGAGAACATAAAGGAATCAAATCTTAGCGTAACCATCCTCATTATAGTGGCATCACTGTCTTTCTTCGCCCCATTGTCCCTTAAAAAAGAGTTTTACAACATTTCACCTGTCACCCTGATATCAAAGTTTTCTTCAAACCCCTATGTGGATCCACGAAGCATCCTCTTGCCATTTCTTCTCATATTTATCGCCAGCGTGCTGACAATATTGATCGGAGCAAGACTGCTTGAAACAAGAGAAAGTTTAAGGCTCTAAAAGAGGAGTTTTTTTATCCGGTGTGAGGATTACTCAGCCCTATTTTATTAAGCCTAATTTACTCATAAATCGACTGATCAATGATGGTTTTTTGGGCTCAACGCCTTTTACCATCAGTACAGAGCAGTGCGCCTTGTTTGCCGTTCCATCAGGGATGGATCCGAAGAGTGAGCGCTTCAACTTCCACTCACTTGACGCCCCGACCATCACCAGATCATAACCTTTAGACTCTTCTGCGATCCTTCCAACGATATCTTTGTCTTTGAAGACACGAATTTTGATCCTGTCTTGGAACTCTTCTGTATCCTGTTTTAATACTTCTTGAAGGGCCTCTGTCTCTCGTTTGACCCCGCCTTTCGGGAGCACTTTGATAACAGTCAGCTGAGCATCAGAGGCCCTCATCAGGTCTCGGGCCAGCTCCAAACAGGCCCTTCCATGGGGGCCGCCCCTATAAGGAAGGAGGACCCTTTTTAGATCCTTTATCCCTCTGCTTTTAAGGACCGCTACGTTGACTGTGCTTTTTCCCATAACCTCCCCTACAATACTCCCAATCACCCTTGAAGACTTCACCTTGCCCTTCCAACCCATCAGTATCAGGTTGCAGTGCCGTGTCTTGGCAGCGTCAACGATGGCCTTTGATATGTCATGAGAAATCATATGACTCGTTTTAACTGGAACATCCGTAGTTTCTGCCCGCTTTGCCACCTTCTTGAGGATCGTTTCCTGCTCTTTTTCCTTCTCCATGTAGAGTTTTCGTCCGACATGAAGAGGTGTCTGAGCAGGTATCTCCATAATATTGAGAGCCAACACCTCTCCGCCTCTTGCCCTGTCAAGGACAGCTGCTATCTTTAATTTCTCCTCTTCATGGGCAGGGTTTGCCATTGGCACAAGGATCCTGTAGACACCGTTGCCTGTGATATTTGCGAGCGCTTGGTCTATGACGCCTTCTACAACGGTCTGCTCTTTTGCCCAGATAAAATACCATGCTACGCCGAAGACTATCATGCCAACCCCGATAAGCTGGACAGTAGAACCCATAAGTGTTAGGAGAAAAAAGCACGAAAACGCGCCTGCAATCTGCACAATAGGATAACCTGGAGTTCTAAACGTGGGATTATACCAGTCGGTATCAGATTCTCTTAGAAGGATGCATCCTATGTGAACAAAAATATATGAGACTAAAAATGCAAAGCTTGCCGCCTTTGCAAGGATCTCAATGTTGCCAACAAAGAGGATCAGTCCCAATATTATTCCGCCACTTACCATAATTGATCTATAGGGTGTTAGAAATTGGCTGTGGATCTTGTTAAGCCAGTCTGAGACAAGTTTATCGCGTCCCATGGCAAAATTTACCCTGGACGCCGATAAAATGCTTGCGTTCGCAGAGGAGATTGTTGCAAACCAAGAGGCTAATACCAAAAGTAGGACACCCCCGGTTCCCATTATCACGCCTGCCACCTTTGCAATAGGCGTCGCCGCCAATCCGAGTTTCTGGTAGGGTATGATGCCTGTTGCTATGAACAAGATCAGCATGTAAAACACTGTGACGATTGCAACTGATCCTAGTATCGCGATTGGAAGATTTTTCTCTGGTTCTTTTATTTCTTCTGCAACAGTGGTTATGACTTCAAAGCCCAGAAAAGCTACGAAGATCAAGGCAGTTGTGCTGGCGACACTTCCCCATCCATTGGGTACTAATGGGGTTTGAAGCGCCATATCTACCTTGGTTATGCCCACCCCGATAAAGACGATCAAAATCCCTAAAAGCCCGATGACTATGAAGTCCTGAAACCTGCCGGTCTCTTTGGCTCCAACATAGTTTATGCCTATTAGAACACTGCACATCAGAAGGGCTGCAATGGTTCTGTTTAAAATCGGGAAGAGAAAGACGAAGTACTCCCCAAAACCTATCATGTAAAAGGCTGATGCGAACATGAGCCCCATCCACATCCCCCAGCCCACTATAGAGCCAAATAATGGACCAAGTGCCCTCATTACAAAATAATAACTGCCACCGGATTTTGGCATTCCTGTTGAAAGCTCCGAGAGGCTTAATGCACTCAAAGCTGCGACTATGCCGCCTAGAAAAAAGGCAAGAAAAGCCGCTGGCCCCGCTTTCTCGGCTGCTATTCCCGGCAATATGAAAATACCTGCCCCTATCATAGTTCCTATGCCAAGTGTTAAAGCCTCAACGAGCCCTAAGTCCTTGGCAAGTTCAGATTCACCGCTCGTCTTTGATCACCGTCTCTATTTTTTATGTGGCAAGCTCACAGGTCTCTCTTGCATCCTCCGGATCTGCCACCGATAGAAGTATTTTAGTAAAAAAACTTGGAAGTTTATCTCCAATCATAGCACGGTCCACTCATAGATAACGTTATTTATAATTTGTTGTGATTATTTATGAAATCCTCTTATCGTGAATCAGCTGCTTCTATTTTCATTTACAATACACTTGTTCATAGCAGTTTTCAAAACAGATATTCCCAAGATATATAGCTGAAAAAACCTTAATTATAGAAATTAAGATAATATGATAAAAAAAATTTAAATACAGAGCCTTTTTTAGAATCTAGAGGGTTAAAAACCTATTTTTTGGCTGTCTTCTGGTCCTTAAAAGTAGGAGTATAATAATGGGCAGGGATACGGATACCAGTAAAAATCTTGTAATAGCAAGGCTGATACTATAGGGCATAAGAGCTATCCCTAGAAAGATCGTTCCCGCTGCCAATAACTTCCATTCAATAGTATTATTTTCAAACATAACGGAGCCACCTCTTATTCATATCTTACATAAAAAAGTTTGGGTGGATTCTTCGGAAACCTTAAATATATCTCTCAACCACATCCACTCATCTATCAATCTAGAAAAACCTGAATTTATGAGGAGTGTGTGATGGCACAAAAATTTTTATCCCCAAAGCAACTCGCTAAGAAGATGGCGACATTTAGGGGTAAATGGTACAAGATAACCCAGAAATCTGAGGCTTTAAACAATTATGTGTCTGGATCCGATGCCGGTTTTAAAAAGGCGATCCAAAGTATCTTAGCTGACCTTGAGAAATCAAAAACTGATCTTCAAGATATTGAGAAACAGCTCAAACACACGTTTCCAGAGCTTCGCAAGGACATAGATGACACCGCTCGGAAGATCATTGGGGAGATCGACCTCTTCGTTGAGGACGTAAAAAACGATATGAACGACATTATCAAATTGGGAGAGTTATCCAAGAAGTTGGATGTTTTAGACAATGACTTTAAAAAGGTGAACACCGAGTACCGTGAATTTGAGAAGGGGAGTATCGAAATAGCTACAAGATACTTTGACATGAAAAGCGACTATGCCTATAAGGAACAACAAATAGCGAATGAGGCAAAAGCGGCGCTTGAAAATATCAAGAAGAAGTTTTATGAAAAAGCGGAGCCAATAGTTAAAGACCACCGGGTCCATGTGGGGCCTGAGCAGGTAGATCTTGATACGCTTTTCAATATGATCGTGGAAGGGCGGGCCACAATTTCCAAGATTATGCTGATTCCGAAAAAGAAGGGTCTTCTTGGAAGGAAGTCTCAGGAAGACAACAAAGCTAGATCAAGCGTCCTTAAATATGTGGGTGCAGAGATTCTGGAGGACTCAGCCCCTATCAAGAAGAATGAAAAACGCCAGATTAATAGGCTGGATTCTGAGTTCCGTGGGCTAAAGGCTGCTGAGAAAGAGGTCCAGGAGATGGAAATGAAACTCAAGGACCTTGCAAGGCCCCGAGATGAAATTACTGAGCAGATTGCTAGGATAAAGGAGGACAACGCCTTCAGACTCTTGCGCCAAGATGAGATCTTGGAGATTAGAGATAATTACATCTCACATTTTAACCAGGCTCATGAACTTGTAAAAGAGTATCTTGAGAGTTCTGAGAAGGCTTTGGCAGATTATGAGCCACCTGATCCTGACTTGGAGAAGAGAGAGCTACGGGAGAAGAAGAAAGAGCTTTCTGGTATGGTCAAGTATCTAAAAGAGAAGTTAGAAAGTGCACAGAAGGATCTGGATACTAAGACAAAAGAGTTTGAAGATGCAAAAGAATCCTTGGAGAAGAATGTCCAAGAATTAAAAGATGTAAAGGCTGATCTGGAAACACGCCTTGATGAAACTACCTCCAAGCTCAAAGAGATCGAAGCAACAAGAGACGATTACAAATCACAGACAGAAAACCTCACAACCATAAAGAAGAGTCTTGAAAACGATCTCAAAGAACTCAAAAGAGAGAAAACCAGTCAAGAAAAAGAATTTAATGACACCAAGGCTGATCTGAAAACACGCCTTGATGAAACCAATTCTAAGCTCAAAGAAACCGAGGGCATCAGGGATGATTTCAAGATACAGACAGAGAACCTCAGCGCCACAAAGAAGAGTCTTGAAAACGATCTCAAAGAACTCAAAAGAGAGAAAACCAGTCAAGAAAAAGAATTCACAGCCATAAAAAACGATCTGGAAACACGACTTAGCGAAACCACAACTAAGCTCAAAGAAACTGTTTCCGTAAGAGATGATTACAAATCACAGACCCAAAATCTCACTACTATTAAGAAAAACTTGGAAGCCGAAATCAGAACACTTGAAAAAGACCAATCAGCGCTTGAAACCAAACTCAACAAGACCGCTTCCATGCTCAAAGAAACTGTTTCCGTAAGAGATGAGTATAAAACGCGGACAGAGAACCTCACAGCCACAAAGAAGAGTCTTGAAAACGATGTCAAAGGACTGGAAAAAGAGAAATCCGCCTTGGAAAACCAGTTGAAGGATACTGAGGCCCGTCTTACAACGACTGAAGAGCAAAGAGAGAGGTATAAGCAGAGAAGCAATGAGTTATCAGAAGGATTGGATTCACTAAAGAAGGATATGGCAAAGCGTCTGAAAGAACTTGAATCAAGTATGAAGCTGAAGATCGAGGACATTAAGGGCTCAAAAGAATAAGGGGGGAAGGGCTGAAATGAGTGAAGAGTTTCTCTCACCAGATGAACTGAGAAAAGCGCTTGAGTCTTTCAAAAAAAAGTGGTATGGTATAGCTGAAAAATCTGAGGCCTTAAGCAATTACAAATCAGGATTTGATGCAAGTTTTGAAAAAGCCATCGCTGACCTTTATCATGAAGTTGAATCATGCAAAGAAGATATAGAGTCTTTCTCGTTATCAGTGACGCGTCACATACCTGAGTCGCGGGGGAGGATAAAGGAGCTCTCAGAGTCGATTATCAGCGAGATAGGATGTTTTAAAGATACTCTTCACCATGACCTTAAGATCTTGAAGGATTACGATTCTTTAAGAACTAAATTGTCAGGCTTTGAAAGAGAGTTTAAAGATGTCGAGAAACGTTATAAAATAGCCAGCGACCAGGCTGAAAAGACCTTCAGAGAGTATAAGGATAAAAGTAACGCCTATGAGGATGCGGTGCAAAAGATCAAAGGCGCGAGTGATAAAAATCTGTCCAAAATCAGGAAAAAATATCTCGATAACTTTCATGAGGTGTTTGACGGCTTTGATCTTGTAACCCGGGATTATGGGAAAAAGATTGACCAGTTCACCCTCTTCTCCTCGTTATTAGTTGATGACGACTTTATCGACAAGATCGAGATCCAACCTAAAGGCTTGGGAGGGCTTATTGGCGCGAAAAAGTCGGAGCTTGAGGTTAGAAAGACCCTTCTTGAGTATACGATTGAGGAGATTCTAAAAGAGACTAAGCCTGTTTTAGAAGATGGGAAGAGGAAACTTAAAAAGTATGAGTCGGAGCTTTCCCATATAGAGGAGCTTAAGAAGACGGCACAGAGTCTTGAGGAGGATCGGGAGGAGGTTGAGCAGGAAAAAGAGGAGCTTGAAAGAAAGATTGAAAAGATTAAGTCCAAGGGCGATGAGATTATGGGCAAATTCCAAGATTATGAGAATATCCTGGATCTAAGGGAAGGTTACATGCAGAGTTTCAATGAGATAAATACTGATAGAAGGAGCTTCTTCAGGCTCATTGAGGATGCTCTGCAGACGTATGAGGCGCCTGAGCTTGACTTTGAAAAGCGGGAGTTAAAAGAAGAGAACAGAGCTATGAGTCAGGCGATTAAGGAAAAGGAACAGTCCATCTTGAAATTGGAAAATGAACTTGATGGCATAACAAAAGAATACGAGTCGTCCAAGGCTAGATTTGAGAAGCAGTCCACTGAGATTAGAAGGCTTGTATCCTCTATAAAAGACCAGGAAACCAGGATCAACGAGTTGGAGTACAAATCTACTGAGGATAGGAGAAAATTGGGGGAGCGCTCGCAGAGATTGTCTTTAAGCGAGAAAAAGCTGGGTGACTATAAACTCGGGATCCAGAGGGGTGAAGAGTTAAGAGCTAGTTTTGAAAGGGAAAATACAAAACTTAAAGCAGAGCTTCGGGAGACCCTTCCTAAGTTTGAGCATTTCGTTGAGGAGCATAAAAAGATGGAGGGGAAGGTCCAGAGGGTTAGGGGAGAACTCAAAAAACATAGAGCAGCATATACGGTTCTTGAAACTCGATATCAAAGGACGGGTAAATGCGATGGAATGCCAGGCCTAGGTGATAAGACGCCTTTGAAAGTGAGAAAAAAACCATCTCCATCAAATGATGAAAGGGAAGAAGAGCGCATTGTCATCGATAAGATCGATACGCTAAGAAAAAGGGAAGGGAATAACTGAGGCTTTTTTTTAAATCGCTCACGATCCTGTGGAAGTAACTCTATATTTAAGACCTACCTGACACTCTCTAAGATGGTCAGCAAAATAATTAAAACAATGATTATGTAGATGATCTGTCTTTTGTCCAGGTTTTTAATGAATCTCTCTATTTTTTCTATGATGGGCTCTTTTCTTGGTTTTTTAACCTCGGCTCTCTCTTGAAATGGCTCATAGATCCATTTGTCAGGCTTTGTCCTTGACTCTTCTTTATATATCTCCAGTCCAATGCATCCATGGTTCTCCGGGAGCCTGTGCTCTGAACAGTAGGTGTTTCCGCAGAACTTGCACTTGAA
This sequence comes from Hydrothermarchaeales archaeon (SeqCode), assembly GCA_036446635.1. Lineage (GTDB taxonomy): Archaea > Hydrothermarchaeota > Hydrothermarchaeia > Hydrothermarchaeales > SZUA-236 > JAZFTJ01. The sequence continues at coordinate 2,336 of JAZFTJ010000007.1, read as the reverse complement.
GGGCATTAACTCCTTCTTTCCACAGATAGTACATGTGCTCATGGCCATTCCAACTACACTAATCACGTTTTTATATCTCTTAGACTTAAATAACTCTTACCATGAAGATCTCTGTTTTACGGCTAGGACATCGTCCTTTAAGGGATAAGCGTGTGACTACGCATGTAGCCCTTGTTGCCCGTGCGTTTGGTGCAGATAAGATAATTTTGACAGAAGAGGATGAGGCTATAGAAGAATCGGTGACTGACGTAACAAAAAGATGGGGGGGAAGTTTTTCTATTACAACCATTCGTGATTGGACGGCTTATCTGAAGTCTTGGAAGGGGGTTGCTGTGCACTTGACTATGTATGGTCTTCCGGTGGATGATGCAGTAGGTGAGGTGAAAAAGTCTCTGGATGGTTCTAAAGATCTGCTGATTGTTGTCGGCGGAGAAAAGGTCCCGGGGGATCTCTTTAGACTTGTAGATTTTAACGTGTCTGTGGGTAATCAGCCGCATTCAGAGGTAAGTGCGCTTGCCATCTTTTTGGACCGATTTTTCAATGGCAGAGAACTCTTGGTGGATTTTAAGGGGGAGATGAGGATAATTCCATCGGAGAGATCGAAGAATGTTAAGAGGCTTTAGCCTAAAAGCATCACTGTGAGTGTGTCTCTTATGCCTGGGGCCATACCTAGGACGAATATGGCAAAATACCAAAACTTGAGTGATTCTTTTTTTACGAGTTTTTGAATGGACGCTATAACTATTATTAGGACGATTAGCTTGAGTGGGAAGAGTATCAGTGCTGTGCCAACTTTCTGGATTAGGAAGTTCTCAAAGACATGCTCCTCCCAGAACCCGAAATAATCCACAGCTACAAATGTTGCGCTTGCGTCGAAAAAGTGTGCAACAAATATGCTGTAGACCCATGGGTTTTTGAAATCTTTAATGTCTAGGTGGTGTATCAATGCTAGTGTTGCAATGGATGAGAGTAAGAATGCTATGAGGATGTAGATGAGAGCTTGTGGTGCAACGATGTTTTTTACTGCAACATAGCTTGGAAAGATCAGCAAAATGGTTCCGATAATAAGCGGTATCTTTTGATATTCTTCTCCCTTCAATCGGATTCCAATGAGGATAGCTGCTCCTGCTAATAGGAAGATGGATAGGAATATCCCAGGGGTTATTAGGAAAAAAGAGGTTGGGAATAATTCTGCGTCCACAAGGGATCTGATTACCGCTGCCAAAGCGATAAATGGGGCGGTGGCGATGAGAAATCTTTCATCGATCCTTACCTTTTTATTAGAAAGGAGTCTATCTGACGCTATTATTCCCACTCCAAGTAGCAGGCCGTATGCGATGGTGTTCACTGTATTGTATCCTGAGCGCTGGTATATGGGGTCGATGAAGTATTTCTGGATAAATTCGATCATCATGTCTTTTTAGCATTGTTTTGCCTAATAAATTAATACCCCTCGGGATGAATATGTTTATCTAAGTGATGGAATTGGAAGGTTCAGTGCTTCTTGTTGGCGTTCATACTAGGCCTGCGGTGTTCTCTGCGAAAAGGGCGGGTTTTGAGGTTTATTCTGTTGACTATTTTGGCGCTATGGACACAAAGCGTGTGGCAGATGTATCCAGATCGATTATTTTGCAAAAATCTTACAGGTCCATGGGCAGGATGTCTTTGGATTATTCTGGTGAGAAGCTGGTTGATCTTGCAAAAGACCTTGAGGCTGATTATGTGATACCGCTTTCCACTGTTGACCTTAAAAAGAGGAACATAGTTGGGAACATCCCGGGTGTTATGAGGGGGATTAAGGATAAAGAGTATCAGCTTAAAAGGGTTGATAAGCTCGGATTTAGCGTCCCGGAATCTGAGGTTGTTCGGAGCAGGGGAGAAGCGAGGGATGTTGCTGAGGATATGGGGTTTCCTGTTGTCATTAAGCCCATAAGAGGGGCAGGTGGTAGAGGTGTTGCTATGGCTAAAAACCTGTCTGAAATCCCCAAGATAGGGGATAAGATGCTCTTGCAAAGGTATGTTAGTGGTAAGAAACTGAGTGTCTCCACTCTCTCCTCTAGGGATGACTCGAAGATGCTTTCCACGAGCGTCCAGATTTTGGGTTCGCGGCTTTTAAATCAGGGGGGGTTTGTATATTGCGGCAATATCGTGCCCTTTTTGGGGCTTGATGAGGCTATGTTGAAAAAGATTGAGCATATGGCTGTTGAGATCTCACGGTCTTTTGGCGTAGTTGGTTGGAACGGTATAGACTTTGTGGTTGGGGATGAGCCGGTGTTTATGGAGCTTAATCCCCGGTTTCAGGGGACGATGAGCTGTGTTGAGCGGTCTTATGGGAT
>JAZFTJ010000006.1:0-3733 GCA_036446635.1 Hydrothermarchaeales archaeon (SeqCode) | reverse complement strand
GGCATCGGGCTCTACCCTGGGATTGATCGTCGACTCTGTGAGCGAGGTTTTAAGGATGTCTGGAACGGATATCGATCCTCCCTCCGCAGCCTCCACACATGCGGAGTACGTCCAGGGGGTGGGGAAGCTGGATGACAAGCTTCTCATCCTTCTCGATCTTAACAGGATCCTGAGCAAAGAGGAGATAGTCCAGATAGAGAAACTGCGGACTGAGAAGTCCGCGTCCGTCCCCACACAGACAACGAAGACAAAGCCAAAGGCATCTAACACCGCATAAACTGAGAGGTGATAGCTGTGATGAAAAAAAGGGTGTTGATCGTAGATGATGATCCCCACATAATATACAGTGTCAAAGCAGGACTGGAGGACATCGACCCAAGTTTTGAGGTAACTGGGGTAAGCGGCGGTGAGGAATGTCTGGAATTGCTAAAGACGGAGAGGCCGGATCTGATCCTCATGGACATCATGATGTCTAAGATTGACGGCTGGGATACTACAGCGAAGATCAAGGAAAACGAGGAACTAAATGGGATACCCATCATCTTCCTTACTGCAAAAACCGACTTGCTGAGCAAGGGGATGGGGATGCTTACCTCAGAGGATTACATCGAAAAACCCTTTGATACCGTGGACTTGAAAAATAGGATAGACACTGTCCTTGCAAAATGAAGTGGTCTTATGACCAACCAACGGATGGTGGAAGACCTTCTCCAGGCGCTTATCAGGGTAGGATCGAAGATCACCTCGGATAAATACATCCTACTGGTCATAAACACCCTGATAAGGGATCTGCGAAGAGAGTATGAGGTCTTCAAATATCTGAAGATAGTAACAACCTCCCACGGTTTTGCCCAAGTGATAAATGTCAGTCCAGAAGTAAATTCCATCGATAATAAAAGCTTAGGGGAGTCTTTGTCTGTTTTTATCGAGAGGTTAATCGGCCCCGCGGGCTTGCGCGGTCAAGAGTCTTTTAGAGCCATACTTGAATATGAGTTGGGCTCAGACCTGGCGAGATCCCTCAGGCGCCTAGGCGTGAAGATCATTTAAAAAAATTCAATCAAAGAACGTTGCTCCTGAGAGAAATACTCAACGAATATAGCAGAAATGTTCGATGAATCGACGGTTCTAATAGATGCGGCATACGCGTTGAGATGCATATCTTAAATTGGACCAACTAGAAGATAGGGCGGCTTCTATGAGTTAGTGAGGAAAAACATCGAGACTTATCTGAAAATGCTCTGTATAGAATGTGGATTTGGATGGCCAAGAAATTAGTGGATCTAAACATACTTCAAAAATTTTCAATCGTAAGTTTTGTCGTGCTTCTAGCCCTAGCATTCTTCCTAGGCATCTTCATTACAAAGACCATTGAAGAGAGTAAGATGGAACAGACTAAGACATCGACAGTAGCTCTTCTTAAGCAACAAACCGAGATCCATCTAACACCTGAACTTTTCGCTGAAGTTGATTATGAAAAGAATCAAGAAGTCTTTGAACTCTTTTATAAGCATGTAGGTGTACCCGAGATTATTAGAATTAAGGTCTTTAACAGGGAAGGGACGATAATATATTCTGATGAGCCAAGATTAATTGGAACGAACCTTGCCGAAAATCTTGAGATACAAAAAGCCCTCCAGGGTGAGATAGGAGTTGAGATACATAGAGATCTAGATAAAGAGGAAGAGCACATTTATGAACGTAAATACAATGGGCTGATAGAGTTCTACATCCCCCTTGACTTTGGCGGTGAAAGCGTAAAGGGAGTTATTGAGGCATATCAAATCCTTGATATTATTGATAAGGATATAAGAAACGCTAAGCGGATGATCTGGGGGGCAATATTTTTAGGATTCCTTATCCTCTACTTTGCGCTCTTTGGCATCGTTAAGGATGCGTCAGAAACTATCGTCTATCAAAACATAGAATTAAGGGACTATTCCGAGCATCTTGAAGAGAAAGTAAAAAAGCGCACAAGTGATTTGAAAGTAGCGAATGAACACCTTCATATGGAGATATCTAAGCACAAACGGGCAGAAGAGTCGCTACGGGGGAGTGAGAAGAGATTTAGAAATCTCTTTAACTCCAGTCTAGATGGTGTTTATCAGACTGACGCTGAAGGTGTTTTCGTAAAGGTAAATCAAGCTATGGCCGAGCTTTGTGGTCATAAGTCCCCTAAGGAGATGATAAGAAAGCCAGCGCTTCGTTATTGGCAAGAACCTAAAGACAGAGAAGCCTTCATAGCAGAACTAAAACACAAAAAAGCATTAGGTGCGTATCCCATACGGGGGAAGAAGTATGACAGTGAGCCGATATACTGTGAGAACACTTGTAGGATTCTAGAGGACTCTAAAGGCAATTTCATCGGGATTGATGGTATACTCAGGGATGTCACCGAGCGCAAGCGGGCGGGAGAGGAGCGGCGTTTACTTCAGAGGATAAACAACATGCTGAATGCTGGTTTTGAGCTAGATGATGTTTTTTTGACGATCGTTGATGGTCTTCGATCGCTCTATGGCTATGAAGCAGTGGCCATCCACCTTTTGAGCAGTGATCGGAAGCACTTGGTTGTTAAGAGCTATTCTGTGGAGTCGAAGGCTGTAAGGAAGCTTGAGAAGTTGACTGGTCTGACCATTTTGGGTTATGAGGTGCCGTTGTACGAAGGCAGCCTTCTCAAAGAGATTGTTGATACAAAAAATTCGGTTATAACAGATGATATTGTCGGGGTTTTGAAGAGCTATACTGATAAAAAGTCTCTTCAAAAGATGGCCAAGGCTGCGGCCAAGCTGACAAAGGCAAGGTGGGGTATGGGTGCACCTCTTTTGGCGGATAATAAAGTTGTTGGGACAATAGGATGCGCAAGTCTGAAGGAGTTGACAGATGCGGATGTTAAGAGGCTTGCAGGTTTTGGTGTTCAAGCCGGGCTGGCGATTGAGAAGGCAAGGGCATATAAGGCGATTGAGGACGCTAACGCCGAACTAGGGGAGTCAAACAGTCTAAAAGATCTGTTTATCGATATCATGAGGCACGACCTCCTCAACCCTGCCGGGGCTGCCAGGAGCATGACTGATTTGGCCTTGAAAAACGAGACAAACCCAGAGAAAAAGGAGATCCTTGATATCATCCACAGCAGCACTGGGAGGGTAATCAGCCTTGTGGAAAACGCCTCGATCCTTGCAGTCTTAGAATCAGGTGAACAGCTGGAATTCAAAGAGACCGATCTGGGCGATCTCTTGAGAAAAGCTGCCAAGGAGATGAAGCATCAGGCTGAAGAGAAAAATGTGAAGACCAAGATGCCCATAGAAGGAGTGTTTAAAGCCCAAGCCAACCCCCTGATCTATGACGTCTTTTTAAACCTGATTGGCAACGCCATCAAATACGGGCCTGAAAACTCCGAAGTGGTTGCAAAGATAAAAGAAAACGGATCCAGTTGGAAGATATCTGTAGCTGACAACGGCGAGGGAATTCCGGATGAGTACAAAAAAGGGGTCTTTGACAGGTTTAAAAGAGTTAAAAAAGAAGGTGTCAAAGGCACAGGACTCGGCCTTGCCATTGTAAAAAGGGTTGTTGAAGTACATGAAGGCAGGGTCTGGGTGGAGGACAACCCTAAAGGGGGCAGCGTTTTCTATGTTGAGATTCCCAAAAGTCGATTATAGGAAGTCAAGAAAGAGCGGTGGTATGAGCATTGATCGGACTAAGAAGTAAAGGTCACGGTTTAGTTGGGAGATTCGCCCTT
>JAZFTJ010000005.1:0-6659 GCA_036446635.1 Hydrothermarchaeales archaeon (SeqCode) | reverse complement strand
TATGGCTGTTCGCTTTTCATCTAGAGCAGCAATTAGTTTATCGTAAGAAGTGGAAAATCCTAATAGGCCGTCCACCTGAAGTTTCTCGGTAAGCTCGTTAAGATCAACACCCAAGTCATCTAGCTTTTTAAGATCCGCCTCTGCTTCTTTAAATCCTTCCTTCAGCGAAGACTTAGGATGACCATGGTCTCGGAATGCGTTGAGGGTTGCAGGGGGGATTGTGTTAACTGTATCGGATCCGATAAGCTCCTCTATATAGAGCAGGTCAGAATACTCGGGGTTTTTCGTGCTCGTGCTTGCCCACAGTACTCGCTGGGGCTTTGCACCCCTCCGGGCCTGTTGTTTCCATTGTTCTCCGCTGAATATTTCTTTAAACCTCTTGTAGGCTATCTTGGAGTTGGCTATGGCGATTTTTCCGCGTAAGCTAAGGGCCTCTGACGACCCATTATCCTCAAGGTCTTTATCCACGATTGTGTCTACGCGGCTTATGAAAAACGAGGCGACTGAGGCTATCTTAGATGGGTCCTTGGACTTTTCCACGCCTCTTATATAGGCATTTACAACCGCCTCGTAGTGGGAAAGTGAGAACATGAGAGTAACGTTTACGTTGATCCCCTCGGCAATAAGCTCCTCTGTTGCAGGTATTCCCTCGGGGGTGGCAGGGACTTTTATCATTAGGTTGGGGCGGTTTACAAGCTTCCAGAAATAACGAGCCTCTTCGATGCTCCCCTCGGTATTATTGGCAAGACTGGGTGATAGTTCAAGACTCACATATCCATCAACGCCGTTTGTCTCATCATAGACGGGTTTTAGGACATCGGCTACCATCTGAACATCCCCCACTGCAAGCTTCTCGTAGAGTGCCCGCGCATCTTTGTGCGGATCATCTTTTAGAAGATCAGCTAGAGCGGTGTCGTAGTCTTCGCTCCCGGCGATCGCTTTTTCAAAAATAGATGGATTAATTGTAACACCCTTTAGCCCATCTTCATCTACCATCCTCTTGAGCTCGCCGCTTGTTATCAGGCTGCGTCGGATGTAGTCAAGCCAAACAGCTTGTCCATATTTTTGAAGTTCCTTCAAGGGATTCATCTCTTTTAAGTCCTCCTCAGAAGTGCTAGAGCCTTATCGACCACGTTTTCCACACTAAACCCGAGTTTTTCAAAGACTACTTTGCCTGGGGCAGAGGCTCCGAATCGGTCTATGCCTATAACGTCGCCATTTCCACCCACGTATTTGTACCAGCCAAAAGTGATGCCCGCTTCAACCGCAAGTTTCGGCACATCGGATAACAAAACCTGTTCCCGATATTCTTTTGTTTGCTTATCAAAAAGCTCCCATGAGGGCATTGAAACAACCCTGACTTGAATACCAATTTTTTTAAGCTCTTCCCTAGCCTCTAGTGCCAGGTGTACCTCTGAGCCTGTTGCTAAGATGATTACGTCAGGCTTTTTGGATTCGGCATCTGCTAGGACATAGGCACCATGAGACACGCCTTCTGCAACATTATAGGTCGAGGGATCAAAAATAGGTAGGTTCTGCCTTGATAATGCCAGCGAGACCGGTCCTTTATGCTCTACAGCGATCTTCCAAGCAGCAGCGGTCTCATTGGCGTCTGCTGGACGTAATACTGTCATTCCGGGAATAGCACGCAGGCTCATCAGCTGCTCTATCGGCTGGTGTGTAGGTCCGTCTTCCCCAAGGCCGATGCTGTCATGTGTGAAGACAAAGATAGAGTGAACCTGCATAAGTGCTGCAATGCGAAGAGCTGGACGCATATAGTCTGAGAAAACTAGGAATGTTGCTCCATATGGGATAATTCCTCCGTGAAGGGCCATGCCGTTAACTATAGCCCCCATGGCATGCTCACGGACGCCGAAGTGGACATTGTGCGCGCAGGCTTTGCTGAATCCGAAGTCGCCGTAGCCCATTAGGATGGTCTTTGTTGAGGGGGCGAGGTCGCCTGAACCACCTGCTAGGGAGTGGGGGAGTTGTTTAGCGATGGCATTCATCACCTTACCAGAGGCGCTCCTTGTTGCGATTGGCCCGTCCTCTGGCTTGAAAACCGGCAAGTGTTTTTCCAGATCAGGAGGAAGCTCTCCGTTTACGACTTTTTCAAATTCTTCTGCAAGCTCAGGCTGCTTCTTACGATAATTATCAAAAACCTTCTTCCACTCAGCTTCTTTTTCAGCGCCTTTCTCGGCTGCCTGGCGGAAATGGCTCATGGCTTCGTCTGGGATGTAGAAGTCCGGCTTCAGGGGCCAGCCAAGCGCTTCTTTTGTTGCCTTCATCGCCTCTGGTCCTAATGGCTCGCCATGTGCTGCGGGGGTGTCTTGTTTTGGGCTTCCGTAGCCGATGTGGTTTCGGACTTGGATAAGGGATGGCTTCTTCTTTTCAGCTTGAGCCTTTTTGATGGCCTTTTCGATGCGGTCAAGGTCGTTGCCGCCAAGTACTTGCAGGACCTGCCATCCGTATGCTTCGAATCGACGCCTAACATCTTCTGTGAAGCTTATATCGGTGTCTCCTTCGATTGAGATATGGTTGTCATCATAGAGATAGATGAGTTTGCCCAGCCTTAGATATCCGGCCAGGGAAGCAGCCTCTGAGGAGATGCCCTCCATCAGGTCTCCATCTGAGACGATTGCATAAGTATAGTGATCTATGATTGGAAATTCAGGGGAGTTAAAGCAGTTGCCGAGAAACCTCTCTGCAATCGCTATTCCAACGCCCATGGCAAAGCCCTGTCCTAATGGGCCTGTGGTGGCCTCAATTCCTAATGAAGGGTTATACTCTGGATGACCCGGTGTCTTGCTGTCCCACTGGCGAAACCTCTTAAGATCATCTAGGGAGATGTCGTAGCCATAGAGATGGAGGAGTGAATAAAGAAGGGCCGAGCCATGCCCTGCTGAGAGGATGAAGCGGTCTCGGTTGATCCAACCCGGGTTTTTGGGGTTATGGTTTAAGATGCGGTCCCATAGAACATAGGCCATGGGGGCTGCTCCAAGAGGCAGCCCGGGGTGTCCAGACTTTGCTTTTTCCACTGCATCCACAGCCAAAAAACGGATTGTGTTTATGCAGAGTTCATCTGGACCCTTCATATCGTGCTTCCTCCACCAATTTTCGACAGTTTATTTTGCGCAATAAATGCAGCTCCTACAACTGCTGCCTTACTTCCCAATGAGGCTTTGACGATCCTCATTTTTTCAATATTCGGTTCTAACGCCCGTTTTTTAGTAATCTCCTCTATAATGGGCATGAGTTCAGGGAGGCCTTCGATGACGCCTCCGCCCAGCACTAATAGACAGGGATTGAAGGTGTTAATAATACTAACTACTCCGGCTGCGAGGTATCTGCCGGTTTCCTCTATCAAGCTCTTTGCCAATGGATCGCCTTCATGGTATGCTTGGCCTACTGTAGTTGCTGTTATGTTTTCAACGCCGCCGGCAAGGGACTTTAATCGTTCTCCTTTTTTAGGGTCTGCAAAAACTGCTTCTTGAGCTCTCTCTGCTATTGCCCAGCCGCCGGCATAGGCCTCCAGACAACCTCTGTTGGGACAGCGGCAGCTTCGGCCATCCGCGACAAGCGTGATGTGTCCTAGTTCTCCCCCCATATTGTTGCATCCTTCAAGAAGGCGACCCCCGCTTACCACCCCTCCGCCGATGCCGGTTCCTACAAAAAGCACAACCAAGTCATCTATACCTTTTCCAGTGCCGTAACGCCATTCACCATATGTTGCAGCACTAACATCGTTTGTAACAACGACGGGCAGTCCAAGTTCTTTCTCAAGTCTTGTCTGTAGTGGTTCGTTATGGAACGGGAGGTTTGGGGCAGATCGCACAACTCCTTCTTTGTCTACTTGTCCGGCTGCGCCAATTCCAACTGCCAATGCTTTCTGTCCTGCTTGATTCTGAAACTCATTTATGACTTCTATTAGATCAATGATGATTCTCTCAGGGCCTTTTTCAGGATTTGTGGGATAACGTTTCTCAGACAAAATCTGGCCTTTTGTATCGATCAGAGCCGCCTCCACCTTGGTGCCGCCAAGGTCCACTCCTACAGTGAAAGGCTTTGTAATGTATTGTTCCATCTTTCTGCCCTCCCCTTATTATTGCCGTGCTCACTAATATTCTTTTCACTATGATCCTATTTTTGATTTGGTTTTTGTTCTAAATGAGAAAACGTTGTTTCTTTAGAGTTGGTATTATCCTTATAGAGCTGGTCTTTGATAATTTCAACTGCATGTTTTAAGAACTCCTCCTCTTTTCCCATTTCCATCTGAGCCCCAGCTGCTATGTTATGTCCTCCTCCTTCGCCGCCTACCTCTTTTGCTGCATTCATCATTACCTCGCCGAGGTTTAGTCCTTCCTGTATGAGTTCTTTTGTTCCCCTGGAGGAGCCTTTGATGCCTCCATTTGTTGTCTCAACAAACCCTATAACTGGCTTTATCGGTTTTAGATTTCCTGAGCTTATGACCATCGTGGTCACCGTCCCTATTACATTTTCGTCAAGCTCGTTGTGGACATGGAAAGTATACAAAACCTCCCGATCTTCAATAGCATCAGAGTTATTAGATATCCAGGTGTAGCATCCGGAGAGATATTTTTTGTGCTCAACTAGAAGATTCATCCCCGCCTCGTAGAGGCTGCCTCGGTCACCGAGGCATATAGCTAAGCCCACTCCGTATTTCTCATATCTCCCGCAGGCGTTTAGGATGGTGACGTATTCTCTTGCATCTCTTAGATTTGTCCGCTCTTTCTCATCGGTTATGGTATAGACCTCGCCAATGAGGCTCTCTGCCTTTTTTGTCGGGATGCCATGTTCAAGCATCCGTAACACCAGGGTGTTTGATAGTCTTTTCTTCTCGTCTTTTGAAAGGTCCACAAGACGTGTCATCTCACCATCCTCCCGCTTGACTGGTATACCTAGGTCGTTTAGAAACTGTATGCATGCAGATTCATTGCCGCTCAAGCCCGGTATATGTGGCTCGGATGTGTATGAAAGGGATTTATAAAGCGGCCTTGTCTGCCTCCCCCATATCCTCAGGTCTTTTTCCACTTTCAAGACGCCTGCCTTTTCTCCGTCCTCCATGATCCCTATGTTAAGCCCGGTCATTTTGCCCTCTGGATCCTGCATATCTCCTGCCGCACCTATGATGGCCAGATGTGCCATATCGATGTTGTCTGGATTAAGGGCTTTTGAAAATAGATAGGTCACCCCGGATCCGCTTACAGCTCTTGCTCCGTCCATCCCATGGTTATGGGGATTTATGTGGACCAAATTAGGGTGGTCAAGCTCTTTTGTCTGATGATGATCTAGAACGTATACGTGGGTTTTTTCAAGTAGGCATTCGTTTATGTTGTCCAGCTGTCCGCTACCACAGTCGGTGAATATGATCACGTCTTTATTTTCCTTTGAGAGTTCTTTTACGATCTCTTCATTCAGCTGCTTTTGACATCTTGTCTGGACCCCGCAGTCTTCGCGCATAAGTGCTTTGTGCATTATCGCTCCTGCAGTCAAGCCATCTGCGTCGTTGTGGGTTATGACCTGGACTAATAAGCCTTCGTCTATGTGCTCTCTTAAAAGTTTAGAGCCTTCTTTGAGTTTCTTTTGTATTCCTTCATCAGATGTCATGGTTTAAGTCTTCTCTAGTTCTATATAATATCTGGATCCAGATTCCAAAGTCAACGACTTCTAGGAAAAAGAAATTGATTGTGGGGTAATAAACTTTTGTGTAATAAATATTAGCTGTGGCTAAGTGGGTTTTGGTGTATTTTTTGTATCTTCTAATTATCAACTCAATTTTGAGTAGCTACTCAAAAATTATATATATTACTTTGGTTTAACATAGGCACCTTAAGAGGTGATAGTATATGACAAGCATTGGTATAGTGGCATCAGAATTTAACTACGATATAACATACGCGATGGTGGAGCTTGCAAAAGAGCACGCGAGTTTCTTGGATGTTGAAGTCTCTAACATTGTAAAAGTGCCTGGCAGCTTTGACATGCCTTTGGCAGTGAAGAAGCTCTTGGGGAAAAAAGACATTGATGGTGTGGTCACCCTGGGCGCGGTTATAGAGGGCGAGACCGGGCACGACGCGATTGTTATGCAGCACGCCGCTAGGAAGATAGTTGACTTGTCCCTGGAGTACAACAAGCCCGTGGCGCTGGGCATTTCAGGTCCCGATATGAGCAGGCTTGAGGCACATACCCGGGTCAAGTACGCCAAGAGGGCTGTGGAATCTGTTGTAAAGATGATAAAGAAGATGAAAGAGCTGGATGAGTGATTATTCGTCTTCCTGACGCGAGTTTGGATAGTCTAGCTCTATTATCTTTTGCAGGATGTCCTTTGTGCTGTGCAGGGGGCACTCCCGGTACTCCTCTATTCTTTTGATATCCACGTTAAGGCCCTTCTCTTCTAAGTCTTTTTTTATTCGGTCTTCGTTATGGCTCTGATCCGGTCCTAGGGCGATGATGTCAGGCTTTATGTCCTCTATGATATCCAGAAAGTTGCCTTCTTTTCCCAGAACCGCTATGTCCACCGGTTTTAGGTAGTTTACCATCTCTACTCGCTGGTTTTCAGGCACGACTGGGATCCTTTTCATCCTTTTAACCGTTGAGTCTCGGGCGATTATTGCTACTAGGATATCCCCTAGTTCTTT
>JAZFTJ010000004.1:0-6967 GCA_036446635.1 Hydrothermarchaeales archaeon (SeqCode) | reverse complement strand
ACAAGTGCATGAGGGAAGCATCAGATAAACACGATAGGAGATACGGATATCCCTTCACGGTATGCGTGGACTGCGGACCGCGATTCACCATCATCAAGTCCATCCCCTATGACAGAGAAAACACCTCGATGAACCAGTTCCCCCTGTGCACCGAGTGTAAAAAAGAATACAAAAACCCCCTGGACAGACGCTATCACGCAGAGCCTGTCTGCTGCCCCGTATGCGGGCCAAAATATGAGCTATACAAGGGCAAAGAAAAGATACCCCTTGAAAACCCGGTCAAAGAGACAGCAAAACTCCTAGACAACGGAGCCATCGTAGCCATAATGGGAGTAGGCGGCACACACCTTGCAGCAAAGATCGACAACGACATAATAACGCAGCTCAGAGAAAGATTCCAAAGACCCCAAAAGCCCTTCGCCCTAATGGCAAAAGACATAGACGCCGTAAAAGAACTCGCCCACCTGAGTAGAAAAGAAGAAAAACTTCTAGAATCCCTCAGGCGCCCAATTGTCGTATTAAAAAAGAAAAAAAGCACTGTCGCGGATATGGTCTCCCCGGGGCTTGACAACATTGGGATAATGCTGCCCTACACAGCCCTACACGAACTCCTATTCTCATATGCCAAGGAGAATGTCTTTGTCATGACCTCGGCAAACCTGCCAGGAGAGCCCATCCTAAAAGACCCTGGGACCATACTTGAATCAGGGTTTTCAGACTACAGCCTTCTTCACAACAGAAGCATCTACAACAGGGCAGACGACAGCGTCATAAGAATAGTAAGCGGGGATGTGGCCTTTGTAAGAAGATCCAGGGGATGGGTCCCAGAGCCCATAGAGCTTAACACTTCATCTAGAAAAACCGTCCTAGCCCTAGGTGCCGAGCTAAACGTCACAGCATGCATATTAAAAGGAAAAAGAGCGGTTCTCTCCCAATACATAGGGGATACGACCCAGGTTTTAACCCTCGACTTCCTGCAAGACGCCGTGAAGAGACTAAAAGAGCTTGGCAGAATCAGAGACATCGACGTCGTGGCCGTTGACATGCACCCCAACTTTAACACCTCAAAAACAGGCGAAGAGATGGCAAAAGAATATGGCGCAGACATACTAAGGGTCCAGCACCACCACGCCCACATAGCATCCCTCATGGCAGAGAAGCATGTTGACGAGATCATAGGGATATCATCTGACGGCGTCGGATACGGAACAGACGGGAGCATCTGGGGCGGAGAGATACTCCACTGCAAAGAATCGGACTATAAAAGACTAGGTCATCTACAGAGCCATCCCATGCCAGGAGGAGACCTTGCAACAACCTATCCGGCGCGGATGGTAGCAGGAATACTATCAGGGATTTACGAGCCAGATGAGCTCAAGGGGATCATGAAAAAACACCTGGACGCAGGATTCAGAAGCACCAAGGAGGCTGAGATGGTTTTACAGCAGCTTGAAAAGGGCTTTAACATAACACATACTACAAGCACCGGCAGGGTCCTGGACGCAATATCCGCAGTCCTCGGCGCATGCTACAAAAGGACATATGAGGGAGAGCCAGCGATGAAACTTGAGGCCTTGGCATCAAAAGGACAGCCGTCAATAGAGATTCCTATCAGGATAAAAAAAGAGGACGGGGTCTTTATTGGAGACACCGGAGTGATCGTTGACACAGTGATTAGGCACATGGAAACCTCAAGAAGAGAGGACCTCGCGGCGTCGGCCCAGCTCGCCGTTGCAAGAGTTCTTGCAGAAACCGCCATCAAAACCGCCGAGCAAACAGGCGTTGATATCATTGGAATGTCAGGCGGAGTCGCCTACAACGATGCCATCGTCACAGAGATAAAAAGGATCATAACCAAAGATGATTATATATTTCTAACCCAGACCCGAGCTCCGTGTGGTGACGGCGGAATAAGCCTTGGCCAGTGCTACATCGGCCAACACTCAAATCAGTAGAATTATGTTCTTCTCTTCAGCACACTCTGGGCACAGGATCCCCAACTGGCATCTCCATGATCTTCTTACCGCCAATTGATGTCTCAAGGATCACCTGCTTTTCATATTCCTCAATGACATCGCCGCATATCCTGGCCTCCGTCCCAAGAGATGTTGACCTAACAGCCTTAAGGACTTCCTCGGCATCCTCCGCCCTGACACCGAAGACCACCTTGCCCTCATTGGCGACGATGAACGGATCGATGCCAAGCAGCTCAGACGCCGATATGACCTCGTCTTTTAGCGGAATGTCCTCCTCCCTTACAAGGATGCCCACACCAGACTTTCTCGCAAACTCATTAAGGGCAGCTGCAAAACCTCCTCTTGTCGGATCCTTCATAGCATGAACCTCGCCGACGCCAAGGGCGTTTTCAACCATCTCCCAGACAGACGCCACATCAGACTTAAGCGTTGTCTCAAACCCGAAGCCCTCCCTAAACGACATAAGCGAGATTCCATGATCACCAACAGACCCTGAGATGATTATCTTATCACCAGCTTTAAGTCCCGAGTCCCGGACTATGTCCTCTTTTTTTGTTATCCCAAGGCCTGTTGTGGTTATCACGATCTTGTCAAGAGCCCCGGTCTCCATCACCTTTGTATCCCCCGCTATAAGAGACGTTCCAACCTCTACGCATGACTCGTTCATTGAGATTAGGATCTTTTCAAGATCGCTTATGAGAAAACCCTCCTCCAATATAATAGAGTTTGTAAGTGCAACAGGCTTTGTGCCCATGACAGATATATCATTCATAGTGCCACATGCAGCAAGTCTTCCTATGTCTCCTCCCGGGAAAAAAATAGGATTCACAGTATGACCGTCTGTTGAGACAATGACCTCAAAATCTCCTACAGAAAGACTCGCACCATCATCTAGATCCTCAAGCCCCACAGCCCCGACTTTTTCTTTTTTAAACTTTTTCAACACCAAGTCTTCAAGAAGGCTATCCATAAGCTCTCCGCCAGCACCATGGGCCATGGTCACCCTCATGGGGCTTCCTCCTCAAACTTGATGTTTTTAAGGACTATCCCTTTTTCTTCGACTTTTATGTTTGTGCTGTAGCACGAGGAGCATGTTGGGATCCGATCCAACTTGGTCTTTCGCTCTTTTTTCCCGCATTCCAGGCACTCGACAAGGCCTGGTTTTAAGGTGATATTTATTTTTGATCCCTCAACTACAGTGCTCTCTGATACCATCTGAAGGCACAACTCCAGCTCCTCAGAATCTATCGTGGAGTCAGGTCCCATCTCGATCTCGATCTCCTTAACCCTCAAAGGTTTTTCTCCGATCGAACGAATAACTGTCTCAACGATCTCCTCGGCTACCGGAAGCCCATGCATATCTCATCTTCCCCTGGGCTCTGTTTATCCCCCTATATATGTAAACGAGGGAATCCGCTCCATAAGCATACCTTCAAGTTTCACAGGATAAAGCTTCTTTGCCAGAAGCAGGGCTTGCTTCAGCTTGAACTCCGACTCAGCATAAATCTCAAACAAGTTGTCACCTATCTTGACCTTCTCCCCCTGTCTAACCTTAAACAATAAACCCGCACCTTTATCCTTGGGAGCGCCCGCAGTCCTAGCTATCCTGACAACCGACTTGTTATCAATACTGGTTACATAACCCTCCTCCATGGCCTTCACCTTCTCACTGTATTCACCAACAACTATATCCTCCGGCTTTACATCAGGATTACCGCCCTGGGCCGCAATAATCTCTCTAAATTTCTCCAATGCCTTACCGGATTTAACAATCTCCTCAGCCTTCTTTTTGCCATCCCCCCTCCTAGCAACACCACCTGCTTCCAGGATTATGCCGGCAATGCCTGTGGACTTTTCTAAAAGGCTTGTGCTAGGCCCCTTACCCTCAAGCTCCAGCAACGCCTCCCTTGCCTCAAGTGCAGGACCGACCGCCCTGCCGATGGGCTTGTCACCATATGTTATCGCACACTCAACCTTTATACCGATCCTCTCGCCAAGCTCGATGAAATCCCTTGCAAATCTTCTTGCAGTATCCATATCCAGTATCTTGGTGCCCGGACCCATGGGCAGATCTATCGCCACAAACTCCGCGCCACTGGCCATCTTCTTTGCCATAACGCTGCAGATTGCAAGGTTATGAGGATCCAGAGAGAGAGGATATTCAACCTGAATAAATATGTCATCTGCAGGCGCCAGATTAACCCCTCCACCCCAGGCAATTATCCCATTGGTTTTATCCACAATTTCACCGATCTCCTCGGCGTTAAACTCCACGGGTGCCAGGACCTCCATGGTGTCCGCAGTCCCGCTGGCAGATGTTATGGCCCGAGAGGAAGTCTTAGGTATTGTCAGGCCGGCAGCAGCAACGATCGGCACTACGATTAGACTGATCTTGTTTCCAGGAACACCACCTAGGCTGTGTTTGTCAAATATTGGTTTTTTCTTAATATTAAGGGTCTCACCCGTCTGAGCTATCTGTTTTGTCAATGAGACAGTCTCATCCAGGGTCATGTCATTGATGTAAAGAGCAGA
Source organism: Hydrothermarchaeales archaeon (SeqCode) (assembly GCA_036446635.1). GTDB lineage: Archaea > Hydrothermarchaeota > Hydrothermarchaeia > Hydrothermarchaeales > SZUA-236 > JAZFTJ01. Next base: position 2,459 of record JAZFTJ010000004.1, on the reverse strand, counting down.
TATAAAGGCGGTTATCTCTATCTCTGTGAGCCTGTTGGATAGGACATCCTTTATTATCGTCTCGTACTCGCCTTCAGATAGAGCACAACCCTCCATCTTTTTCTTGATAAACTCCACGCTGTGAGGCTTCTCCACAGGGGTGCAGGATATAACGTCACCATCTTTTATCTTCAAACGATCAACAACCTCCTTCGCCACCCCTATCTCCCCTTCTTTTATGAACTTGATTGATGAATTTACTATCGCTATACAGCTCTTATGATCTGTCCAAATCTGCACCCGGTCTTTTGGATGAAGACCCACCTCTTTCATGTCCTCCACATTCAGCACTATCTCAAGTCTTCCCTCCACTATGTCAAGTACCCGGGTCTTGAAAGTCATTTCCATATTTAACAGCTCTTATTGTACAATTTAATTAAGTGTATCTTATAAAGTTTGTTTTTCAAGATCTATTAATAGGTTATCTTAGGAAATACTCTATGTTTCTCTGGTTCTTGGCAAGCTGTCTCTGTCGGGCTATCACAAAGAGCTGGAATTTCTCAAGACTCTTGTATCTCAGGTTTTGCAACGCGTTGAAGTTCCAGTCGGTCGCAGCAATGCTTGCTATGCTGTTTGCTATGTTTGCGGATTTTATCGAATTCTCTGTCTTCAAATAGCTTGCCACAAAGGCCCCTGCGAATGCGTCTCCACATCCGGTAAGATCCACAATCTTGGGCTGAACAACAGAGGGAAAGAAATTCACCTCGCCGTTCTCAATGATGGCGCTCCCTATAACTCCCAGGGTTATGATCACGATGTTGTGCTTTATCTTTTTAAAAAGTTTTAACGACTGTTCGAAATGTTTCTTGCCTGTTAGAAAGGTTGCCTCCTCATCGTTTAGAGTGAAGATATCCACATTCTCTATAAGCTTTACCAAATCCTTCCTATATTTTTTAAAATAGCCTATGTGTGTGTTAAGTGAGACCACTCCGTAGTAGTTCTCTCTTAGATGATCGACAATCCTTCTCTGCTTTTTCGGCGCGGTGGGTGTAAGGTGAAATGCCTTCGCCTTCATATATGCCGGGGGGATGTCCTTCGGGCTAATATGAGCGCCCACTCCTACTTTGTAGTCGCTGTATGTCGCGTTGCCGTGTTTGTCGTAGCTGATGGAGAAGCGGGTGCTTTTCCCCTTTACTCTCTTTATCCCCCCGGTGCTTATTCCTGCATCCTTTAAGATCTTGTAGTTTCTGGGAGGAAAATCCATGCCGACACGTGAGATTATGCCGGTTTTTCCAAATATCTTCGCGGCCATCGCCGAGTAAACTGCCGCACCTCCTAGCTGCTTCTTCTCTCCCTCCTCGTTTGTTACCTTGTCGATGCTGACGTGGCCTAGGGTTGCGACATCCATATGTCTTAAACACCCGCTGGATTAAAAAAGTTTATTACACGCCCATTGGAAGCTTTGATATGATGATGAAAATCTATCTTTACACTGATCTTGTGCCTGAGAATCTCAAGCTGGATGAGGTCAGAGAATATCTTATAGAAAAAGGGTTTGATGCTGAGACGCGGGGGGATTTTTTCACCTATTTCAATGTAAAAAGAGAGGAGATTGCAAAGGGTCTGGCACGGATAAGAATAAGGGATATGGAAAGAGAAGGAGTCCTAAACCCCGAGCCAAGTCCAAAGGATGTAGACGCAGAGCTTAGGATTATTAAAGATAAAAATCCCTTAATGCTTGAAAGAGACCTTACGAACGTCTACAGCGGATGGGGGTTTGTCACGCTCATTCGCGGGTTTTTAAAAAAGGATTTTCACATCCTCTTCACAAGCAGGATGCTTGCAACCTGGAGTGACAGATATCACGGCAGGACGGTGATGGTCCACCCCCCTCTTGCAGTTGTCTCCACCACCGGGATTGTTGAGGCTCCTAAAAAGCCCACAGAATACTATGCCCGGCTTCTAAGCTATCAGTTCGCCCAGAGGATGGGGCATCAGGTAGCTGACATCGCAGAATATGAAGAAGAGATAAAAGATAGCCTTAAGGACAGCTTTATAGACTACGATGACCGGAGACTGACCGAGGTGGCCAAGGGCTTTGTGATGCAGGCGCTTGTCTATTTTCTAACCACCGACGCGTTCTGCGAAGACCCATCTTGCAGACTGTTCGACGCCCATACCCAGAAGGACCTGTTGCAGTCTCAGCTGAAGGGGAGGGAGTTCTGCAGTAGGCATAGAAAGATAGTGGTGGATTTTAAAAAAAGCTGAATTACCCCCTAGAGATGATATCAATCATGTTTTAACTATCAGTACATAGCAGTGGCTGTGTTCCATGACCCTGGTGCTGACGCCTCCCATTAGGAATTTTTTTATCCCGCTTAGTCCTCTTGAGCCCATCACGATGTAATCGATGTCATTTTCTGTTGCAAACCCCAGGATTTCGTTGGCAGGTTCTCCCATTCTAATAGCTGTCTCAGGCT
>JAZFTJ010000003.1:0-16348 GCA_036446635.1 Hydrothermarchaeales archaeon (SeqCode) | reverse complement strand
ATACCTGCCAACCCTCGGATTACCCTGGCGGTCAACATGCGCCAGAACACCCCGCTCTCCAGAGCCTATGTCCCTTATCAAAAACCCCTTTCTAACGCCACCCTCACGGATCTCGCCTGAGACAAACCCACCGATGCACATCTTGTCTTTTAACCTCTCTATCACCCCCTCACAAAGGGTTGTCTTACCACAGCCCGGCCTACCTGTAACTAAAAGCTTCATCCTAAATTAACTATAAATGCTGGGGTATTAAATTCATTGCCATGGCAAAGATCGTGTTCATCGGAAGATCCAACGTAGGAAAATCAAGCACCATAAAAACACTCACAGGCAAAAACCTAAAAATCGGGAGAAGACCCGGAGTCACACTAAAACCACAAGAGATCAGGTGGGGGGAGAACACCATCGTCGACATGCCAGGCTTCGGATTCATGTCAGGAGTATATGAAGAAAAACGAGAAGCCATAAAAGACAGCATAATAAAATACCTGGAGGATGAAAAAGACATCAGCTTCGCAGTCCAGATAATAGACACAAAAGCATTCCTTGAGATAAAAAAAAGATGGGAGAAGAGGGGACAGATACCAGTGGAGATAGAGCTCTACAACTTCCTAAACGAACTAGAACTAAAGCCCATACTCGTAGCAAACAAGATAGATAAGATCAGAAAAGACAAAAGAGACGAAACACTCGACAAGATATGCGAAAGCCTGGACATGCTGCCGCCATGGAGACAATGGATGGACATAATCGTTCCTTTCTCAGCAAAGACAGGAGAAGGAATGCAGGAACTAAAAAGACTGATAAGAAAAAAAATAGAAACAGAATAAAGAAAAGCCCTAATCCTTCAAAGCCATCTTAATCTTAACCATCGTATCCACAAACTCCTCCTCAGACAACTTCAGCGAAGGAATCTCCATCCTAAGGCCATCACCCTTAAGACGGGGCGAAATATGACAATGAAAATGCGGAACCACCTGACCAGCAACCTCACCTTGGTTGACAAAAAGATTCAAACCATCAAGACGGACAGCACGCTCCACAGCACCAGTGACCTTCTGCAACGCCCTATAAAACCCAACAAGATCCTCATCCTCAAACTCAGAGATCCGGGAAACATGCACCTTAGGAATAACAAGCGTATGCCCCCTGTTTATCGGATTAATATCCAAAAAAGCCAAGGTCCTCTCATCCTCATAGACCTTATAACAGGGGATATTGCCCGCCACAATCTTACAAAAAAGACAATCCTCCATACAACTTAACCCCCTAAACTATTCAACATCATCTCAACACCCTTAGCAACACCCTCAGTCTCCATCCAACCCTCAGGCTTAATCGCATCACCCACATAGAACAAACCCTCAACAGGGCTCACAGGGCCAATATGCTTACCCGAGGCTACACGGTTAACAGGCCAACCATCCCTATAAGTCTGCACCAACAAAACCCTGCAATGCTTATCAAAGCCCGGGAAAATATCACGCAGGTCATCAAGACCAAGCTCAATCTCAGCCTTAATATCCCCACCCAAAAACTTCTGATGAGACATAAGAAGATGCATCCCATCCGGAGCCAAAGAAGGATCAGCATTCGTCACCTCATTAGCACCATCAACTCTCTTGGCCTCAGGAGTAAGAAGAACACCCGTATGCCCGATCATAGGCCGATCACAGGCAATAGAGATCTTAACACCACTCGCCCCCCTCACATTCATCATCGACTTCACATAGCTTGGATCAAAGTCCTCCTCACCACAAACCCCGATAGTCACTTTAGGACCAACATCACTGATGACAACATCAAAATCAAAACTCTCCTTTTTAGTCGACAACCCCACAGCCCTACCATTATCAACCTCAATAGAGTCAACCGGGGTCTTAAGCAAAACCTCCCCGCCCAAACCCTCAAACTTCGCCATCAAAGCACTTGTAACACCCTTACAACCCCCCATAGGGACGCCGGCCGCCCCATATTTATAAATGTTCTTAGCGATCGCAATAAGCTCCCTTGACGAAACCCCCGCTGCGTCTGTGCTCAAAGCCCACCCACAAAAAGAATCTGAGATATCAAACAAAAGCTTATTCTTAACCCGCTTCTTAAGCCAATCCAGATAAGACTCATCCCCACCAGAGCTAAGCTTAAGCTCTGCCAGAATCTTTGTAAGTCTAAGCCTATCACTCAACGAGAAGAAACTAGGCACCTCACTATGGCGATAGCTCCTGCCACCAATAAGATAAGTACCCCGAGGCTTAGATGGGACTATCTCAATATCAACACCAAGAGATCTAAGCATCAAAGCCAGAGGGCCGTTGTTACCATGAGGAATCATATGAAGCGCGCCAGTGGAAAGCTCAAAGCCCTCATAGTTTATGTTGGTAAACCTCCCACCGAAATAAGGCAGCTTCTCAAAAACGGTGACCTCATGACCCTTCTTAGCCAAGGAAACCCCACTTAAAAGCCCACCAAGTCCAGATCCAACAACACCAACCTTCATACCGAATCCTCCGAGACAGCACCAAGGGGACAGTATCTGATACAGACCTTGCACTCCGTGCACGTCTCCTGATCTATCTCAGCAAAGCCAAAAACAGCGATAGCCTCACTAGGACAGAACGGCACACAATGCCCACAGCCTACACAAACCTCCTTACTTATAAACACAAGATCACCTAATTGATCATTAAATCATGACCGACAACAAATAAATATTTTAAGCTTAACACCTAAAGTAAGTGATGTAATGGATCCAACACAACTATTCAACCTAAATATGGTAACAGGCCTTGAAATACTTTTATTAATGCTGGTGCTAGTCTCCCTCTTCCTGTGGTTTGGAGCCCTGGCCTCAGGCATACAGAACATAACCCCACTGACCATAGTCACAACAGCCACCGCCGCCATAGGAGCACAGTGGATAGTAGCAATAATCTTCTCTGCAATCCCCCAGATCGGAGGCATACTCGGATTCATATTCAGCATCCTAGCCATGGTCTATGTCTTCAAATACTTCTTCAGCATAACCTGGCACACCGCAATGATTGTATTACTCCTCACAATACTTGCAGAGGTAAGTGCGGGCACGATAATAAAGCTCTTTTTAAACATAGACATATGGGCCTTTGCAAGGACATTCATATTCGTCGTCTAATATCTTATTCATATACCCCCATGTTACCAGTTCAAGAAAATAATGCAGTAAGAAAACCGAGTTGAGAAGTCCCCCCCAGGTGAGCAGTATGAAAGAGAGCGAAAACATCACCCTATTCGAGGAGTCAGAAGAGGAACTTATAAAAAAACTTAAAGAACTCAAAGAATCAAAGAAAACCATAAACGAAATAATAACAAACGTATCACACGAACTACGAACACCCATCACCATCTGTATCAATGCGTTAGAACTTGCCAGAGGAGAGGTAACCAAAAAAGAGAGGGAAACTCTACTAACCGTCGGAAAAAACGCCCTAATCAAGCTAAACCATATCGTCAGCGACCTATTGGAGAATGTTTCCATCGAAAAAGGCTCTTTTAGACCCGAAGAAGGAGGACTCGACCTAGAAGAGATCATCGCCACCATCGTTAAAGACGTAATGCCGCTAACAGAAAATAATGGCATCAAGATCCACACCAACATGGAAAAACTCCCATTGGTAAAAATAAATAAAGCCGCGATGAAACACGTACTCTTCAACCTCATCACAAACGCCATCAAATTCAACAAACAAAACGGAGAGGTAAACATAGAAGCATCTTTTCAAGAAGACCCCCTCAAACCATGGGGGGAAGGATTTGTCAAAGTAAGCATATCAGACACAGGCATCGGCATCCCACCAGAGCATATGGATAAGATATTTGACAAATTATACCAAGTAGACGCCAGCACCACAAGAACCTATGGCGGAACCGGCATGGGACTGGCAGTTGTCAAGGAGATCGTTGAAGCATCAGATGGCAACATATGGGCAGAAAGTGAGGAAGGAAAAGGCAGCAAATTCACATTCACCGTACCCGAGCAACCCAGAGTGATAGGTAAGAACCGCTAAACCAGATCACTTTTCCAGTGCTCTTCCCCAAAGTATTATTAAATAGTAAATGATTTGATCTAACATCCCAAAAAAAAAATCACAAAGGGGAGACCATGAACATCGACGACTTAATAACAAAAATAATAGAAAAAAGTGATCTAAAAGAGGAGGACATAAAAAACAGGATCGAAGAAAAACAGAAAGAACTAGGAGGACTGATCACCCCCGAAGGAGCCGCACATATAGTAGCAAATGAACTCGGAATAAACCTCTTTGAAGGCATCTCAAAAATACCGGAGTTAAAGATAGAAAACGTCATACCCGGCATGAGCAGCGTGGACATTGTGGGACGAGTAATACAGATATTCGACCCCAGAGAGTTCGAAAAAAAAGACGGCACCAAAGGCAAGGTTTGCAACCTGATCTTGGCCGATGAAACCGCCAAGATACGAGTTGTCTTCTGGGGCAAAGACGTTGACCTCATAGAAGAAGGCAAGATCCAAGAAGAGGGCATAATCAAGATAATGGACGGTTATACCAAAGAAAACATCAACGCCGAGGCAGAGATACACATCGGGAACCGAGCAAGAGTTATCATCGATCCAAAAGACATCGAGATGGATATCCCCCTCCCCGAAGAGATGCAAAAGAAAATAGCCGAACTTGAAGACGGCATGAGCAGTGTAGACGTCGTGGGCAAGGTATTAAGAGTCTACGAGCCCAGAGAATTCGATAGAGAAGACGGCACCAAAGGAAAGGTCGCCAACATCCATATAGGCGACGAAACAGGCAAAGCAAGGATCGTACTCTGGGACGACGATGTCGGATTAGTAGAGAACGAACAAATCAAAGAGGGGGACACAATCAAGATAAAAAAAGGCTACGTCAGGATCAAATACGATGAGCCCGACATAAATGTTGGGAAATATGGGAAGGTTATTCTTAATCCGTCAAACGTCGAGATAGGTGAAATCCCCAGTTTTACAGATGTTTCATCAAAAAAGATCGATGACCTAGACGACGGTGATAGAGTTGAGATACGAGGGGCGCTTGTCGAAATATACGAATCTCCCCCTGTTTTTGAAAAGGAAGATAGACAGGGGCTGGTGGTTAGCGGCGTGCTTGACGATGGCACAGGCAATATTCGGGTCGTGTTCTTCAACAAGATGGCTGAGACTCTTCTTAACACGACTCTTAAGAAAGTAGTGGAGAGCGATGACCCGTTGGAAGTACTGATTGAAAGAAAGAAAGAGCTTATAGGTAAAGAGTTGGTCGCCATAGGCAATGTAAAACGCAAAGAAGAGTTTGAACGATTAGAGCTTTTTGTCAATGATCTTGACTTAAATCCTGATCCAGTAGCTGAAGGTAAAAAATTGTTAAACAAAATAGAGTCAGGTGGATGAGATGGAACTAGAAGAGTTACCAGGAGTAGGTGAGACAACAGCAGGTAAATTAATGGACGCGGGTTTTAGAGAGATTGCAGCCATCGCAACTGCAAGACCTGCTGACCTAAAAGATGCTGCAGGCATTGGCGAGATCGCCGCCTCACGGATAATAAATGCCGCGAAAGAATCCTTGGATATCAGGTTTTTAACCGGAAAAGAAATCCAAGAGAAAAGGGCATTAGTCGGCAGAATAACAACCGGAAGTTCCGTTCTCGATACTCTTTTAGGAGGGGGTGTAGAGACTCAGGCCATTACAGAGCTATTTGGAGAATTCGGGTCTGGCAAGACACAAATTGCCCATCAACTCTCAGTCAATGTCCAACTACCCAAGGATCAAGGAGGGCTCGGGAAAAAGGTAATTTATATAGACACTGAGAACACCTTCAGACCAGAGCGGATCGTACAGATGGCGGAAGGCAGAGGAGTAGATCCCGACGAGATCCTAGAGAATATAAGAATTGCAAAAGCCTCTAACTCAGACGATCAGATGCTCTGGGCAGAAAAGGCGAGCGATATCTGTCAAGAGGGTGATGTCGGACTATTGGTAGTTGACTCATTGACTTCACAATTTAGAGCTGACTACACAGGAAGAGGCAGCTTAGCGGAGCGGCAGCAGAAGCTGAACAGACATATGCATGCTATCCAAAAGATCGGGTTTGTTAACAACATTGCAGTGGTCGTAACAAATCAAGTAATGTCAAGGCCGGATGTTTTCTTCGGCGATCCGACTGTAGCTATCGGGGGTCATGTTGTGGGACATGCAGCAACTTTCAGGATATACCTTCGAAAATCCAAAGGCGGTAAACGGGTTGGAAGACTTATAGATTCACCAAACCTTCCTGAAGGGGAGGCCATATTCAAGGTCACAACAGAAGGTGTAATGGATTGATTTTTCCATCCTTAAAACATAAGGTTTAAAAGTATATGAAATTTATTTATAGGCATGAAAGCATGGAAGATAGTGCCTCTTCTTGTACTTTTAGCTGTCATACTCTTCATATCAACATCGCCTAACAGTGAAAAGAGCGAAGCTAGCCTCAGCAAAATAGACATCCCCGAGGAATACGTGTCTATGGAAAACCCTGTCCTGGCCGACGAGGCCTCCATAATGGAAGGCGATAGGCTCTATGGAGTTTACTGTGACACATGCCATGGTAAATCCGGATCCAGCCGAGAAAAGGTGACCAAGAATTTTGATGTGCAACCTCTCCCACTAACCAATCCAGAGCGTTACACAGATGGAGAGCTTTTCTATATCACAAGCAAGGGCGTGGAAGGCTCCAATATGATGGCGTATGAGATGTTCCTGACCGAAGAAGAACGATGGCACATCGTAAATTATGTAAAGGTTTTACCAACCAAGAGAACTAAGTGGGACAAGATTCGGGACTATTTTTCCTAAAAAAGAAAGACACTACACTCTAAATGGGGAAAGGGAAAAAACTACAACACCAAATAAACCACTATCACTATCACGAAACTACAGGCAGTTGCTAAAAGATTGACTGTGTTGTTCCCAATAACCTCGCTTTGCTCAAGAGTAGCGCCAAGAAGGCTGTCAAATGTTGTGCCGACAAAACCCCCTATTACCACAGAGATGATCAAAGGCATTTGCCGTATCCCTGATACACCAAAAATCAACGCAATAAATACAACAATGACTGAGGCAACAACAGCAGCAAAGTTCCCAAGCAACGTGATCGCCCCATCCGTTCCGGCCTCAACTTCTTCCCAACTGGTTATTAATCTGGGCTTCTTGGTGGACAGCTGCCCTATCTCACTTGAGGTCGTGTCTGCTGTCGCTGCGGCAATGGCACCTACAAACCCCACGTAGAAGAGGATGTTATTATTTTTAGCAGCAAAATATAGAAACGCGCCCAAAACAGGCACAAGACCATTTGCCAAAATATTGTCAACACTCCTGATCTTCTCCTGCTCAATTCTTCTCTTCCTCTTATCCCTCATCCCTATCCGCGTCGTGATGGCACCTATCACATGGAGCGATAATAGCACCATGAACCCGCCAAACCCAAGAGACATGTAGGTAACCAAGCCCAAGAAGAACGCAGCTAAAGAACCTTTCTCATCAAGAACATGAAATTTCAACGTAGGATAACCCAAGACGAGACAAATCGTCACATACTGAAGCGCCAAAAAGGGATCAAACGTAAACAATCTCTCAACAGAAACCAGGGTCAACACATAGAGGGTAACAGCGGAGCTTACCGGAACCGATAAATTGTCATCAAGAGTCATGTCCAATATCTCTACAAGAGCCCCCACAAAACTGGTTATAACGGCATAAGAGAATAATCGAATAGCCGATGCCTCTAACATGAATCTCAAGATTAAAAAAGACGAAATCGAGGCAAAGAAGAAGAACGCCACCATGCCCTCTACAGTTTTTTCTTTTTTAGCCCAACCAACATGAGTCCTTCCAAACCTCTTCCCGATAACCGTTGCAAACCCATCACCAAAACCAATTATTACTATACACACAGCAGCAATATAAAGGGGAAAGAAAAGAACCAAGAAAACAGCCACCAAACCAAGAAAGAGAGGACCCCGGGCATAACCTCGTTTCCAATCATCACCCCTAGCAACAACATTGAAGAATCTCGACTTACTAGGTATCGCCAATAGATATATTGTGATAAATATAACAACAGCTGCAAAAACAGCCTCGGCCCGGCTTAAGTACTTCAAGAATACCGCTGCAAAACCCACGAGGATGTGAAGAACATCCCTCTCCTCCAAATCATCTCCCAAGGACATACACCCTTAATTAATCTATGCCTTCCTTCTCCATTATCCCTCTAGCAGCCATTACACCAGTCGCAGAAGCCGTGATAATGCCCCTAGTTACTCCAGCACCATCCCCTGCCACAAAAAGATTCTCCTTACTAGTCTCCATGGACCTGCCTATCTTCACCCTCATGGCATAGAACTTTATCTCTGTCGCATAGAGGAGCGTTGAATCTGACGCAACTCCTGGAATGACTTTGTCAAGCCTATCCAACCCCTCGATTATGTTAGTAACTATCCGATGAGGCATCACCATCGCAATATCACCTGGAGTCACACTAGTCAATGTCGGAGCTACATGCCCCCTGTTTATCCTCTTCCACGTCGATCTCCTCCCCCTCCTCAGGTCACCAAGCCTCTGGATCAAGGGCTTGCCCCCACCCAAGACTGTGGCAGTTTTAGCAATTGACTCCCCATAATCAGTAGAATTCTCAATAGGCTCTGTTAGAACGATCTTAGTGAGAAAAGCGAAGTTTGTGTTATCAGACTGGGTGTCTCTAAGGGAATGTCCATTCACACCAATATAGTCCCTATATGCCTCCCTTACAACATACCCTCTGTGATTCACGCAGAAAGTCCTGATAAAATCGTCGTATGTGTCGGTTATAATATGAAACTTAGGATCACGATTGATCTTGCAGATGGGGTCCATGACGATGCCCGGAACCTCAACCCTGACTCCGACATCAATAGCGTCATGCCTAATCTTAAGGCCAAGCCTCTTGGACTGCTTCACCAGCCACGGAGCACCAGCCCTTCCAGGTGCCGCCACAACATATTTTGCTTTGATCTTCCTGCCATCGGAAAGCTTAACACCAATCCCATCGGTGGATATGTCCTTGACAATAGTCTTAAGGAGAAAATCCACACCATTATTCTTCAAAGTATCGCTTATAGAACCTATTACCTCATGAGTATGGTCACTGCCGATATGCCGCTGAGGAATCTGCACAAACCGGACACCAACAGCCGCAGCCTTTCTGGATAGGCTCTCCTCTTCCTCGCTAGTAGCCTCAAAAAGTTTCTCCGGTGTCCCGTTTTCAACATAGATCTTATCGACATATCTTACCAGATCCCAGGCCTCGTCTTTGTTCATGAATTCAAAAAGATTTCCTCCAATGTCAGGGCGTATATTCAACGTCCCGTCTGACAAACCGCCTGCCCCACCAACGCCAGATAATATATTGCAGGGAACACACTTCACACACTCCCCCCCCTTCATCATTGGGCATTTTCTTTTGTCAACATCTCTGCCCTCATCAATTATAACGATCTTAAGATCTGTTCTAGTTGAGAGCTCGTAGGCGGCAAACATGCCCGCGGGCCCTGCCCCGATGATTATGACATCATAATCCATTTTCTTCACGCTTATTTCAATCAAATCCTGACTTTTTCGTGACAAAAGCCTCTTCTTTCTTACTGTTCTCCTATTTTAAGGTTACTCTCTTACACAGAACAGATGGGTTCTTAGCGTCATCAATATTAGAATAAAATTCTATAAAAATAACCATATCCAAACATCAATACTAAAAACCCGAATAAAAACTGTAGTATATGGAAATATATTTATAACGAATAAATAGTTATTAGCCGTGGAAAATACCAGGAACAGTAACACTGGTGGAATCGGTGTATTAAATTGACATTATATGGAGATTACATCCCAGTAGCTATCTTTCTGATTGTGGGAGTGCTGGTTCCGACTGTATTGATGCTTGTTGCGGTATTGATTGCCCCCGACAACAAAGTCGGGGAGAAATTGACGACATACGAATGTGGGGTGTTACCCACTGGAGTTGCCCACATGCAGTACAATATGCAATACTACATGTTTGCCATATTATTCGTTGTCTTTGATGTTGAAATGGTCTTCATGTATCCCTGGGCAATAGTCTTCAGAGACCTGGGAATGCTTGCAGTAATTGAGATGATCATGTTTATCCTAATCCTAGTAGTGGGTTTAGTCTATGCATGGAAAAAAGGAGCATTAGAATGGATATATCCGATGTAGTCATGCTAACAAAAGCTGATTGGCTGATAAAATGGTCAAGAAAGTCTGCCATGTGGCCGCTGACTTTCGGAATCGCATGTTGTGCGATAGAGATGTTATCCGCAGGAGCATCTCGTTTCGATGCCTTCGAAAGGTTTGGCATGCTAATGCGACCCAGCCCAAGGCAGGCTGACCTGATGATAGTTGCAGGCAACGTGAACACCAAGATAGCCCCCATAGTAAAGAGATTATATGATCAAATGCCGGATCCTAAATGGGTCATAGCCATGGGCGAATGTGCCATCTGCGGAGGACCATTCTACGACGCCTACAACATGGTGGACGGTGTGGATAAAATAATACCGGTGGATGTCTACGTACCCGGTTGCCCACCCAGGCCCGAGGCATTAATACAAGGTTTTGTAGAGCTCCAGAAAAAGATCATGGAATCAAGCTACAAGGTTGAGACAAAATGAGCCCGGAAAGATACCCCACAGATCCCATACTAAAAGACCTAGAAAAGGTTTTTCCAGAGCACATAGTCGACACCAAAGTTATGAAAAACAGGAGATTATGGGCTGAAATCAAACCTGAAGGCATGATGGATATAATGACCTATCTGCATCGTAAAGGATTTGACCATCTATCTTGCATCTCAGGCATGGACTATGGGGACACATTGGGCGTTGTATACCACCTATGGAGCTATTCAAAGCGCAGAGTCTTGCAGATCAACATGAAGATATCAAAGAAAAAACCCGTGGTGCCAAGCTTGACATCCATCTGGAAGAGTGCTGACTGGCATGAAAGAGAAACATATGACCTTATGGGAATAAAGTTCAAAGACCATCCAAATTTAAAGAGAATATACCTGCCAGACGACTGGAAGGGACATCCTCTAAGGAAAAAAGTCAAGTTAAAAGCGTTTGGCTGGTTCACAAAAGAAAAGCGCAAAGAGTGAGGATTAGATGGCAGAGACCAATGAGATGATCATAAACTTTGGGCCGCAGCACCCCAGCACTCACGGTGTCTTGAGGGTAAAAGTTAGGCTGGATGGCGAGATAGTCAAAGAGGCCGAGCCTATAATGGGCTATTTGCATAGGGCCCAGGAGAAGATCGCAGAAAACAGAACCTACATGCAGTTTCTACCTCTGACAGATAGACTTGACTATGTAGCGGCCATGATAAACAACCATGCCTACAGCCTCGCAGTTGAAGAGCTCATAGGGGTGGAGGTTCCCAGAAGAGCTGAGTTTATCAGAGTAATTATGGACGAGTTCCAGAGATTTGCCAGTCATTGTTTATGGCTCGCAGCTTTCGGCCTTGACATCGGCGCGATAACCCCCCTCTTCTACAGCTTCAGAGAGCGAGAATATGTCATGGACCTCTTCGAATCCGTCTGCGGGGCCAGACTAACCTATTCATACATCGTCCCCGGCGGTGTCAGATACGATCTCCCAGATGATTTTGTAAAGAATGCAAAGAAGGTTATTGAACTAATCAAGCCCAAGATCGGCGAATACGAAGACCTTCTCGAAGAGGGCGGCGTATTTTTAATGAGGACAAAAGGCGTGGGTGTAATAAAACCCGAGGACGCCATTAACCTTGGAATTACAGGACCGATACTTAGAGGCTGTGATGTAGAAGCAGATTTGAGGAAAACTGAGCCCTACTCTGTTTATGACGAGATCGATTTCAAGGTGCAGACATGGGGCGATTGTGATGTCTTCTCGTCATACAAAGTCAGAATGAACGAGATGCGGGAGAGCATGAACATACTCGAACAGGCCCTTGACATGCTCCCTGAAAAAGGAGAGACATTGGCCAAGCTCCCCAGAATACTAAAACCCCCTGCAGGAGAGGCCTTTGGCCGTGTGGAAAGTCCAAGAGGAGAACTTGGATTTTACATAGTAAGCGATGGCACCGAGAGGCCATACAGGGTTAGGATACGAAGCCCTGTTTTCATAAACATCTCAGCGATACCTTTCTTGGTGAAAGACACCCTAATTGCAGATTTTGTAGCGATAATGGGGGCTATAGACGTGGTTATGGGCGAAGCAGATAAGTGATAATAATGATAAGCATACCTAATACTCCATTGATGAGAGGCATTGTGGGCGGTCTTCTATTAGCCTCTATAATATCTTTAACCGTACTGTTCCTGACATGGGTTGAGCGGAAGATAATAGCAAGACTTCAGGTAAGGTACGGACCCAACAGAGCAGGACCGTTTGGTCTGCTTCAGCCCATAGCAGATGCAGTTAAACTACTGACAAAAGAAGACATCATTCCGGAGGATGCTGATAAGACAGTGTTCTGGGCCGCACCTATTGTGGCGTTTGCGGTTGGTTTTTTGGCGTGGGTCACCATCCCCTTCACCAAAAGACTCGTGGTCTCAAATCTGAACATAGGGGTTTTGTATATACTGGCAGTATCCTCATTGGCGCCCATAGCTGTGATAATGGCCGGGTGGGCTCCGAACAACAAGTACAACCTCCTTGGTGGGATGCGCTATGCCGCCCATATGATAAGTTATGAGCTGCCTCTTGTACTATCCATGATGGGTGTTGTGGCGATTACAAGGTCCTTGAATCTTATAACGATAGTTGAGGCACAATCAGGCGCATGGTTTATCTTTCTCCAACCCCTAGGCTTTGTGGTCTTCTTTGTAGCGGCTGTAGCTGAGATGGGACGGATTCCATTTGATCTACTTGAGGCAGAGGGAGAGTTGGTTGCAGGATGGACTACGGAGTTTGGAGGGATGAAATTCTCTATGCTCCTGTTTGCTGAGTATATTCACACGCTTGTGGATTCTGCTCTCATAGTGATACTTTTCCTTGGAGGATGGCTGGGGCCAGCAATACTGCCCCCTCTCATTTGGTTCTTACTTAAAATGGCAATTATAATCTTGTTCCTGATGTGGGTTAGAGGAACTCTGCCACGCATCAGGATAGATCAGCTCTTGACCATAGGGTGGAAAGTACTTCTCCCTCTTGCCCTTTTGAACATAAGCCTAACCGGAGTGATCTTGGCACTTTAACGAGGTGAAAATGTGATACCGGATCTAAGACCCAGACTCAGAAAACCCTTGTATGTGACGCTTAAGCATCTTGTTAGATGGCCAATTACCGTCCAATACCCTGAAGAAGAACTTGTCCTTAAGAAAAGATATCGGGGGCTTCCATCATACATAGCCTCGCTTTGTACCGGATGTGCCACATGTGCTGATTTCTGTCCTCAAAATACGATAGAGATGGTTGAGATAGACGGAAAAAAACAACCGAAGATTTACTCAGGCCGGTGCATGTTCTGCGGCATATGTGTCGATAATTGCCCAACCCGAGCCTTAAGCTACTCTCCCGCGTATGAGCTGGCAGGATATGATCGGGAGTCGTTGGTCTATGAGCCCTCACAGCTGATGGAATTGGTTGACCAAGAGATCGATATCTCAAAAGGCATTCTCGCCAGAGCCCCAAAGGTCGACATTGAAAAGTGTGTTGCGTGTCATGAATGCAGGAGGATATGTCCCTGGGATGCCATCTCCACAAAAGACGTTAAAGATATCAGGACTTTGCGACTGGAATACGACAAATGCACTTACTGTGGAAAATGCAGCGACATATGTCCAACCGGAGCGATGGGGCTTGAAGACCAGATTATTAAAGGTGGGATGGAGGCTAAATGGGAGATAGAGATCCCGGTAAAGGAGTTCCCAGAGCTCACATACTTCAAGCATCTCAAGAAAAAAGTTATTGATCCTCATTTCTGCTCGCATTGCACTGCTTGTATAGGGTCATGCCCCCTCTTCAGGATTCATGGACATGATGAGCCCATATACGAAGATGAAAGCATAGAATGTAATGACTGCGGGCTCTGCATTAAGGCATGCCCGAGATATGACTACGATCTTGCTGTAGGTATGGGAGATTATACTGATGTCTTTTCAGCCAGGTCCACGAGATTCATAGGTCAAGACGGAGGAATGGTCACAGAGATTCTTGTAAGCGCCATGGAGATGGGCTTTATAGACGCTGCGATAGTCGTGGACAGAGACGAGAATTGGAAACCTATATTAAGGGTTGCGAAAACGCCTCGTGAGATCACAAAGGGTCTCCAGACCAAGTTCGCAGTGGCAGATGTACTGTCTGCTCTAAGAGAGGCTGACGTACTTACAACCAAGGGTCTTGCGATAGTCGGAACACCCTGCCAAATAGAGGGCTTCAGAAGCATTGAAGAGAAGGTTCAGTTCTTCACTCAGAAGGTCAAACTGGTAATAGGACTCTTCTGTTTTGAGAATTTCTACTATAAACGATTCTATGACGAGTTCTTGGGAGGGCATGGAATAGTTGCCAAAGATATAGTGAGAGCTGACATGAAGAAGGGCAAGCTTGACATTGTAACCAAAGACGGCAAGAGCTATCAGTACACGGTGGATGAGTTCGAAGAGTATGCACTCGATGGGTGTATGATCTGCAGGAACTTTCTGAACATTTATTCAGATATCTCCATAGGCGGCAGTGGCGCCGAGAAGGGGTTCAGCAGCTTATTTACTAGAAAAGAACATGTAAAACCTGTTATCGAATACATGCGAGAGAAAGGATACATGGAAGAAGCACCACCGGAACAGCTAGTGCCGGTGTTGAAGACCAACCGGTTCATGTGCAGATTCAAGGCAAAAAAGCATCCGATCGAGCCATATTACGAGAACAGAGGTATACCGATGGAGGAAGAAAAAGATGTCGGCTGATCTCATAGTCTTTTTAATAATAGCCATAATATCGATAGCTTCTTCGATCATGGTCGTGGAGTCTGAAGAAATATTCCACAGCGCATTGTTCTTAACATTGATGTTCTTAAGCGTTGGCGGTCTATTCATCCTCCTAGGGGCCGAATTTCTGGCAGCAATACAGGTCTTAATCTACGGCGGCGCAGTAGTCATCCTGGTTCTCTTTGCAATAATGCTGACAAAAAGGGGCGTTGCCGTATCAGATAGAACCCCGCTTCACGGAAAGATACCAAAACTAGGGATAGTAGCGGCATTCGTTTTTTTGCTTTCATTGCCGATTTTAACGACCACATGGCCAACGTCGTACAGCACCGTGCAAGCATCCTCTGTTACTGCGATAGGAAACGCACTCTTTAGTGAATATGTCATACCGTTTGAAGTGGTCTCCGTCGCTCTCTTGGCTGCCTTGATTGCCGGGATATTCTTAGCAAAGCCGGAGGAGGTCTAAAGATGATCCCTCTTGTATACTATCTGTTGCTCTCAACCATCCTATTTGCCATAGGGGCCTATGGGGTTATGACAAAAAGAAACGCAGTCCGAATGCTCATGGCCATTGAGATAATGATGAACGCCGCGGCCATAAACCTTGTTGCATTCTCAGTTTTTATGCCGCATCTAAATGTTACAGGACAAGTATTTGCCATGTTCGTCATAGCAATAGTTGCTGCAGAAAACTGCGTCGGTCTTGCATTATATCTCCTATTATTCAGGGTTCATAAAACGATTGATCTTAATGAGATCAGCAGATTAAGATGGTAATTTGTCACCTGTAGGAGGATTAGAAGTTTGGTAACTGAGACAATCACATCCATAAGGCCTGCCCTTGCAGTGTTGATACCATTCATATGTGCAATGTTGGTTTTGGCCAACTGGAGAGAAAAGAAGAGATTTGAGAGGGGCCTGGAGTATACTTGCATCGATATGCACATTTTTAGTGGCCGCCTCCTTGATGGGACCTATATTAAAAGAGGGCGTGATTGTAGAATCTATGCCAAAAAGTTCTTATATTTAGGATGATGGTGAAGAAAAAATGATGAAAAGACCTCCAGCGACGAGAAATTCAAAAAGATTATTTACTCTATTGGTCTTGTCGATTTTAGTGGTGATTGTAGTTGTCCCCCTACTAGGCGGAAGAACATCGGCCTCAGCAGAGGTTGGAGAATCAGCAGAGCATACTGAACCCGTTGTAGCTCAGGGTGAGTATGTGGTTGCTGAGGGTCATGGTGTTGAGCATGTTGAGGAGCCTTGGTGGAAGTTTACTGGTTGGGAGGTTGTTTTCGCGGTGTTGGCGACGGTG
>JAZFTJ010000002.1:0-5533 GCA_036446635.1 Hydrothermarchaeales archaeon (SeqCode) | reverse complement strand
TTTACTAGAATATCCTTCAAATCATTCACCTCCTAATTCAAGCGCCATTTTCACAGCCTCTTTTGGCGATTTTGAGAAGTAGAGGTTTTGATCTATTCCTCTGACCATTTCCCCTATGCCTTCTACACCTTCTAAAACAATGACTGGCTTACCTATCTTTAGCCCTAAAGATATCTCAGACAGAGTCCCTAACTCCCCACCTACTGCTATAAGTACATCAGCGGTTCGCGCTATAACAGCATTCCGAGCATAGCTCATCGCGGTAACCACTTTGACATCAATGTACCTGTTTGCCTCCTCTTTGCCGACGCCGGGTAAGATACCGACGGTTAGTCCTCCGAGCCTTTTTGCACCTTTCGAGGCTGCTTCCATCACACCTGTTAACCCCCCGCATACCAAGATGCAGCCCGCTCTAGCTATCTCCTCTCCCAGACTCTCAGATACCTTGTAAAGCTCTTCATCCGCTGAACTGCTACCAATAACTCCAATCTGAAGCACTCTAAATCCTCAAAAAGTCAAATAATAATATTTCTCCTTCTCTTTCTGCTCCTTGTCCTTCCGACTTCCTAGTTTGTTCACCCTTGGCCTACCTGTCTCGGGATCGCGCCTGAATGTCACGCCAACACCTTTTAAAAATCTGTTCATACCATCCTCCATTGACAACGTTGATGTTGATTCACCCATAACCCCCGGCTCACCTTGGAATACCATCAGCCGATCAGCGATGTGATCTGTGAAGAGGATGTCGTGATCAACGACTATCCCTGCAGATCCCTTGTTTTCAATCGATCTTCTGATAACCTTAGCCAGATTTAGGCGTTGCTCTACATCCAGATAAGCGGAAGGCTCATCTAGGAGATATATATCTGCCTCTTGTCCTAGACACATTGCTATTGAGACTCTCTGAAGCTCCCCCCCGCTCAAATCTTGGAGAGGCATAGGATATATGTATTCCAACTCCAAGGGTCTTCCTATCTCCATTTCAAATAATTTGGATCCGAAGGTATCTACTGTCTTCGCCAACGCCTCTGAGACTGTGCCATCGAACTCAGGCTTTATGTACTGAGGCTTGTAGGATACCTTAAGGTCAATGTCTACTTTGCCTTTGTCTGGCTTTATTACACCTGCAAGCATCTTTACAAAGGTGGTCTTACCTATTGCGTTTGGCCCCAGTATGCCCACTACCTCCCCCTTGAAGATATCACCTCTTTTGACTTTAAGGCTGAAGCCATTATAGCTTTTTTCTAGATCTTCAAATTCTATTAGCTCGTCTGCAGACCATCCTTTAGTCGGGGGGCGAACCTCGAACTTTAAGGGCGTTTTCCTGAATCTGATGTTCTCCCCTTTTAGATATCCAGTAAGATACGTATTTATGCCCTCTCTGACTGTCCTTGGATGTGAAACGACACCGTATGCGCCGGATTTTCCGTACATAATTGTGACGTAGTCAGTGAGGTAATCTAAAAGTACTAGATCATGCTCCACGACTAATACACGTTTCTCAGCGGACAAGTTTCGGATTATCTTCCCGACATTTAGTCTCTGTTTGACATCGAGGTAGCTTGATGGTTCGTCGAATACGTATATGTCGCCCTCTTTTAATAGCGTGGCTGCTATTGCAATCCTCTGGAGCTCCCCTCCGGAAACTTCAGATATGTCATTGTCCAAGGACCCTTGAAGTCCAAGATCATTGACCACTTTATCCAGCGCGCCTTCTTCGTCGGTCTTCTCTAGCAGTTTTTTAACGCTTCCTTTGACCGCCTTGGATAGCTGATCTACATACTGCGGCTTGTAAACTGCTTTTATCTCTCCGTTGTAGAGGTCTGTGAAATAGTCGTAGAATTGTGTGCCTGAGAAGTATTCTAGGATATCTGCTTCTTCCCCATATCTGCCTAGGTTGGGCTTTATCTTTCCGGATAGTATCTTTATTACAGTGGTTTTGCCTATTCCGTTTGGGCCTATAAGGCCGTTGACGGCGTTCTCCCGGGGGTATGGTAGGCGGAAGAATCTGAATCCATTCTCTCCATATTGATGTATGAGGTCGTGCTCCAGCTCGTCTGGCAGGCCTATTATGGATATTGCGTCGAAGGGGCATTTTTTGACGCATATGCCGCATCCAGTGCAAAGTTCTTCTGAGATTGTGGGTTTTGTCTTGCCTTCCTCGAAGACTACTGTCTCATCACCTATTCGGACTCCTGGACAGAACTTCACGCATTCTAGAGAGCACCTCTTTGGCTGGCATCTATCTTGATCAATAACTGCGATCCTCATTGTATTTCACGTCTTAAAGCTTGATTTTTGGACTTATAATTCTTTTTTGGAAAACCTTTTAAAAACCCAGAAGGGGATTGGGTAATCATGAGATATAGTAGAATCGCCCTATTATTATCTGCTGTTACTCTAATTATAACGTTTCTTGTGTTTATCGTATACGCTCCTTTAACGGTGAGTGTAAGCTTTGATGTGGAGAGGGATCCGCCTTTGGCTAACATGAACTATGTAACCTTCCATGGTGTAGATGAAATTCCGCTTATCCTAGATATTCTGGAAAAACACGATACAAAGGTGACGTTTTTTGTGACTGGGAGGATAGCTGATAGATACCCTGAGGTTTTGGGCAAAATTGTTAAAGAGGGTCATGAGGTCGGTGTCCATGGAGGCTATTTTCATGATAAAACTTTGAAAGGATTGTCTGCGATGGATCAGAGGGATATGATAAAAGAAACCTACGATCTGATTGAGGCCTCAACTGGCAGGGCTCCTCGGGGTTATAGGGCTCCGGGGCATTTGGTTGATTCATCGACAATAGAGGCTCTGGATGATTTGGGTTTTCTTTATGATTCCAGTGTGGTTCCAAGCGTTGTTGGATGGTATCTTTATGGTCACTCCTTTTATTCGTCAGACAGGCCCTATCATCCTGACCATGAGAATGTCTTTAGAGCGGGCGTGAGTAGTGTTGCTGAGGTGCCGCTGTCGCCTGTTTTTTTGAACGGTAACCTGGACTCGCTTTTAGGATATCAAGGTGTGATAATTACTGAGCTTGAGCTCTTCATCGCTGTTGTGGACTCTAAGTTGACGGGTGAGCCTCTGGTTTTATACCTTCATCCTGGAATCATGACTGACCTGTCAAACACGCCCAAGAATTATAGGGCGGGTAGAGAATTGCAAGATGAATTCGATGATGTTCTGTATTTTCTGGACAGATTCAACCCAGAGTATGTGACGATGAAGGAGTTGGTACAGGAAGGATATGCCTAAAAGAAGAGGGTTAATTCCATCTGATGCAGTCGAAGCAATGGTTAGGAAATAATAAATGATTTAAACAGGGTATTTGCAATAGAAAAAGATAGAAGGGCAATCCGAGTGGTTGTGAACCAGATATCCTCGGGTATTTGATAATACGATGACGGATCGGGAACCAATCACTACAAAGATCTGTATCCTGGTTTGTGCTTGCACAAGCTGTTATAGGGATCCGCGAAGTGTCTGCGACGCGATTTGCCGGAAAGGCAACCAACTCTTTGGCTGCACTGGATATGCATGGTTTACTATGCAAAACCAAAGTCAGGCAAGGCATTGCGAGTCTTTCCCGCTCGGGCCTAGATTCTTTTTTAGAACTAAACAATTTAATAACAAGATGGCTACTTATGTATGCTGTCGCTTAAAAATAGACCACTATTCTGTTTCTATGAAAGCTTGTATACTTTGTCGTGAGGCCTTACCCGATCGCCGACTTTGATGCCAACTTCCTGGCCTACCTCTGCTTTTTCCACCTTTTCTCTATCTATCTGTATGGAGTCTATTGTCTGTTCGAAGTTGGTTGTGTGTCCTTCTATGTTTATGGTGTCTCCCGTGCTAAGGGTGCCGTCGGTCAGTTTAATACCGGCAACGCCTATCTTTGAAAAGTATGTGAATACTTCCCCAATCTTCTCCTTTTCTGCCATATACTCACCTTATAGTTTGTTGTTTGATGAAACATAAAAATGTTTTCTTAAAAAAAATGCTGTGAGTTAAGTTACTGCCTCAAGAGAAAATATCAGGATTTTATCCTCTCTCCTCTACAAACTTTGGCACGGCATCCCTTAGAGGGTCAAACCTCTCTAAATCGTCTATCATCATGCACTTCATGCTCGCCTTTGAATGAAGAGATGAAGGCAGCCTAAGGATTCTCTTCACATCTACTGTGACCTTTGCATCTAGGATACTTGCGTTAAGCCTTGTGATATAATCCAGAAATTGAGCATATCTTTTTTCCTTGAGAATGTCCTCCAGCGTCTTGAATGGATGTTCTGCTTTAAGCTTGTCCCCGGTTTCGTCGATCTCTTCTATGATCTTGCCCTTCGCCGCATACAGCTCTCGTGCTGTAATTCTGCCTATTCCTGGTATGTTCTCCAGATCCTTAAGGCTCATGTTTTTAAGCATCCATTTAACCCTGTTTTTAAAAATCCTAGTGTGCCCTTTGGTCAAAAGCCACGGATCCCTTTTTGCGGTCTTCTTTGGAAGGGTGCTCCCGCTGACATAATCTAGGATATAAGCCCTTTCTACATCTGTAAACATCATAATGTCCTCGTCCAGGATTCGCATATGATAGCCCCGGCCAGAGTAAACGAAGTTTATACTCTTAATGCCCAGCTCTTTTTTCAAGATCTCCTCGATGTTCAGGACAACATCCTTGGCTGTTTCAAGGCAGACTTCGCAGACCTCTCCTTTGATACAACAGTTCTTCACGGGAAGGTCTTTAGCGTCAATGTCAAAGACTAGCTCTGCCTTCTGGTAGCCCTTCCTATTGGACGGTTCTTCATAATATGAAATGCTTGAATATACTGCATAGGGACCCCGGTTCTTTAAGAACACCTCCAATTGGGCCATGTCTTTGAATTGATTGTACCTGTCTCTCGGCCCGGATCCGTCGTGATCAAAACCAAACTCACGGTATGTGATGGAGTCTCTTAGAAAGCTTGGTATGTCAGATGGTTTCCACTCCTCGGCGTAGTACTGAGTTCTCTCTTCTTTTGTCGCCTCTTGGAACATTTTTATCAATCATCCGAAAACTCTTTGATGGACCTCCAAGCTTATCTTCTTGCCTGGGCGGTAGTGGAGCTTAGATAATACTTGTTAATTCTATTATCTTAATCACCAACTAATAGCCAATTAATCGCCAACCGATACATAATGTGTGGGTCTCCCCACATCTTTCGTTGTCACCGCAAGGTTACTTACACACCGTGTCTATATTTGCATGCAATTTGCGTGCAATTTGCGTGCAAATCATAACTTCCATAATATATTATATTTTATCGCTCTACCTATCCCGCTCCTCTCCTGTGAGGTTGTAGACTTGAGCTACCCAATGGGTCATGAATGAGTCATTTAATGGGCCATATTTTGAGTACATCCTATCTTTCCTCTAAAACTTCTCCAAAAACTCTTCAATGACCTTTTTGTCTTTCTTCTTTAGACCGTATAGCTCGTAGACTAGTTCGTTTATCTCTTCCTCAAGCTCAGAGACTGTCGGGTTTTTGGTATTCCTTTT
>JAZFTJ010000001.1:0-5780 GCA_036446635.1 Hydrothermarchaeales archaeon (SeqCode) | reverse complement strand
AGAAACATGACCCGTTTTCTTGGCAACATAAAGCTAGTTGATATCGCGGAATTTAGGAAATATGATCCTGAACTTTTAACCTTCTTCAACGTGAACACCGAAGAGGACCTGGATATGCTCAATAAACTGTCAAAAGAAGGCTAGAGGGATGGTGGATACTTATAGCCATGCAGAGGAGCCTAAGAAGTTCCATCTTTTACCAGATAATGGCCAATGGCTATTACGAAGAAATAGGGGATTATCTTGTGGATGAATTAGAGAACTGGCTCTGGTAGACAGAAAGATATATAAGGCTATGTGCCACTAGAAAAAGTCGATAACTATGGTTGTAGCTGTCTGCATGATAAACGTTGAACTGGGAAAAGAAGCCCATGTGCGTAGGAAGCTCTCGATGTTTGAGGGTGTTAGGGAGCTATTGCACCTTTTTGGCGAATACGACTTTCTAATCATTCTTGAGTCTCCGGAGCTTAGACAGATCAACTATATTGTTGATAAGATAAGGGAGATTGGGGGCGTGACCTCTACTAAGACGATAATAGGGGCGGAAGAGTAAAGCTAGAGCATATTATGGGGGATGGAGAGAGTTTTTGAAAATACTGTGCACTATATTTTCGTGGTCCCCTTTTTTCGTTATGTTGAATTTTTTATTATTCTTTCCTAAAAGAGGATTTGATAGGAAAGTAAGTTAATCCTTTTCTTCAATGCCCTGAGATTCTTTCGATTCTTCTTCAGCACCTTCGGTCTCCTCACCCGTCTCTTCCTCTGATTCTTCAGCCTCTTTTTTGATTGCCTCGTAATCGCAATAACAGTTTTCTGCAGTTTCACCACAGATGCTGCATATAATTACCTCTACCATTGCCTTATTGCAACTTCCACATTCTGTGTAGGATTTTGCTTCGTCGCCACACCCATCTGGACATCGGTATACGATCTTTTCGTAATCATAAGGAATCTCGGTCTTTGGTTTAGGAGGCTCAAGATCTGTGCCGCAGATACAATTTTTAACGGGTCGATCGCACCTTGCGCATACCTCTACCATTGGCCTAGTGCAGACAGGACATATAGTCTTTATAACAGCCGAACGCTCGCATAATGGACATTTATACTTTATATTTGCCATATTCAGATCCCTTCAAACAATATCCGATTACCATGATCTATAATTTGTATAATATACTTCCACCTTTTCTTACCGACAAAAATCCGCCCCCATAACAAGGTAAAATATTTTGATAGATAAAAAGGATGACCCCCATTAATCTGATCTTGGCAATGTTCATGAGGCCAAAGATACCTGGTAACAGATATCATTAGTTAGCGGACTTTTCACAGATCAGGAACTTCACCATTTCTATGTGCTCTTCAGTAGCCTTTGCAAACTGAATATTTTTCATGGAGTCGGCTTTTTCTTCGACCTGTTCTCTGAAAAGTTCTTTGGTGTAGTTGATATTTGGAAGATATATTCCATGGTGTTCGAGTATACGAAAGGCTGCCTGAAATGAAGGATGCGTGATAAGCTCCACTTCAAGTTGGAAGTCAAGGAACTTTAAGGCATCTGACAAACGGACATTTAACCCTAACTCTTTAGCTATTGTAACCATCTGCCCAAAGTGGATAGTATATTCGGCATGGTCAAGGTGCTCCGCGAGAAATGGTAGGCGATCTGGATCACCATATTCGGTGATGACTGCGATCCCGCCGGGTTTTAACACCCTCTGGATCTCTTTTAGAAGTAAAAAGGCTCCTAAGTTCAATCTAAAACGTTTGGGGGCATCTTTTAAAGTATCCAGAAAATCTTGGTTGATGGGGATCCCATGTTTATCAGGTAACTTTTTTACCTCTTTTAAAGTTAACTCGGGGGTTAGAAAATCAGCTATCACTTCATTGCTGAAGATCATGTCGATGGACGCATCTTCTAATGCAAGAAACTCTGCATCACCGTGAATATGTTCAACATGAACCCCTGCTTCTTTGTGAAGTCTCCTCTGAGATTTAATAAGCTGGGGAGAGAGATCATATAGTATGTATGTGAGGGTGGAAAATATTTCTGGTTTTGTCTCTTTTAGTTTAACGAGAATCTCTTTTGAGACATCTCCATGACCCCCGCCAATCTCGAGTATTCTGCTTCCTTTTTCTATGGGTTTTAGTTCCAAGAGTCGTGTGAGAAATGCCTCTCCATATGTTTTCCCACCTAAGAGTGGATGTGGAACCCTATAGATATGGGCTAGGGTGGATTCTACTCTTTCAAACTGGTGATATCCTTCTTCGATCTCGGAGATGTGATATCTGCGAGTGTCTATAGCTTGCTTGGGGGCTGAGACTTTGAGTCTTGGGATAAATGGCGCAGGTGAGATGATGTGTGGTGGTATTGTATCGTATGTTAAAAGGGATTGTGGGAGAAGCTTTAAAATTTGAGCATCTAAAGATGTCCATTCCTTCATCTTCTCGAAAATATCATGCTTTGTATCCTTGTAATTTCCCCCCATCTTTTCTGAAAAATGTGCGATGAGTTGGTGTACTGTGTTATTTCCATTGCATAGATCCCACAGTTCCTTTGCCGTTCCTTTGAGGGTTATTATTTCGAAGTCCGGATCTCCGTGGGGTCCGATCCGATAGATGGCAATATCCGTGCCTTCTTCGTGTTTATAGTAGACCGTGTAATATGTCCTGGTTGGAAAAAAATCGAGGTATAGCTCGATCTCGTCTCCTGAGTCATGCAATAGATATTTTGTCCCTATCAAATTCGGGAGGAGTTTCTCCCACTTAGTGAAAGATGGCTTTCGTTTTAGGGCCTCAAGCTCTTGTCCGGTTCTAAAAGATTTGAGGAATTTCCAGAGCTCTTTTTTTCCATAAAACAGCGACCCTGTGCGATTGTTGTATACGTAATATTGGCCTTCTCGTTTTTTGAATATTATATCTTGGTTGAGGAACAGCTTTGGCATTTCATCTTCCCCTAAGCAGCCGTGTTATTATTGTTACAATGAAAAAGCTTTTGGATTGTTTTCTTGGTAATAACCCGAAAAATTAGGCTTTTTCTAAGATTAAATATTATTAGGGGACATTGATGGAGAGATTAGTATAGGACTTATTTTTGCATAAACTCTGGCTTCTCCACGTCTTTCCATTTCTTTGCTAAAGCTTCTATCTCTTTTGTTCTCCTTCTGTAGAAGTTTATTGTGGCCATCTGGTCGTTGAGGGCTTTTTCAAATTTTATTATTTCTTCTACATCCCCTTCTTCTCTTATTTTCTTCAGCTCTTCTCTTACCGGTTTTATCAGGCGCTGGCGTAGATATAGGGCTTTTGAGATCCTCTCGTATTCCTCTCCGACTCTAACGCTTCTGTTTCGTGCGGTGTCACTTATTTTCTTGCTCTTTTCTAGCTTTTTGATGAGCCTATTCACTCTTTCTTGGATCTCTTCTTTTTCAAAGGGTTTGGTTATGTAATCTACGATCTTCTCGATGTTAACTCGCTGGCTCAATTCTAGAGTGGGTTCTTTATCAGAGAACATCACTATTGGTAAGTCCCTCATCCACACTTGGCTATACATGGATTCATCTTCTATTTTCTCCATGATACTCCATCCGTCAACGGTTGATGTATCTTCGCTTAGGAGCAAGAGTGTTGGTCTCTCTTCTATCAAGATTTTTATACAATTCTTTCCATCTTCTAGGTCTACTACATCGAATTCTTTCTTGAATGCTTTCTTGACGATTTTTCGTGTCTTTTTATCATCATCAATTATAATGAGTATTGGTTTCTCACGTTCTTCAACCTCTTCTTCCCCCATATACCCCGGGTGTTCATGGGATATGGGTATCTTCTCTTCTTCCTCTATCTTCTCGGGAATTTCGTTATCGCTCATAGTCTCCACGCTCTAAATAACTTCATCTAACATGTTAAAATTTTTTGCTAGATTTTTATCATCAATCTGGAATAAGAATTTTTTTAAAAAATAGAAAATATGGCTGATGGATCGATGATTTTTACTTTAGTTTCAAACCATAAAAATGTGATTTGTTATCTCGTTTTTATTTGGGTATTGATGTTACTGTAAGTTTCCCGAGGGTGCCGTATTTTATTAGGATGTCATAGTTGTCCAAGGCATCTGTCTTATCGTGGAACATCTGGCTCCAATCAGTTGGTGGGACGGTCACTTTTCCGCCTTCAGTGTATGCCACCGATTTTTCATACACCCAGTTGCCTCCTTCGTTCCTATAGACCGCAAACTCCCATGTCTGTAATGCTACACATTGTCCAGCGTCATAATGATAAGAAAGCAAGGCATCTCCGATCTGGATTATATCATAAGTTTTTATTGAAAATTCTGTCTCTTTGTCTGTTGGCACTATAATGTTGGGTTCTCCTTTAAAATATATCTTAGATGGTGCTGTAGTTGGAGGCGTTGTGGTCGTGGGTGCCCATGTTGTTTTAGGGGGGGATGTTGTTGTAGGTACTGGTATGGTTGTTGGTTTGACAACCTCGCCTCCTGCTGCTGCCCATCCATCTATTCCGGCTCCCATTTCTTTCACATTAGTGTATCCTAGCTCTGTTAGCTGCTGTGCTCCGTTCTTACTTCTTACTCCTGCTTTGCAGTATACTATGATCTCTTTGTCTGTAAGTACATTGAGTTCTTTGTGTCTCTGCCCCAATTCTTGGAATGGTATTAGTATTGCTCCCTCTATGTATCCTTCTTCAAATTCCCCTGGGCTTCTGACGTCGAGAATGAGGATATCTTCTTTATTTTCGATCTTCTCCATTACTTCTTGTACTGAGATTTCCTGATATTCTACTCCTAGCAATGGGGGGGTTGACGATATTTTTGGTGGTTGTGTTGTAGGTGCGGTTGTTGTCATGACAACAGTTGTCTGTGTGACTTGTTCTTCTTTTTGTGTCTCCCCCCCGGTTATGCATCCAGATGTAGCTATAAGCAATATTATGAGACATAATATTAGTTTTGTAGTCTTCATTTCACTTCCTATTAGTGTAATATCAGTAACATAATTAAGCTTATTCCTAATTCGATCCCAATTTGTTCCGAATTTTTGCCAAAATTGGTTTTTTGACAAGAGCTTAGCTGAAGAAAAAAGTTATTGGCTGAAAATGGTGTCTAAAAAAAAGAAAAGAGAAGGGGAAAAAAATTCCCCTTATATTTATTTCGTCTACTTTACGAGTACAGGACACTCGGCTGTGCTCCAGCAGCGCCTTTGCCAACCCTAATCGCTCTGTTCTGCCTCTTAACGGTAGAGAGCGAGTTCATGTCGCCAAAGTACCTAGACCTACCAATGCAGGTAGAAACACACGCTGGTACAGCACCAGTGAGGTTCTCATTTGCATCTGTAGTCTTATGCGAACAGAGGGTGCACTTCTCGGTCACACGCGTCTCCGCGTTAAACTGGGGCGCACCGAATGGGCAAGCCCATATGCAGTACCTGCAGCCAATGCACTTGTCGCCGTCGATAAGGACAATACCGTCCTTAGCACGCTTGCTGATAGCTCTTACCGGACAAGCAGCTTGGCATGGTGGCTTACCACAATGCATACACGGCATAGGCACATAGAGCCTCTTCGTGTTCGGATAGCTGCCCTGCTCAACATATATGACGCGGTTATAGTCCACATCAAGCGGCGTATTGTTCTCAGCCTTGCACTGAATACTGCACGCATGACAACCTGTGCAGTGCTCCAAGTCTATCCAGAGTGTTAGCTGATACTTATCAGCACCAGGCACGATCTGGACAGGCAAAATCGAAACGCCTGCTGGCATAGTCTCTCTGTACTGT